>DAIRWG010000144.1:0-3891 GCA_036802405.1 Alloprevotella sp.
AATATGACTGCAATGACTATCAGTGCAATGCTTTGGGGAATCATTGGTTACCCACGCGAAACGTTTCAGAATAGGAAATAAGTGCAAAAAGAATGACAGTCCCCATCCGAACAATGTTTGTTCCGATGGGGACTGTCATTGTGTGTATGCCGTGGGCAAAATCATGCTTGGGGCGCGTGGCGGAACTTTTGATTGGCCCGTTCGGCGTAGTCGGCCAAGTAATTGCTGAGCTCAGGAGAGTCAACCACTTCGATGTCGTCGGCCAGTCCCATCACAAATCGTCCCACACCCTTGAGGCTGCACACTTTCGTCTGCAGGCAGTGTCGTCCGTCGTGCAGGTCTGTCAGCAAGGGCTCAGCCGAGGGATTTTCTTCCAGCAGCAGGCTGGTGGCCAGTTTGCCCATCAGCAGCGTGACCGGAATGCGCTCTTCGCCCGAGAAGTGGAACAGGTCGGTGTAGAACGGCGTGTGCTGCTCTTTGTTCGACCAGAAGAGGTCGAGCGGTTCCACGGTCCCCATGCGGCTCACCTTGAAGGTCTTGTTCATTTTGGTGGCAATCTCGTAGCAGCGCACCTCGTTGTTGTCGTTGATGAAGAGGTAAGGCTCGACAATGCGGTCGCTCACCTTCCCGCTCGAGGGCGAGTCGTATTTGCGGATGAGGCAGATGCGCTCTTCACGCATGCAGTCGAAGAGGGCACTGAGGTTGTGTGCGTAGCGGGTGTCGACACCATGCTTGGCCAGCAATTCCGGCGTGTAGACACGGGTGAGCTTCTGCTTGAGGCTCCGGATTTGCGGAGAGTTGTCGTAGACGCTGTTGAGCACTTGGCTGATGGTGGCCGCTTCGTCTTCGGTGAAGCGGATGTCGCCTATCAAGCGCTGGAAGAATGGGGAGGAGGCATCGAGCCGATATTTGGTGCCCGTCTTGATGACATTAAATCCGATTTCCTTGAAAGCATCAATGTAGCGGTAGACCGTGCGGCGGCTCATCCCGAGTTGCTGACTGATGTCCTCCACTGTGAGGCGCACGTTCTGCGTGAGCAGCATCATGAGCTTCAGCTGGCGTCCAAGTTTTTCTAATTCCATTCCTTATTGAGTTTTTAGTTCCTAAATTCCATTTCAGTGCGCGAATATACGAATTTTGTTCCAAACAAGGCCAGTTGCCCGTGATAAAGGCTTCGATAAAGCTATTTTAAAACTTAAAATAACTTTTCGGTTTTCAAATGTCGCGTTTTTTGCCTTTTTCTGCGCACGAGATGGTGTAATGAATCCTTCTTCAAGTCACACTGCTGATTGGCCGAAATAGGGAAGCCCGCACGCGGTGTGTACTGATGGTGTACACATCGCGGGCGGGCTTCATTCATCCCATGCGGTGAATGCTCACTCCACGGAGAAGGTCGTTTCGCCGCATTGCGCATGGAATTCTGGCGCATATACGCTGCTGAGCGTGCTGATGCCCGAAGCATAACGTCCGCTGCGGTCGATGAAGAATTCTTCGGTCAGTGTGTGGCTGCCTTTCTTCAACTTTTCCACAAAGAAAGAGGTGGAAGCGTCGTGCAGGTCGCGATAGGCCGACAGGCCACCTTCCCATGTGAATCCTGAGAGTGCCTGTCGTGGCTGGAAGCAGGCAGGACGCGTGGACCGGAGTGCCACAAAATCAAAATCGCGGCAGGCCGTGAGGGTGTAGACGGTGCGTATGCGGTCGCCCTTGTGCAGCACCCCGTGGGCACGCAGCGGCAGCCAGTGTCCCTCGTTCCACACTTCGTGGCGGCATTGCAGCAAGAGGCCTTGCCCCTCGGTGGGCACTTCAGAAGCCGGCATGGCACATGAGGCATAGACTGCTCCCCAGGCCACACCGTCATGGGGCTGGTGAAGGGTGAGGGTGGTGGCCTGCACGGCCGACGGGTGGGTGAAGGTGCGGCGAACGTAGCCAGCCGAGTGTGGCGTGTCGGAATCGGATGGCGCGCTCAGACCAACTATTTTCGCACGGTTCTTGAGCGTGAATAGCACAGGTCGGGAATCGCCGAGCGGTTTAATCACGCGGGATGCCGAATCCTTGCCCAGCAGGGCATAGACCGCCTCGGTGGTGGCTTGCGATGTTTCCCACATCTGTGTGCGCTTGCTCTGCATGAGCCACAGGCGCATTTCCTCGGCTTCGGCCTCATGGCCGAAATGCTCCAAAGCTTCGATGGCTGCACACTGCGTGGCGATGCGGTAGTGGGCATAGGAGCTTTGTGCCCTGGGCGTGTCGAACGAGCGCCCCATTTCCGGCTGCATCACCGTGTGTTCGAGCAGGCTTTGCACCAAGATGCGGGCTTCCTCCTTCTGGCCGCAGGCATCCAGCACCAGGGCCAGACGAGCCTTGCCCGTCATGGTCAGTTGGTGGTTCATGCGGCGTGCCCTTTCGAGCAGGAATTGCGCGGCGGCATCGTGGTCCGTCTGATGGAGCAGCAAGCGCAGGTAGAGGTAGCGCAGGTGGAGTTCGGATGGCACGGTTTCGTGTTTCGTTTCCCGTTCGCTGCGCTTCATCTCGTCCACGTCCTTGGCCATATACTTTTTCAGATAGTTCATGGCCCGCTGTGTGAGCGGTCGGCTGTCCGTGTCGAGAGCCAACTGCTGGGTGCGGGCCAGCAGCAGCGCCGTTTCCAGCGTGATGTAAGCATTGGCGGGCATGCCCGGACACCAGCTCCATCCGCCCTCGGCCGTTTGCAAGTCGCGCAGATGGTCGAGTGCCGTATGCTTCCGGGCTGCTGACGCTTCCGCATCGAGCAAGGAACGAAGCTGGCTGGCCCGTTGGCCTTCGGCGTAAGCCTGCTGCAGCCAAGGGGTGAGGTCGTCCAGCTGGTCCAAGTGCAGGCGGGCCAGTGCTGAGGCTTCCTCGGGCTGGCTGTTGATGAAAAGGCCGATTTCGGGATGGCGCTGTGCCAGGCTTTCTCCCACGTTGTAGGCAAAGAAGCGTGTGGCCCAATCGGTTGCGCTCAGTGCCTGAGGCTCGCTGAACAATGCGGGCAGGGCATTCACGGCAGTCCAAGTGGGGTTGGACGTGACCTCAACCGTCAGCGAAGGGTGCGCGGCATGAGGCGGCAGCAGCGTGTCGATGCGCAGTTCGGTGGTGCCCTGTCGGCGGATGGTGAAGGGAAGTGTGCGGGCGACCTGCACTTCCGAAGAGAGCACGGGCAAATAGTGCTCCTCCCCATCGCTGAAAGCAGCGGCCTGCCCGACGGCCCGGCAAATGAGCAAGGAGCAGCCTTTGGGCACCTTGCACGAGAATTCCACCGTTTGCACTTCATCCGCCCGAAGGGTGATGCGCTGCACTTTGCTCCACACGCATTGCTGCGTGAGGGCATCGGTCAGTTCCACGCGTACGGTGGTCTGCAGCGTGCCCGCGCTGAGGTTGCTGACCTGCACGGGCAGGGCCACCTGGTCGCCTTCACGCACGAAGCGGGGCATGAAAGGCTGCACCATGAATTCCTTGCGTGCCACAGCCATGGTGTCGAGAGTGCCATGCTGCATGCTCGGGGTGTGTGCCAGTGCCAGAAAGTGCCATTGCGTGGTGCTTTCGGGCAGTGTGAAATCAATGCTCACTTCGCCCGTGGCATTGGTGTGGAGCGAAGGACGGAAGAAAGCGGTCTCGGCAAAATTGGAACGCGGAACCACCGTGGAGAGTGCTCCTTCCGTGCTGCCTGCATCTTCCACGGCACTGTCCAAGTCGTCATTCCTGTCGGCCACTGCATTCATGGCTTCGGGAGCGGCGAAGGCCAGATTGCGGCGCTTGGCCATCTTCATGCTTCGGGATGCGCGCCCACTGCTGGCGTAGAGCCTGGTGAGGGGTGCGCTTTCCATTTCTCCGTAGGAATATTCGAAAAGCTCCGGCTTCCAGTGGGTGAAGTCGTTC
>DAIRWG010000144.1:3991-6724 GCA_036802405.1 Alloprevotella sp.
GGTAAGTGTGGAGCTGCCCATCGCGGAGGAAGGCATAGTAGATGTCTGCCCCGTCGTCGTAGGACTCGCGGTAGGCAAAAGATTCGTGCAGCACCGTGTCGGACAGTTCCATACGGCGGCTCTCCAACAGTTTTCCTTGAGCCAGCACGTCGCGGTAGAGCACGACGCCCTTAAGTGGCGTGCCGATGAGCAGCTGCACGGAATCCTTGGCTGCCGTGCCCCCTTCATACGTGAAAAGTGGCTGCTGTTGGTCGATCGGACGTTTCAAGTCATCGGAAATGAGCGTGAAGCGTACCGTGTCGGGCAGCACCTCTTGGCCAGCCTGAAGCAGAAGGGAATAGCGGCCGATGGGCCATGCGGCGATGCCTTCGGGCAGAAATGCCTGATGGGTGTGCACCTGGCCCGATGACATCGGTTGGCCTTGGGCCGACAGCACCTTGTAGGAGACGAGTGTGTCGAGGCTCGTGCCGGAAGCATTCACCAATCGCACGCGGAAGTTGGGAAGCGGCTGTGCATTCCCCTTCGTGCGGCACAAAACAGTGGGCACGTCGGCTTCCAGCCACGAACGGCGGTTGGTGGCGCGGAGCAGCGTGCTGCCTTCTGCCGTTTCGCCATTGTCAGCCGTCACGGTGTAGCTCACCACAAACAGGTGGCGCATCAGGCGTTTGGCCCCGTTTCCCGCCGAAACATCGGGCTTCAGAAACACGGGGATGCGGAAATGCCCTTCGTTGTCGCTCACCGTCTCGCCCGTCTGAAGCGGTACGTTGCTCTCGGCATGATACCATGAAGTGCGCATTACTTGCCATTTCACCTTGGCGCCTGACACTGGGATGCCCGTGTAGGTGCGCACCGAGGCTTCCACCTGCGTGGAGTCGCCCAGGGCATAGGACGTGCGGTTGGGCTGCAATTCCGTGGTGAAGGTGGGGCGGCGGTATTCCTCCACCCTTATGGCGCACACCGACCGGATGGCCTGCCCGTTGGTGAACTCGAGCAGGAATCGTCCGTTGAGTGTCGAGGCTGGTATTTGGAGCGAGGCGGCGCAGCTGCCCCATTCATCGGTCTGAACGAGCAGGGAGTCCACCACCTTGCGGTTGGCATTGCGAAGCAGAAGCTTGCCCTGAAGCCCTTTCTCCACTTGAAACTGGTCGCCTTGGCGGGCATAGGCCACCATGTTGGCTTGCACCCGTTGGCCGGGGCGATAGATGGCGCGGTCGGTGAAGAGGTCGACCGTCAGTTGGGAAAGTGCGGCACTGGACTGCCCATAGCCGGCATATCCTAAACGGAAAGGCATGGCAGCCTGGTCGGTTGGTGTGGAGACATAGAAGTTGGAGTAGAGGCCAGGGTGGGAGAGCTCCACCGTGCCGAGGCTGTCGGCTTCATACACTTTCGCTTGCACTTCACGCCTCAGGTCGGGGTTGTAAGCCATTTGCGTGATCCGGGCACCTGGCACCGGGCGCCCGCTCCGGCTGTCAGCCACCACCACCCGGTGGTGCTCGCCGGGGGTGGAGAACACCATGGCACGCAGTGTGGTCACGCTGAAGGTGTGGGTGTCGAGCACTTCATCGCGCTCGCCCAAGAGTTCAGCATAGTAAACGCCCGGCTGGGTGGGACAGGTGCACGTGTCGGTGAGCGTTTGCCATTCGTAGGCAGGGCGCTCAGTCAGGCGGAATGTCTGCAGGGTGCTGCGTCTGCGTAGTTTGGCGGCTCTCTTTGCCAGCTTGCTGCCTTGTGCGCGGGCTTCACGCTGGCTGTCGTAGATGCGGGTGAGGCGCAGCCCCACCTGTTGCAGATGGCGGGCGCGAAGGCGGAGGGGAAGCTTGGTGCCCGGATAGACTTCCGCGGGAATGCTTTCCAGCGAAGCACTGGGCGTTTCCATGGCTTGCAAACGCTGGCGGAGGGGGTTGGCCCATTCCGAGTGGCCATAAGTCCGGATGGCTTGGCCAAGCTGGCCGATGATGAGGCTGTCGTTGTGCAGCCGTGCGGCTTCGGTCGTTTCGCTTCGCGACATTTCGGCCATCGACTGGTAGGTGCGCACGTTCCAAAGGCTCGAAGCGTGCTGGCGTGCCAATGTCTGTAGTGCCTCATACAGGCTGTCGCATTCCAACGCTCCCGTCACTTGGTGGGTGGAAAAATGCAGCTGCAAGCTGTCCAGGCTCAAGCAAAGCACCGCATCGTCCAGATGCCTTTGGGCATAGAGGGGAATGATGCGCCGCAACGTGGCGAGGGCTTCTGATGCCAGCTGATGCTGGTGTGTCCGCCAGAGCACATGCAGCAGGTCATGCCCGAAAATGCTGCTCTCCTTGCCTTCGACGAACAGTGGCAGGAAGTCCTTGGCCGAGGCATCGGCCAACGCTTCGGGTTGGCTCAAGGCCGCTTGCGCATGGCGGAGCGAACGGGCGGTGGCAGCCGTGTCGGGTCGCCACGAAGGCCCGCCTTGCTGCTCGTAGGCTTGCGCCAGGGCAGAATGCCATAAGGCGCGTTCCACGGGCCGTTGCTCGCTTTGCAGGGCTTTCTCCATTCGTTGCAGGATGGCTGCGGCACTGTCGGGCGATTGCTCGCCTTTGAAGAGCAGGCTGCTGAGCGAGGCCCGAAGCAGTTGTGCATCGTTGTGCTCCAGCAGTGCCTTTTCCCGCACTTGTTCCACGGCTTTCAGTGCCGATGCAGGTTGGTCTTTATGGCGGGCCGCTTCGGCCTGTTTCCACAAGCTTTCGTAAGTTTGGGCCCGTAGTCCCG
>DAIRWG010000145.1:0-6701 GCA_036802405.1 Alloprevotella sp.
ATGGATGTCTTTCGCATGGCCTTTGTCACCCATCAGGAGCGACTTTAACCGCTCAAACGTGTCAAACAGGCCACGGGCATTCAGACTGTCGACCGTCAGGGTGTCTTCCACACCACGCACTGCTTCTTCGTATTCTTCCGCGCCACGGGTCGCGTCACCGCTGTGGCAAGCGTCTATCACCACCACCAGTTTTCCATTCTTGCCGATCCGGTTTCGGATGGCATGGAGATAAACGTTCAATTCATCATCCGTCAAATGCTTTTCCCCATGGTATGTGGCACTTGCTTTGCGATGCGCGTCATACGGAATCCAGCATTCGTCCAATCCGTCAGCCTCGTCATGATGCACATCCGTCATCTGCTGTCCGTGGCCGGAATAGTGGACATACACCACGTCGCCCTGCTTGCACGATGCCGCCATCCGCTGAAAAGCACCGACAATGCCAGCCTTGGTGGCCTGTTGGTTGACCAGGGTCGTGACCGACTTGAATCCGGCATTTTTCAACATCGCTTGCACATAGGGCACATCTTTGTCGCCATTGATCTTATTCCAAGCCTTGTCCTGTTGTTCTCCTAACCCTATAATCAAAGCTCTCTTGGTCTGTGCGGTGACGGGCAAAGCGAGCAGCAGGAATAGGACTGCGATTATTCTTGTTTTCATTCGATGCTATATGAGGTTCTATGAGAATGTGTGTGAGGCCTACAAGAGAGGGCGGGCTGAAAGCCGAAGTTGGACTTTCAACCCGCCCTGACTGAGCCAAGCAAGCTCTTTTTTCAGTAGGACATCACTCGGCTTGGTGATGTCCCCCTCCGGCGAATCGTCACTTGGCACAATTCGCATGGCTTCTTGGCCTATTTCGCTGCTTCGTGGGGGTCTTCCGAACCTTCACTCAGCAAGTCTGTGCCCCAGTGTGTGGATGCCAGACGTTGTTCGCGCTCGATCACTTCCTTGGCCTTTTTGGCGTAAATGATCATGCGGAGCGACTGCGAGTAGGACACGTAGTTCCACAGCCAGTTGAACAGCACGATCAGCTTGTTGCGCACACCGAGGATCGACCGCAGATGCACCACCAGCCAAAGCACCCATGCCATGAATCCGCCGAAGCGCATCTTGCTGAACTCAGCCACGGCGCGGTTACGGCCCACGGTGGCCATGGTGCCGAGGTTCTTGTAGCGGAAGGGCTTCATTTCCTTTCCGTCTGCCAGACGGCGCAGATTCTTGGCCAGAAGGTTGCCCTGCTGGATGGCCACTTGGGCCAGCTGTGGGTGGCCGCCCTTCCACTCGTCGTCGCCTTCGGGCATGATGCACTGGTCGCCGATGCAGAACACGCCGTCGAGTCCGGGCACACGGTTGAACTCGTCCACCACGATGCGGCGGCCGCGTCCCAAGTGTGAGGGATCGAGGTTGCCCACGGGCTGCGCTGCCACGCCGCTCACCCAGATGAAGGTGCGTGTGGCAATGGAACTGCCGTCCTTGAGCACCACGTGGTGGTCCTTGTAGTCAGTCACCATCTTGTTGAGCATGATGTTCACGCCCATGGTGCGTAGGTATTTTTCCACCTTGGCCGACGAGTCGGGATGCATGGCAGCCAACAGGCGCGGTCCGGCCTCGATGAGGTAGATGTGCATGAGTGAAGTGGGCAGGTCGGGATAGTCCTTGGGCAGGACGAAATTCTTCATTTCCGACAGGGCGCCGGCAATCTCCACACCGGTGGCACCGCCACCCACAATCACCACGTTGAGCAGTTCCTGACGTTCCTTGTCGGTGGCGCAGGTGAGGGCACGCTCGAAGTTGTCGAGCAAGGCGTTGCGCAGGCCCATGGCTTCGCTCACGTTCTTCATCGGCATGGCTTCGTTGGCCACGTTCTGGTTGCCGAAGTAGTTGGTGGTGGCACCAGCTGCCAGCACAAGGTAGTCGTAGCTCACCTTGCCGATGGACGTCTGGATGATCTTGTGCTCAGGGAAGATGGAGCGCACTTCGGCCATGCGGAAGAAGAAATTCTTGCGCTTCTGGAAAATCTTGCGGAAGGGGAAGGAAATCGAACTCGGCTCAATGCCGGCCGAGGCAATCTGGTAGATCAGCGGGGGAAACTGATGGTAGTTGTTGCGGTCGACCAGCACCACTTGGTAGTCGCTCTTGCTCAGTTTGTTGGCTAATTTCAGGCCTCCGAAGCCGCCGCCTACGATGACCACTCGCTTTTTGTCTGTCTGGGGAAGATTGAAACTCATTGATTCGTCCGATTTTAGGAAGGGAGAAAATGGTGTCCCTGATTCTGTGTGTTACGTTTGTGTTACAACGCAAAGTTACGTGATTATGCCCAAAGATTTGTCATGCTGCGGCAGGTTTCCATGCTTCTTCCTGCATTTTTGTTGCCTTCACGGATGATTTGAAATTCTCGCTTTGCAATGATTTTGCTTCAGCATTTCCTGTGGTTTTGGTCAAAGCAAAATCATTCCGGCCAGTCCGCAGAGCACCACCATGAATGTGGCATTGAATTTGTAGACACAAATGCCCAATGCCGTGCTTGTGGCGAGAAATACACTGATCCAAAAGTGCCAGGGCGAGGTCAGGATGCTCCCGAAGTTTTCGCTGGTGAGCATGAGCAATGCGGCGGCTGCAATGAGTCCGGGAATGAGTGGCCGCAAAAGTGTCAGCACGCAGTGCACGACCGTTTGGCTTGGTGCGTGCTGCATGAGACGGTTGATGAGCCAGGTCCAGAAAACGGCCGACAGGCAAAGTGCCGACACAGCCACCAGACTGAGCATGGCCGACAGGCTCCAGCTGGCTGCTTCGGGCGCTGCGGCTTGTCCGCAAATGGTGGCTGCATTGAGTCCGCTTCCACCCGGAAGTGCACGGCAAAGGGTCAGCATGTCGGCCATTTGTTCGGGGGTGAACCAATGGTGAAGGGTGATAGTTTCATGTTCAATCACCACTTGTGCCGCGGCTGGGCTACCGATGCCAAACAGTCCCAATTGGCCAAAACTGAGAAATAGGAAGAGAAAGGTGAGCATAGGTTTTGCGAAATGAAGATGGGTTAATGAACTGCTCTTTAGGCTGTGTGGAGCGAGTGGCCCACAGTTGGGGGCGTGTTGATTCCTTGTCGGGGAGGTCAGTGTTCGCTCATCATCACCTGAATGGCATACAGAATGCCGATGAAAGTGAAGCCACCGATGATGTAGACGGGTGAAATGCCCATCAGCACGATGGCAATGGCCGCTCCGATGGGAATCCAGATGGTGCTGAGTGACAGGCTCGATTTCTTGAGAATCTTGAAGCAAGGCAACAGAAGCAACACGATGATGGCGGGGCGTGCACCCATCAAGAAGGAGTGAAGCAAAGAGGTCTGGCTCAAGGGGCGGTAGAATCTGGCGATGAGCAGCAGCAATAAGAATGGGGGCAGCACCATGCCGGCCAAGGCTGCCGCACACCCTTTCCATCCGTTCAGCCGATAGCCCAGAAAGGCAGCAAAATTCACATTGAAAATGCCGGGCACCGCCTGCACCAAGGTGAGCTGTGTGTCAAATTCTTCTTCGCTCATCCATTGGTGGTCGTGGGTGATGGCTTTTCGCAGAGGGGCTATGGTGGCATAGCCATCGCCGATGGTCAGCCCACCGGCTTTCATAAAGCAGACAAAGAGGTGCCAGATTGAAGTTTTCGTCATAGTTGTTTTTGCTGAAGGAATCGTAGATCGCTTGGGCATGATAGGCCCGCTTTTCCTTTTTTTCTTAAAAAAACGGCGGAAAGCACGGCTCATGGTCGTGCTTTCCGTTGTTTTTCGAAAAAGGGATTACTGATGCTGCTCGCGATAGAGGTCGTTCACTGTTTTGACGGGGTTGAAAGTGTCGAGCGGCACTTCCACAAACACCGTGTTCCAATCGCTCATGGCGCCGTTCCAGAGTCCGGGAAGTTCCAATGCCTTGAGTTCCTTGCCGTCTTTGCTCTTGTGGGAGATGAAGCCCGTTTGCGGATCCACATAGTCGGGCAGCTGGAAGGGATGGCCTTCGTGGTCCTTGATGGCGCACACGAGGTCGACGGGGTTGAAGTGGGTGCCCTGTTCGAACATGGCCTTCTTCTCGGCATCATTCATGTCGATCTGCGAGCTTTCCAGAATCTGGGGCGAGATGGTGCCGTCGGCATTGTAGGCGAGGAAGGGGCCTCCGCCCGGTTCGCCGACATTGCGCACCATGCCGCACACGCGCATGGGGCGGTGGAGTTTCTTGCGCAGGTAGATGGCCAGCTCGGTGTCCTCCAGCATCTTGGTGTCGGGGTTCTTGGTGCAAAGCTGCTTCTGGACAAACTGAAGCATTTCGCGCAAATCGTCCATGGTGTATTTTCCGCTGTCGAGTTTGCGCAGGTAGGCGAATGCCTGGCTCTGCAGGCTGACCAGAATGCCGGCCAACAGCTTCTTGTAGCGTACGGTGGAGGCCTTCAGACGGTCGGGCACCACGTTGTCGATGTTTTTCACAAACACTACGTCGGCATCGATGTCGTTGAGGTTTTCGATGAGGGCACCGTGTCCGCCCGGACGGAAGAGCAGGCTTCCGTCGGCCTTGCGGAAGGGGGTGTTGTCGGGATTGGCGGCAACGGTGTCGGTGCTGGGCTTTTGCTCAGAGAAGCTGACCACATAGTGTACACCGAAATCCTGTTCGTAGACGGGAGCTTTTTCGGCCACAAGCTGCTCGAACAGGGCGCGGTGTTCGGGCGACACGGTGAAGTGTACGTTGACCGTGCCATCGCTTTCGCGGGCATAGAGTGCACCTTCCACCAGATGTTCCTCCAGCGGAGTGCGTGCCCCCGTGGGATAGTTGTGGAACTTGAGCAATCCCTTGGGCAGAGCACCATAGTTCAAGCCGTCGGGTTGCAGCATGGCGCGCACCACGTCTTTGTAGCGTCCGTCGCTGATGAGCTTGTCGGCATCGGCTGCGTATTTGCGTTGGCAGGCCGCATTGAGGTCGGCAAAGAATGCCGCGTCATGCAGACGGTCAAAGAACTTCTTTTCAAAGTCGGTGCCGGGAACTTCGCTGTCGCCATCGACGAAGGCGAACATGTTTTTGAACATGCGGCTGGCAGCCCCCGATGCGGGCACAAACTTCACCACCTTGTGGCCGTTGGTGGCGGTGTAGCTTTCCCAAGCGGCAAGATATTGGGTTTCGGCCTCTTCATCGGTGACTTGGATGCCTTTTTCGACACTGGCGGCACCTGCAAGCTTGAGGAAGGGAAATCCCGTCTTGAAGCACTCGAGCTGGTGCATGAATTTTTCTTCGCTGATGCCTTTTTGGGCAAGTTGCGCTTTGTCTTGAGTCGTTATCATAGGATTGAGGGTTGGATGTTGGTTCTCCTTGTATGGCTGTGCTGTGACTGTGCTGTGGTTGCGCTGGTTTACCTGCGTATGGCAATAATTTCGTACGCCTGTTTGTCGGAATGTGGAAAGAGCAGTCTCTCTGTCGCTAATGTGTTGATTGCCAGCCTTTGCGGCTTGAATAGGATTCCAAATATTTGACAAAACAGTCGTGCTCATATGGCGATGACGTTAGTGAAATAGCTTCGCGTACGAATCAGAGCAACGACTTGTAGGCTTCCACTGCCTTGTATACCGTTTTCACTGCTTCTTCAAGCGGGAAGGGCAGTTCGCCTCCCGATGCATTGAGGTGGCCGCCGCCTTGGAAGAACTCTTCGGCCATCTTGTTGCAGGGAAAATCGTCCACCGACCGTAGCGACACACGCACCACGTCGCGTTCGGTGTCCTCGCGCAAGGAGATGCTCAGGCGCATGCCCTTCACTTGCAGCGGCATGTTGACGAGGCCTTCTGCATCGCCGCGGATGAAGTGGAATCTTTTCATTTCTTCACGGGTGAGTGTGAAGAGGGATGCGTGGTTGTCGGCTAAGAATTGCAGTTTCTCGTAGAGAATGTAACCGGTGAGGCGCATGCGGTCCACCGAATAGACGTTGAACACGTTGCGGTAGATCTTGTCCTTGTCAATGCCCTTGGTGAGCAGCAGCGAAATGATTTCGTAAATCACGGGGCGGCTGGAATTGTAGGTGAATCCGCCGGTGTCGGTCATCATGCCCGTGTAGATGCACACGGCTGCCGTTTGGCTCATCTTTTCGAATCCGCCCAACTGATGAATCAGGCGGAACACCAGTTCGCTGGTCGAGCAGGCTTCGGGTTGCGAAATGACGAGTTTGGCCATTTCGCGGTCGGGGTCGAGGTGGTGGTCGATGATCACTTTGTCGGCTTTCGAGCGGGCCACCACTCCCTGCATTTCCTGCAAACGGCTGAGTCCGTTGAAATCGAGGCAGAAGATGAGGTCGGCTTCGTTGATCACCTTGCTGGCTGCGCGTTCATGACGTGCATAGAACTGGATGGAGTGGGAGTTGGGCAGCCAACGCAGGAAGTCGGGAAAGGGGGTGGGCATCACGATGTTTACTTCTTTGCCCAGTTCGGTGAGGTATTCTGCCCATCCCAGGCTCGAGCCGACGGCATCGCCATCGGGACCTCGGTGGGCGCAGATCACGATGTGCCTGCTCTGCTGGATGAGGCGCATCAGCGCCATGAGCTCTTGATCGGAAATTAAAGGGGCCATATGTATGCTTGATGTGGGTGGAGGTTAAAGGGTGGTTCTAAAAATTCTGTTTTAATATTCTAATATTCTGATGGTCGCTTTGCACCTTCTCGAAAGCGTCTTTTTGCAAGTAGCCTC
>DAIRWG010000146.1:0-6585 GCA_036802405.1 Alloprevotella sp.
GGCATCAACGATGCAGTGAACACCGATGCCGAGAAGGTGACCTACTACGACCTCAACGGCCGCGTGGTGCTCTATCCGCAGCATGGCATCTTCGTCACTTCGAAGGGCCAGAAGGTGCTGATCAAGTGATCATCTGAGAGAAAGCAAGGGACGGGCGCGGATGCCCCGGCGTGGAACTCACGCCCGCCCCTTCTTCCACAACCTATTTCCTACACATTCAAAACATCGAAATATCACAATGAAAAAGACCTATACGACTCCGTCAGTCACGACCATCAGCATGGATCTGGAGGGAGTGATCGCAGCCAGCCTGCAGATCGGCGGCAGCAACAAGGTGAGCGACGAGAACCAGGTGCTCTCCGTGGACAACGGCGGCTGGGACAGCTCCAATTGGGCTCCCGCCGAACCTGAAACGACGGCTCCGCAGCAGTAAGCGATGCCTTCCCCCTCATCGGGAAGTAACTGCAGAACTCACACACACACAAATGAAGCGTGGCATGCACCCCACCCGTTGGGCGGTGCATGCCACGCTTTGCGTTGGTACGGTTGGCAACGGCGTTTGGGGAACGGCGTTTGGGGGCCTGCTTCGGCCTCACGTCCCCCCGCGCTGCAATCAGTGGAAGCTCTCGATGAGTGCGCTGAGGTTGGCCGTGAACAGGCGCACGGAGATGGCCAGCAGGATGATGCCGAAGAACTTGCGGAGCAGATAGATGGTGGCCTTCGAGATGAGGCGTTCCACGCGGTCGGTGGCGCGCAGCACGCAGTAGACGAAGGCCATGTTGAGCAGCAGGCCGATGATGATGTTCACCTGGGCATATTCGGCACGGAGCGAGAGCAGCGTGGTGAACGACCCGGCGCCGGCAATGAGGGGGAACACCACGGGCACGAGGGTGGCCGACTTGATGGGGCCCTGGTTCTTGAATATCTCCACGTCGAGCAGCATCTCGAGGGCGAGGAGGAAGATGACGAGCGATCCGGCCACGGCAAACGACTCGATGTCGACGCTGAAGAGGTGGAGCAGCACGTCGCCCGCGAAGAAGAAGGTGAGGAGCAGGGCGGTGCTGATGAGTGTGGCCTTGAGGGCATTGACAGGCCGCCCCTGCTGCTTGAGGGCGATGAAGAGGGGGGTGGAGCCGAGCACGTCGATCACGGCAAAGAGCACGATGAAGGCGCTGGCAATCTGCTGCGCGCTGAGGCGCGAAAACACGTACTGGAGTGATGTCATCATAATTTCAAAGTTGTTTAGCTGCTGCAAATGTACGACTTTTTGCTGCGCCAGCGTGTTTTTCGTCGGCCAAACCTTCAGCCATGCGGCGGATTGGTTTTACCACAAAGGGCCACGAATGGGCACGAAGCCATGCGGCTGATTGGCTTTACCACGAAGGGCCACGAATGAACACGAAGCCATGCGGCGGAGGTTTTTTCCGCGAAGGGCCGCTAAGGGCGCGAAGCCATGCGGCTGATTGGCTTTACCACGAAGGGCCACGAATGAACACGAAGCCATGCGGCGGAGGTTTTTCCACGAAGGGCACGAAGATGCACGAAGCCATGCGGCGGAGGTTTTTCCGCGAAGGGCCGCTAAGGGCGCGAAGCCATGCGGCGGCGTTGTTTACCACGAAGGGCACGAAGATGCACGAAGCCATGCGGCGGAGGTTTTTACCGCGAAGGGCCGCTAAGGGGCACGAAGCCATGCTGCGGAGGTTTTCACGTAGTCCTGTTGTGGCTGTTCATTGCCGCAGGCCTTCGCGTTTCTTCGTGGCCCAACGGGCCTTTTGCGTTAGAATTTATCCGCAAGGCTTCGCGGCCCTTAGCGGCCCTTCGCGGAAAAAACCTCCGCCGGATGGCTTCGTGTTCCTTAGTGCCCCTTCGTGGTAAAGCCAATCCGCCGGATGGCTTCGCGGCCCTTAGCGGCCCTTCGCGGACAAATACACTCCGCCGCAAGGCCTTCGTGTCACTTAGTGCCCCTTCGTGGTAAAGCCAATCCGCCGCATGGCTTCGTGCATATTCGTGGCCCTTAGTGGTAAAAAACCTCAGCGGCTCGGAAGCGTCAAAGAGAAACTTTTCAAGTTTTTCTTTGCCTCTTCTCTCGCCTTGCACTAACTTTGCACCAAGAAAAGAAAACAAATGCATAATGTCGCAAAACGAAACCAATCAGAATAACCCCAACGAAGAGGCCATGGTGGTGAATGGCCACAGACTCAGCATCGAGGAATACCTCGACCAGGACGAGAAAAAAGACCTTCTCCGACTCCTCACCGCAGGATCGGTGGACGACGGAAAGTCCACCCTCATCGGACGCCTCCTCTTCGACTCGAAAAAACTCTACGAAGACCAGCTCTCGGCCCTCGAGCGCGACTCGAAACGCGTGGGCAACGCCGGCGTGGGACAGATCGACTACGCCCTGCTGTGCGACGGCCTGAAGGCCGAACGCGAACAGGGCATCACGATCGATGTGGCCTACCGCTACTTCTCCACCAACAAGCGCAAGTTCATCATTGCCGACTGCCCGGGCCACGAGCAGTACACGCGCAACATGATCACCGGCGGATCGACGGCCAACCTGGCCATCATTCTGGTGGATGCACGCATGGGTGTGATCACGCAGACGCGCCGCCACACCTTCCTCTGCTCGCTCCTCGGCATCAAGCACGTGGTGCTGGCAGTCAACAAGATGGACCTCGTCGACTTCAGCGAGGACGTGTTCCGCAAGATCGTGGCCGACTTCGAGAGCTTCATCGCTCCCTTCCACATTCCCGACGTGCGCTGCATACCCCTCTCGGCCCTCGAGGGCGACAACGTGGTGGACCGCAGCCAGCGCACACCGTGGTACGACGGCCCCGCACTGCTCGAGTTCCTCGAAACGGTGCACATCGGCAACGACCACAACCTCAGCGACTTCCGATTCCCCGTGCAGTATGTCATCCGTCCCGACCTCGACTTCCGCGGCTTTGCCGGCAAGGTGGCCAGTGGCGTGGTGCATCCGGGCGACGAGATCATGGCCCTGCCCTCGGGCAAGCGCAGCAGGGTGAAGCGCATCGTCACCTACGACGGCGACCTGCCCTACGCCTTCCCGCCCCAGTGCGTCACGCTGCAGCTGGAGGATGAAATCGACATCTCGCGCGGCGAGATGATCGTGCATCCCGACAGCCTGCCCCACGTGGGACGCCACTTCGAGGCCATGCTCGTGTGGATGGACGAGCAGCCGATGGACGTGCAGAAGAGCTTCTACCTCAAGCAGACCACCAACACCACCCGCTGCCGCATCGACCACTTCGAGCACAAGGTGGATGTGAACACGCTCGAGAAGAGCCAGGTGGACCACCTCGAGCTCAACGAGATCGGACGCGCCGTGATCGTCACGTCGAAGGAGCTCTTCTTCGATGCCTATGCCGACAACAAGCCGACGGGCGCATTCATCCTGATCGACCCGATCACCAACAACACTTCGTGTGTGGGTATGATCATCGGCCCCGTGGAGGAAAGCCAGCTCCACACCGACGATGCCCTGCCCACGCTCGACCTTCCCGCTCTGGGCATCGACCCCCAGCACTACGAGGCCATCGACCGCGCCGTGAAGGAGCTGGGCCGACAGGGCATCGAAGTGAAGGTGAAACACTGACAGATACATTCTCCCCCCCCTTCCGGATGCCCTGCGCCCACGCCCCGTGAGCGGAGGCCTCCGGCCTTGCGTTGACGAGCCAGATGAGCACACACACTGCATCTCGCTCGTCAACGGTCGTTTTTGGGGCAGGCGGGGCGTAAATGACGTCTGCCGGCCAGATAATCAGTTTGGTGCTTGTAATTTTGATTCAACGAGCATTCGTTGGCGAGTACAAGGATGGGGCGGGCTGAAAGCCCAGTTGCCGCTTTCAGCCCAGGGCAACGCCCTGGGTTAAAGCGGGGGTGTTTCCCTTTCGCCCTGTAAGGGCAAAAGCCCAGCCGACTCCATGTTCTTGGCGCGACCTGTTCTGTTGGGCCGTGCTTTTGCCCTTTCAGGGCGAACAATCATCGAAGAATGGCTAACCCAGGGCGATGCCCTGGGCTGAAAGCAGCAGTTGGGCTTTCAGCCCGCCCCTTCCATGTTCATTCACACGAATGCTTGTTGAATTGAACATCAGAATATTTCCCTCCCCCAAGAAAAGAATCACATCCCCCCGGAACTATACAATTCCCCCCCCTCCCAATATAATACAATCCCCCCAAAAAATAAAACAATCCCCCAATACATTTCCCACCAATGAAAGCACTCAAAGAACGCATCCTGCGCGACGGCAAATGCTTCGAAGGAGGCATCCTCAAAGTCGACAACTTCATCAACCACCAGATGGACCCCATCCTCATGAAGAGCATGGCCGTGGAGTTCGTGCGCCGTTTTGCCAGCACCGACATCAACAAGATCATCACCGTCGAGGCCAGCGGCATCGCCCCCGCCATCATGGTGGGCTATCTGCTCGAGCTCCCCGTGGTGTTTGCCAAGAAGAAAACGCCCAGCACCATGGAGCGCATGCTCAAGACCTCCGTCTATTCCTTCACCAAGCAGCGTTCCTACGACGTGTGCGTGAGCAGCGACTACCTGCACGAGGGCGACCGCGTGCTCTTCATCGACGACTTCCTGGCCAACGGCAATGCCGCCAAGGGCATCATGCACCTGGTGGAGCAGGCCGGTGCCGAACTGGTCGGCATGGGTTTCCTCATCGAGAAGTCCTTCCAGCACGGTGGCGACGAGCTCCGCAGCATGGGCATCCACGTGGAGTCGCTCGCCATCATCGAGAGCCTCGACAACTGTGAAATCAGAATCAAGGACGACGGCTATGACAGATGAGGCATCCCGCTCCGGCCTGAACGGCCGGCAGACCCCGGCCGGACTGATCTACGGGCTGGAGGACCGTCCGCCCCTGCGCGAAACCATCTTTGCCGCGGCGCAGCACCTGCTTGCCATCTTCGTGGCCATCGTCACCCCGCCGCTCATCATTGCCGGTGCGCTGCAGCTGCCGATGGCCGACACGAGCTATCTGGTGAGCATGGCACTCATGGTGTCGGGCGTGGCCACCTTCATCCAGTGCCACCGCCTGGGCGGCATCGGCTGCGGGCTGCTCTGCATCCAGGGCACCAGTTTCTCGTTCATCGGCCCCATCATCAGTGCCGGACTGCTGGGCGGGCTGCCCGTGGTGTTCGGAGCCACGATTGCCGGCAGCTTTGTCGAAATGTTCGTCAGCCGCATCCTGCGCTATGCGCGCCGTGTGATCACGCCGCTGGTGAGCGGCATCGTGGTCACGCTCATCGGCATGTCGCTCATCAAGGTGGGCATCTCGGCCTGCGGCGGAGGCGATGCGGCCAAGGCCGCCGGCGAGTTCGGCTCCTTCCGCAATGTGGGCACCGCCGTGCTCGTGCTCGTGCTCATCGTGCTCTTCAACCGCAGCAGCAACCGCTACCTCCGCATGGGCTCCATCGTGATCGGACTGGCCGTGGGCTACGCCCTCTCGTGGTGGCTCGGCATGGTCGACTTCGCCTCGGTGCAGAGCTACGGCGGGGTGAACGTGCCCAATCCCTTGCACTTCGGCCTGCCGAAGTTTGAGCTCTCGTCAATCATCGGCCTCGGCCTGGTCTATCTCATCACCTCCATCGAGGCCTATGGCGACATCACGGCCAACTCCCTCATCTCGGGCGAACCCGTGGAGGGCGAGAAGTTCATGAAGCGCGCCCAGGGCGGCATCCTGGCCGACGGCTTCAACTCGATGATTGCCGGACTGGGTTTCTGCTCCTTCCCCAACAGCATCTTTGCGCAAAACAACGGCATGATCCAGCTCACCGGCGTGGCTTCGCGCTATGTGGGCTACTTCATTGCCGCGATGCTCGTCATCCTGGGCCTCTTCCCGGCCGTGGGCATCGTGTTCTCGCTCATGCCTTCGCCCGTGCTGGGCGGTGCCACGCTGCTCATGTTCGGCACGGTGGCTGCCGCGGGCATCCGCATCATCGCTTCGCAAAACATCAACCGCAAGGCCACGCTCGTCATGGCGCTCAGCTTCAGCCTCGGCCTGAGCGTGGAACTGGTGCCCGAGATCCT
Organism: Alloprevotella sp.; assembly: GCA_036802405.1. GTDB lineage: Bacteria > Bacteroidota > Bacteroidia > Bacteroidales > Bacteroidaceae > Alloprevotella. Next base: position 6,065 of record DAIRWG010000146.1, read on the forward strand.
CTGCCAGCTGCCCGACACGCTGCGCAACATCTTCTCCTCCGGCATCACCACCGGCGGACTGACGGCCATCCTGGCCAACCTCCTCATCCGCATCAGGGAGGACTGAGGGGCAGGCAAGGGGAGGGGAGCGGCGGCTTAGCCCTTCCGTCCGCTTCCTTCCGCCCCCGTTTCCGCCCCTCCCGCCCCGCTCAGATGCCTTGGTGCTGCACGGCCAAGGCACCGCGGTGATGCGCTTCGAACCACCGCGGTGAAAAAGTCCCAAGCCTTTTCAAATTGTACCACGGTGCCGTAAAAATTCTACCGCGGTACCGTAAAAACTCTACCGCGGTGCCGTAAATGCCCCACCGGCATGCCGTAAAATCACTGCGAAAGAGGCTGGAAATGCCTTGCGGAAATCCGTGCTTCGCTGCGACAGAGCGTGGATTCCGATAGAACTGAAATAGATGTAAAACAATCATACAAACGAAAAGCAATGAAAGACCAACTCATACGTTTCGACTGGGCCATCAAGCGGCTGCTGC
>DAIRWG010000147.1:0-6494 GCA_036802405.1 Alloprevotella sp.
TTTCAGCCCGCCTTTGACGCATGCAAAATGAGTACATCAAACTGGACACCCTAATTATTTCACCACATCAAACGCCCATACACACCATGGCTAAGAAAAACAAGAAAAACAAGGGACAGGTCGCTGCCCGTCCCCTTTCCGCCAAAGAATATATCCGCACGAAAGCGCGCCAGCTGGAGCTGGGCACTTGCTACATGAGCAACAACCGCGAAGTAAGGGATGCTCAAAAATTCGTTGTCGTGACGCGTCGGCACAAACAAGGCAACATCACATTCGCCGCCTTCATCATCGACACGGATGGATTGGGCGTGCTGGACAGTATGCACGAATTCAACCTCCCCCAAGAGGACTTTCAGGAATACCTCAAGCTGCAGGAAGAAAACAATGTGTGGAAATTTGAACAGGTGAGCTACGAACTGGCTCACAACTACATTTACGGTGCCGTGGCCTGGGCTGAGGAGGCAGGATTCCAACCTGTATCGTCTTTCGAGCTGGATCGTTACGTCCTGGAAGAAGACACCGACGACGTGCCTCTGATTGAGCTTGAATTCGGCAAAGACGGCAAGCACATTATCCACTGCTTCTCAGAAAGCGAATGCGAACGTCGCTACAACGTGATTATCCAGCATCTGAAGAAGGATGAGTTTGAAATCATTTACCACATGGATGAGGATGACGATGAGGACGATGAGGACTTTGAGGACGATGGGGATGATGAAGGTGACTTCCCCGAAGATCTCACCCATCCTCGTTTTGTACAGATGTTCAAGCATGCCGATGATCAGGAGATCATGGACTATGCCCAGAGGCTCATAGAAGACTCCAAAGACAATCCGATGCTCAAGTTGATGCTTGAGCCAGTCATCAAGAGGGGAGCAGATGCCGTGCGCAAGGCCGTCATCATGATGTCGGAAATGGCAGAAAGAACGAAAAAGGAACAGGAACTCTACCCCGAATTGCCCTACCAAGTGGTGGATGATACAGAGTATCCCTGTGAAGCGAAACTTTCAAAAACATTTCAAAACGTATTTCTGACCGACTGCCCCGAGGTGTGGAAACTGAAAGATTTGCCACCCTCTGCCGCCGCGGGCATTCGGCGCATGAAGAAGGAGAATCAGCAAGCACAGCTGCTGGCCCTGCTGACTGCAGCCATCGGCGATTACAAGAAGAACCCCGAAGAGCAGCTGCATTACGCCAACCTGTACTGTGCCTGGCAACTGATGCTGGAGTGTGTGGACGAACACTGCGTGGAGGACACGCGGAAAGTGCTGCTGCAATGGCTCCGGCAGCCGAAAGAATTTTTGGATTTCCACTTCGGTTATTACATGTTCGACATTCTGACGGAACTTTGCGCCCCCTTGTTCAAGGACGCCCAACAGCAACTGCTTGATTTCATCAAGGATCCACAGTACACGCCCTTCAAGAAAGCGGCCACCGATGCTTTCGCCTGCATGCTGAAAAGTGGTTTTATCAGCCGCGAGCAGTGTGTGGAGGCTTACCGCGACATCTACCGCTTCTGGGCCGAGCATTGGGACGAGCACCGCTACTGCTGCGCTGAAGATATCTCCTTGGCGCTGTGTTATGCAATGGACCTCCACCTGTCGGAGCTGAAGCCTGAAGTGGAACGCTTCTTCACCTTGGATCATGCCGTGAATCCCAACATCTGCGGCAGTAAAGAAGACGTGATGAAAGAAGTGATGGGATAAGACATCTGCAACGGAAAGGCCGTCCTACGGCCCTCAAAAAATCATGGCGGCACATCCGTATTCCCCCTTCGGGGAAAACGGATGTGCCGCCATTTTGATGTGAAGCGGGTGTTCTGATCTATTCTCGCTTCTGGAGCGCGGTCAGCCTCATCGCTTGGCCGTCAGTTCCACAATCTTCACCACCAGCTCGGATGCCTTCTGCATGGAGGGGATGGGCAGAAACTCGTGTGGTCCGTGGAAGTTGAGCCCACCGGCAAAGATGTTGGGACAAGGCAGGCCCATGAACGAAAGCTGGGCACCGTCGGTGCCGCCACGGATGGCACGCACCTTCGAGGGAATGCCGCACTCTTTCATGGCCTCAAGCACGATGTCGACCACATGGGGCACGGGTTCGATCTGCTGGCGCATGTTGTAGTACTGGTCGGCCAAGGTGGCCTTCACCACGCCTTCACCGTAGCGGGCATTCATCCAAGCCACAGCCTGCTCCACGAGCGCCTTGCGCTGCTCGAAGCGGGCACGGTCGTGGTCGCGGATGATGTAGGACAGGGAGGCATGCTCCACATTGCCCTCCATGCCGAGCAGGTGGAAGAAGCCTTCAAACTCCACCGTCTGCTCGGGAGTTTCGGTGGCAGGAAGCAGCGAAGCGAATTCGCAGGCCACGCGGGCCGCATTGATCATCTTGCCCTTGGCATAGCCCGGATGCACACTCACACCGTTCACCTCGATCTTGGCCGAAGCCGCATTGAAGTTTTCGTACTCCAGCTCGCCCAGTTCTCCGCCGTCCATGGTGTAGGCCCATTCGCAGCCAAACTTCTTCACGTCAAACTTGTGGGCACCGAGGCCGATTTCCTCATCGGGATTGAAGCCCACACGCACCTTGCCGTGCTTGATGTCGGGATGGGCAAGCAGATAGACCATGGCCTGCACGATTTCGGCAATGCCGGCCTTGTCGTCGGCACCGAGCAAGGTGTGTCCGTCGGTCACGATGAGGTCCTCGCCCACATGGTCGAGCAGTTCGGGAAACTTCTTGGGCGAAGTGACAAGGCCGCATTTCTCGTCGAGCACGATGTCGCCACCGTCGTAGGCCTTCACGATGCGCGGATGGATGTCGGCACCCGAACAGTCGGGGCTGGTGTCCATGTGCGAAATGAAGCCGATGGTGGGCACGGGCTTGTCGGTGTTGGCGGGAAGTGTGGCGTAAACATAGCCGTTTTCGTCGAGTTCCACTTCGGTCAGACCGATGCTTTCAAGTTCATGCTTGAGATATTCGGCCAATTTGAGTTGCTTGTCGGTGCTGGGCGTCTTGCCCGCATCTTCAGCCGACTGGGTGTCGAAGCTGACATAGTTGAGGAATCTTTCTACGATGTCCATTCTTTTCTGAATTCTTGCGGTAGGATGCGCGGATGGCCCCTTTGTGCTTGCATCCGGGCAAGCACCCAAAGGCCACACCATAGGCAGGCCCTGCCGGCAGGTTGTGGAAATACTTTCTGCAAAGTTAGTGGAAAACGGAAAGTGTGCAAAATCTTCCGTCAGCAAAATTCACCGCAAGGCACGCATGGCATTGAACACGGCCAGCACCGTGACGCCGACATCGGCAAACACGGCCATCCACATCGTGCCCCATCCGAAGGCCGCGAGCAGCAGAATGGCCACCTTCACGCCAATGGCAAACCACACATTCTGGCGGGCAATGGCGATGGTGCGCCGGGCAATGCGCACGGCGGTGGCAATCTTCGATGGCTGGTCGTCCATCAGCACCACGTCGGCCGCTTCAATGGCTGCATCACTGCCCAAGGCCCCCATGGCAATGCCGATGTCGGCCCGTTTGAGCACGGGGGCATCGTTGATGCCGTCGCCCACAAAAGCCAACGCACGGCCCGAGGTGCGGTGTGCCAGCAAACGCTCCACCTGCGCCACCTTGTCGGCCGGCAGCAGCTGGGCATGGCATTCATCGATGGAGAGCGCAGCAGCCACCTGCTCGGCAGCAGCCCGACGGTCGCCCGTGAGCATCACCGTGTGGCGAACACCGAGCTGCTTGAGCGAGGCTATGGCCCGGACACTGTCGTCCTTCACACGGTCGGTGATGACGATGTGGCCGGCATAGTGTCCGTCAACCGCCACATGGATGACGGTGCCCGCCAGGTGGCAGTCGTGCCATTCAAGGCCCATGTCGTCCATCATCCGCCCGTTGCCCACACTCACCAAGCGGCCCTCCACCACGGCACGGATGCCGCGTCCGGCCACTTCCTCCACTTGGCTGATGCGGCAGCCGTCGGAATCCTCGGCAGGGAATGCACTGCGCAAGGCTGCTGCGATGGGATGGGTGGAATAGTGCTCCACATGGGCTGCCAGATGGAGCAGCTCCTGCTCGTCGAAATCGTGGGGGTGAACAGCTTCCACGGCAAACTCGCCACGGGTGAGGGTGCCGGTCTTGTCGAACACCACCGTGTCGAGCCTGACAAGGGCATCCAGATAGTTGCTGCCTTTCACCAGAATGCCTCGGCGCGAGGCTGCGCCCAGTCCGCCGAAGAAGGTGAGCGGCACACTGATCACCAAGGCGCACGGACACGACACCACCAAGAAGATGAGTGCCCGATGCAGCCAAGTGGCCAGCGAGGGCAGGAATCCCTCGGCAGCAAAGAGGGGCGGCAGCAAAGCCAAGCCTACGGCGGCCAGCACCACGATGGGAGTGTAGACACGGGCAAATCGGGTGATGAAGGATTCGCTGCGCGACTTGTGCTCGTCGGCACTCTCCACCAAGCGGATGATCTTGGCCACAGTGCTTTCGCCATAGGTGTGCGTGGTGCGCACACGCAGCACGCCGCTGAGGTTGATGCATCCCGAGGAAATGTCGTCGCCCGCAGCCACATCGCGTGGCATGCTCTCGCCGGTGAGGGCCACCGTGTTGAGCGAAGAGCTGCCCTCGGTCACCACACCGTCGAGGGGCACTTTCTCGCCCGGCCGCACCACAATGGTTTCACCCTCGGCCACTTCATCGGGCTTCACGCAGACCACTTCGCCCTGCCGTTCCACATGAGCCTCGTCGGGACGTATGTCCATGAGGTGGGCAATGCTGTCGCGGCTGCGTCCTTCGGCAAAACCTTCGAAAAGTTCGCCCACCTGAAAGAAGAGCATGACAAACACAGCCTCGGGAAATTCCGTTTCCGCGCCGGGCAGGAATCCGATGCCGAGGGCACCGAGCGTGGCTACAGTCATGAGGAAATGCTCGTTGAAGGCATCCCCGTGGGCCACCCCCTCAGCCGCTTCGCGAAGCGTGTCGTGACCGATGAGCAAGTAGGGCACCAGATAGATGAGCAGCAGTTGCCAGGTGGGCAGGCTGAAATGGTGTTCCACCCATGCTGCCAGTGCCAGCAGCACAGCCGTGGCTATGATGAGCACCACCTGGGTGCGCGCACTGTGCTCGTGTTCATGTTCGCATCCACCCTCCGAGCCCTTCTGCCCGGCATGCCGATGGCTGCAGCAGTTGCAGCCATGCGTGTGTGATTCTTTATTCATATGCTTCGAGTTGTTTGTTTCCATTCAGCAGATGTCATTTGCTTTGACACTGCAAAGTTACGGCGGAAGCTTTGCAACTCGGTTGCAAAGACGGAGAAAGCCCGTTCTGCTGACGATGCAGAACGGGCTTTCCCCGAGTGAGCGGTGTGCAAGGAATGCGTGTGCCTATTCCTCCACTTGCTGCAGAATCTCGTTGGCCAGGCGCTGCGTGCGGCGATAGGCCACATATCCGAAGATGCCTCCGATCATGCCCCCCACGGCTCCACCGATGAGGATGCCCAAGCGTTCGTCGTGGCTGACGGAAGTGAGCGAGAGAATCTCGTAGACAAACCAGCTTAGCCACAAAAAGAGGAAAGGCAGGCTGAAGCGGAGCCAGCGGGCATGGAGGAGCTTCATGCGCACCGTGAGGCGGGCGATGTCGGCCAAGGGGGCCGACACCAGCATGGAGGTGCGGAAACCACGGTGGGTGAACAGGTTGTAGGCCACCGCCGCCAGCAGAAACAGGGCCGTGACGATGCTGAAAGCCACACTGATGTGGAGAAAGCGGAACACCCAAATGCAATAGGGGATGGCCAGAATGCCAATCACGGTGATGACGCACGAGTCGCGGTTGATGGACCCTGCCTTGGCACGTACGGCATCGCGCAGCAGGCGGTCGTTGATGATGGTCTGACGGTCGAGCGTGCGTTGCAGCAGGGCCATTTGCTGCTTCATCTGCTCCAGGTCGTCGTATTCAGTTTCGTTCATAATCGTAGCAAAGAAATATTTTAAGGGGGGGATTAGTCTTTCATATTCTTCAGTTCCACACGGATGCGCGACAGCCTCACGCTCACGTTCTTGGCCGTGATGCCGGTGATGGCACCGATTTCCTCGTAGGGCATGCCTTCGAGCCAAAGCAGCACGAGGGCACGGTCGAAGGGGCGCAAGCGGTGCACACGCTTGTAGAGCATCTGGATCTGGCGCGCATCGGCATCATCGTCCTCGAAGAGGTCGACATCCATGGTGAGGGGCACCGTGGCCTGGCGTTTCTTCTTGCGGTCGGCAGAGATGCAGGTGTTCAGGCTGACGCGATAGATCCATGAATTCACTTTGGCATCGCCCTTGAATGAATCGATGCCACGCCAGAGGTTGATGAGCACCTCCTGGAAGAGGTCGTTCACCTCGTCGGCATCGTTGGAGAACATGTAGCACACGGTGTAGATGGTGCTCTTGTGTTCCCTCACGAGTTGGGCAAATTCTTGTTCGGTCATTTTGTTGATGGTTTCTTTTGTC
>DAIRWG010000148.1:0-6458 GCA_036802405.1 Alloprevotella sp.
ACTCACACGAATGCTCGTTGAATCAAAAATGCGAACATCAAACTGTACACCCTAGTAACCAATGATCGCCCAGGGCATTGTACTGATAGTCATTGCAGTCCTATTTTGCCGCATGGCTTCGTGCTTCTTCGTGGTCCTTGACGGCAAGAACCCAGCCGCATGGCTTCGTGTATCTTCGTGCATCTTCGTGGTAAATACTCCGCCGCAGGGCTTCGCGGCCCTTCGCGGATAGAATCGTATAGCATCGCCTAGTTCTCTTCGTGGAGCATTCTGCCGTGGAACGTGGCGAAGTTGCGGCTTCATCTCCACGCCCCCACCATGCGTTCGTTGCCGAAGGCATCGCGGCGCACCTGCGTGTGCTGCAGTCCCGATTGGCGGAAGAGCTCGGCCGTCTGGCGGGCATAGGCACGGTTGGCCTCCACCAGGAGGCAGCCATGCGAGGCGAGATGGTGTTGCGCGGCTTGGGCCAGGGCGCGGTAGAAACGGAGCGGGTCGGCATCGGGCACGAAGAGGGCAAGGTGTGGCTCGTGGTCGAGCACATGGGCTTCCATGTCGGCCTGCTCGCTCTGGCAGATGTAGGGCGGATTGCTCACGATGAGGTCGAACGGGGATTGCTCGGGCCAGGGGGCGAGCAGGTCGTGCTGCTCGAAATGCACGTCGGCACCCAGTTGCCGGGCATTGCCTTGCGCCACTTCGAGGGCCGCAGGACTGAGGTCCCAGGCCGTGACCTCGGCATCGGGCAGGGCCAGCTTGAGGCTCACGGCAATGCATCCGCTGCCGGTGCCGGCATCGAGCAGGCGCAGCGGGCGGAGGGAGCGGGGGCCAGCCTCCGCCTCCTGCTGCAGGGCGTGCGCCGAAGCCACGGCCCAGGCCACGAGTTCCTCCGTTTCGGGACGGGGAATGAGCACGTCGGGCGTGACGCGGAAACGGCGGGAGCAGAACTCGGCCGTGCCCAAGGCATACTGCACGGGCAGCCCTTGGGCAAGGCTTTGACAGATATTCACGAAGCGTCTGCGCTCATCTTCCGAATTTTGGCTAACTTTGCCCGCATAAATGTCGGTGCGCGAGAGTCCGAACACCTCCTCCATCACCAGGAAGGCGATGGCCTGTGCTTCGCCCGGCCCGTAAACGGGGGCAAGCAGGGTGCGCAAATGCTGGTAGTCTTCATTCATCATGACTGGTGGAAACGGGGGCGGAAAGGCAGGAGGTGGGCACGTGATCTGCAGGATGGGGCTGTAGAAGCCCCTTGCGAAGGTGCTGCTTGTGCCCTGTCCGCCCGAATGCTATGTAATTTTAACTTGCTAAACTTAGAAAATGTCTGTATCCGATCAGCCGAACGCCCTCTCCCACGAGTTCTTCATGCGCCGCTGCATCCAGCTTGCCCAGCAGGGCAGGATGCACGCGGCTCCCAACCCGATGGTGGGTGCCGTCATCGTGCATGAGGGGCGCATCATCGGCGAGGGGTTTCACACTTGCTGCGGCAAGCCCCATGCCGAGGTGAACGCCATCCATTCCGTGCGGCCTGCCGACCGCCCGCTGCTGAAGGACTCCACCATCTATGTGAGTCTGGAGCCTTGTGCCCACTACGGACGCACGCCGCCTTGTGCGCTGCTCATCGTGCGCACGGGCATCCCCCGTGTGGTGGTGGGCTGCATCGACCCCTTTGCCAAGGTGCAGGGGCGCGGCATCGCCATCCTGCGCGAAGCGGGCGTGGAGGTGACCGTGGGAGTGCTGGAGGCTGAATGCCAGGCGCTCAACCGCCGCTTCATCACGGCGCAGACGCTCCATCGCCCCTTCATCACGCTGAAGTGGGCGCGTTCGGCCGACGGGTTTATCGATTCCTGGCGCGAATCGGCCGAGGAGGGTGCGGCCCGCCTTTCGTCGGACTACAGCCTGATGCGTGTGCACCGGCTGCGTGCCTTGCATCAGGCCATCCTGGTGGGGCACCGCACGCTTGAGCTGGACCGCCCGTCGCTCACGGTGCGCCACTGGGTGGGGGCCGATCCGCTGCGCGTGGTGCTGGGCCGGGTGGCCGAAGGCGAACTGCCTGCCGGATTCCAGGCCTATGCCGACATCGACACGATGCTCTCCGACCTCTACCGCCGTGGGGTGCAGTCGCTCCTGGTGGAGGGTGGGCAGCAAACGCTGCAGAGCTTCATCGACCGTGGCCTCTGGAACGAGGCGTGGGTGGAGCTTTCGCCCGTGGTGCTGGGCAGCGGGGTGCCCGAACCGCGCATGCCTGCCGGCGTGATGCTGCGCTGCGAGGAGGCGTTCGGTGCACAGGTGCTGCACTACGAAAACGACTGAGGCGCCCCCCCAACGGCGTGCGAAGTTACGAATTATTTTTTGACACACGAATAACCCGGGCCGTGCCGCAATCCTTGAATTGTGGCGGCACGGCCTTCCTTTCCTACAATGAACCAGCGTTTCCTTCCCATCACGCGCAACTTGCTCATCATCAATGTCATCTGCTTCCTGCTGCAGAAGGTGTTCGAACTCTACCACATCGACCTGAGCAACCTGCTCGGCCTGCACTTCGTGCTGGCCGACAGTTTCGCGCCCTGGCAGCTTGTCAGCTACATGTTTCTGCACGGCAGCCTCACCCACTTGTTCTTCAACATGTTCTCGCTCTGGATGTTCGGCAGCATCATCGAGCGCACGTTAGGTGCGAAGCATTTCCTCATCTACTACTTTGTGTGCGGCATCGGTGCCGGCATCTGCCAGGAACTGTGGCAAACGGGGCAGTACTTCATCGAGGGGCTCTATGCCTACGACATGGTCAACACGGGCATGGGGGCACTGATGCCGATGGCCTCCTACCTCGACCTCTGGACCACCATCGGTGCCTCGGGCGCCTGCTACGGGGTGCTGCTGGCTTTCGGCATGCTCTATCCCAACGAACGCATCATGATGCTCATCCCGCCCATTCCGATGAAGGCCAAATACTTCGTGGCTGGCTATGCGGCCATCGAGCTCATTTCGGCCTATGCCTCCAACGACAATGTGGCCCACTTCGCCCATCTGGGCGGCATGCTGTTCGGCTGGCTGCTGCTGCGCCACTGGATGCGCAAGTCGCGGCAGCAGCGGCAGGCTGCAGGCGGCTGGGCTGCATGGGGTGCGCCGGCCGCCCCGGCGCGCAAACCCTCGTTTCTGACCCGGTGCAAGAACTGGCTGTCGGGCCTCACGGGCCGTTCGGCCAAGCGCTCCCCGTCGGTGGGCAATGCGCACCACACGGCCTACCGCCCTGAGTCGGACTATGAGTACAACGAGCGGCAGAAGCGCGAGGAAGCGCGGATGGACGAGATTCTCGACAAGGTGCGGCGGTCGGGCTACAGCAGCCTCAGCCGTGAGGAGAAGGAGGAACTCTTCCGCATCAGCCGGCGCAACTGAGCCGGCGAAACTGCTCCGGTGCAACTAACTCTGGGGCGCTTGGCGCAATCCGCAGGCGGGGGGAAAGAAAATGTGGATTTCCCTTCCGCCTGCGGGTTACATTTACCCTCCTTGCATCAATTATTATTACATACCCATTCTCACTCTCTTTGACCCCAACCTTGATGAAAAGACTTCAATCTCTGCACCGCTTCTTCTGCTGGCTCAGCGTGTTGCTCCTGTGGGGCTGCGCGGCCACCGTTTATGTCAATCCGGCCCTCTACGGCAAGTACTTCGGTGTGGTCGGGCTGGCCTTTCCGGGCTTTGTGGCCTTCGTGCTGCTGATGCTGGTGGTGAGTGTGCTCACCTGGCAGCGGGCGGGCTGGATCTGCGTGCTGGGCTTGGCAGCCTGCTGCGGCAGCCTGCGCGACTATTGCCCGGTGAACCTCACCTCGCCTCCGCCCAAGGGATGCCTGAGCGTGATGTCGTACAACGTGATGAGCTTCGGCAGCCCGCGCAAGGACGGCAACGACTACGTCATCCCGCGCTACATCGTGCATGCCTCGCCCGACATCGTGACCATGCAGGAGGCTTTCGTTGGCAGCGACGACTCGCTGGGCATCTACCGCTATTTCCGCCAGAACGGCTACTACTTCGAGTCGCACCGCATCGGGCAGAGTGCGCTGGCGGTGGCTTCGCATTTCCCCATCACGGGGGTGGAGACCATCTGCCGCACGCATTCCAACGGGGCGATGGCGTTCACCCTTCGCCCCTCGCAGCGCGACAGCATCCTGGTGGTGTGTGTGCACCTGCAGTCGATGGGGCTGAGCGATGTGGACCGCGGCCACTTCCACGACATGGTGCGCAAGCCGGAAGAGATTGAAGCCATACGGGGCAAACGGCAGATCCTGACGAAAATCGCGAATGCCTCGCGCCAGCGTGCCCTGATGGCCGACACCATCATGCACTATCTCGACCGCCATGCCGGCGAGCCTGTCATCCTGATGGGCGACTTCAACGACACGCCCGTGTCGTATGCCCACCACCAGGTGTGCGGCCGTCTGACCGATGCCTACCGTGCCACGGCCAACGGCATCGGCCGCTCCTTCAACCGCGACGCCATCTATGTGCGCATTGACAACATTTTCTGCTCCCCGCACTGGAAGCCCTTTGCCTGCCACGTCGACGGCACGGTGTCCTTCTCCGACCACTATCCCATCATGGCTTTCCTCAAACCGCAGTGATTTCAAAGGCCGATTGTTCTTATTTTATGCACCAATGGTATGGAGTCAGTACGGAGATTTGACAATTTCGAGTGGTTGCTTTCTCATCGGGTGGTCAAAGAGAACAGATTGCCGGATGAGAATGAATTGATGTACGATGCACATGGCGGCTTTCACGTTGGAATGGAAGAGATCTATTTCGTGGAGGGCTTCTATTCGATGTATGTCCGTGAGTTTGGGCCGTCATTTGTGCAGCGCCGATTGGAAGCCTTGGAAGAGGGCGTGGCCAAACGGTGGGCGGACTATGCTCTGAAAAGAATCCCCGATGTCATCAGATACGAGAATAGTGAGTTTGAAGAACGCTTGGAAGAACTGCTCTCTAAGCTGAAACTCCCGGCATCACACATTCGCGATGCCTTTCGACCCTATATGCCGTTCTTGGTGTATGAGGATTATTGCAGATTTGCGATGGACAAAAGGGATTCCCCTTTGTACAGGTATTTCTATGTCCTGCTCATACTATGGTGTGAAGCTGATTTCCCGGAGGATGCAACCATACGGTATCCATTCACCTATGCCACTTGTCCGTACAGGGACAAATGCAGTGCAAAGGAACGATGCCGGCCATGCAAAAGATGCCACCACCTGGAGAGCCGTTATGGCAAGAACTATGATTTCGCCAAGGAGCTGAATGAATTTCAGAAGGAGATGACCAACCATTTCCTGTCCGCTGTGCCGCAGGGAGAAAAGGAGGAGATGCTCGTGAGGCTGTATGAGTCGTTCCAGCAGGTCAACCAGTCAGGCATCTTTGCCGCAAAGTTGAGCCTCTCCTACGACAAGGTGCTCTACGGCGGGAAAAAGCCTCTCACGGGCAGTTTCTATCTGCGATGGGACAAGGTTAAATTCTTCAACGGCTATTACATCGTGCGGCATCCCGACATGCCATGCAATAGTGCAAGACCATACAAGATGAAAGATGCCCATTCACGCAAGGCCTTTAACGACATCAGCGGTGTGTTCATGAAGAGGTTGCCGCCTTTGCATGTCGAAGCCAAAGAAGGGAGGATCGTAAGGGTGATGAACCGTGCCAACCTGACTTCTTGCATATCGATTCTGGAGCATAAGGTCAGTCGTGCCGATGTCTCGCGTAAGAGTCCTGCCAGTCACAAAAAGTCCGAGGCTAAGGAAATGACCAAGATGGAGGCCAAAAGTCTTTGCAAGGAGCTAAAGTCAAGGTATTTGGATTATCTCTGTTCGAAACATTTGGATTGTTACAAGGTCGTTTATTGCGTGGAAAGCCGTGTCAATTCCTCAGGCGTTGTCGTTAGCGAATACTCCTTCATCTTCACGATAGGTGAAACATCCGGCAAGATTGTCTTGGCATACGAGAACGCATCGGAATCACGTTGCACTTACATATTCCCCATCAATCGCCACTCTTGGAGAGCCAGCATCGAAAGAATCTACGATTTCTTTGCTTCCAATGAGATCAACAAACGGCAGTTGATGGCATCCGGGGCAATCGACTTGCGACTGCCTGGCGATTATGAGTTCCACCGCTTGCTCCACTCGGACTACCTTACTTGGGTGGACCATGTCAAGCTTCATTCCAGATGATGATGGAGCTGCTGCAATAGAATGGCTCGTTATAAATTCGGTTCTACAAGAATAAATAATGATTGAAAATAAGTTGACGCATATTGGCTGGTTTGATTAGATAATTAGGGTGTCCAGTTTGATGTTCGCATTTTTGATTCAACGAGCATTCGTGTGAGTACACATGGAATGGGCGGGCTGAAAGCCCAACTGAAGCTTTCAGCCCAGGGCAACGCCCTGGGTTTAGGTGAGTTCATGCCTTTTCGCCCT
>DAIRWG010000149.1:0-6448 GCA_036802405.1 Alloprevotella sp.
CGCGCGTGGACTTCACGCCGATGGTGGATATGATCATGTTGCTCGTGACATTCTTTATGCTCTGTACGACGCTTCTCAAGCCCCAGACCATGGAAATCTCCATGCCTTCGGACAAAGAGAACATCAAGGAAGAGAACAAGAGTCAGGTGGCAGCATCAAAGGCTATCACAATCCTCCTCGACGAGAACAACACCATCTACTACTTCAAGGGTAAGCCCGACGGAGGTACCGACATCCCCGATGAAGGTAAGCTCTTCGCCACTACCTACGGCAAGGCAGGCATCCGCAAGGTGCTCCTCGAGTCCAACCCGCAGGCTGTGCGTGAAGTGGAGAAGCTTAAGGCCGAGTTCGCCAGCAAGGCAACTTCGAACGTTCAGAAGGAACAAAAGTTGAAGGATGAATATAAGGAGCGCTTGGCTAAGATCAAGAATGCCGACTACACCCCGAGTGTGATCATCAAGGCATCTGACAAGGCTACTTACGACAACCTCATCCAAGTTCTCGATGAAATGCAGATCTGCAACATCGGTCGCTACGTGATCGACAAGTTCTCTGAAGGTGACAAGCTCAAGATTGAAGCTTTGAAAAAGAATCCCGCGTAATAACAATAAGTGAAGTATAACAGATATGTCTAAAGTAGATTTGGCATCACGCGAGTGGTGCGACATGGTATTCGAAGGACGTAACAAGGAGTATGGAGCTTATCGTGCACGCGCCAATAAAGGTAAGTTTCAGCTTCGAGCCATCATTTTCGTCATCATCCTCATCGTGGCCATCGTGGCTGCCATTCTGGCCAAGTCGGCCGTGGAGGCTGCACTCAAGGCCAACCAGGGCATGGAGACGGAACAGGTGACACAGCTTTCGCAACTCAAGAAGGAAGAACCGAAGAAAGAAGTTAAAAAGCAAGAACCCAAGGTAGAATACGACGAGCCCAAGCAGAAGGTGGCTGTGAAGTCGTCCATCCAGTTCACAGTGCCTAAGATCGTGGAAGACGACAAGGTCGACCACTCCAAGGAACTGAAGACTCAGGATGAGGTGACGAAAAACAAGTTCGCCATCGCTTCTCAGGACTACGTCAGCGAAACCGGTAGCACGGGTATCAACATCGACGACCTGAAGGAAAACCAGCAGGCTGGTGGTACTTCTGTTCCTCCCAAGGAGGAAGAAGTGGTGGATAACGCCATCGTAGAAGTGCCCGCCACTTATCCTGGTGGTGAAGCTGCCCTCTTGGCCTTCGTCGGCAAGAACCTCGTTTATCCGGCCATCGCTCAGGAGCAGGAACTCCAGGGTGTCGTGATGCTCCGTTTCCGTGTGGAAACCAACGGTGCTGTGGGCGACATCAAGATTGAGAAGAGCCTCTCCCGTGAGTGCGACCAGGCAGCCGTGGCTGTGGTAAAGAAGCTTCACCGCTTCACCCCCGCCAAGCAGCAGGGTCACCCCGTTCCCGTGTGGTTCCGTCTTCCGATTCGATTCAGAATTCAGTAATGAACCCTCGCATTGTTCGCCAGCCTAACATGCTGACGTGAACATTCGCTCTTGACATAAGGACGTTGGACAAGTCCAGGCATTTTCCTGGTGCTTTGTCCAACGTCCTTTCTTTTGTGCTTGAAAGCATTCTTACGCTCTCGAAACCGCTTTACGGTGTTGCGTTAGCAAATATTTCATCGCCATCATCGCCCCATTCGACTGCCTTTTCTTAACTTTGCCTTCCCTTAGCATGCAAGATTTCCAGCCCGTGGCCGTTATAGCGGAAAAGGGTGGAGCAGAAGCTAAGAACTGAATCAAAAGAAGAAGACAATGAAAAGAAATCTATTACGACTGATGATGCTTCTCGTGGTGCTGGCCGGTATGGCCTCCTGTGGAAGCAAGAAGAGCGGCAACCCTAATTGGATGAAAGAAGACGACGTGGATGTGGCCATTGACGAAACCTTCCGCCCGATCATGGAGAATATGGTGGAAACCTTCGGCATGGCGCATCCCGAAGCCACGATGAAGCCTCTCTATGTGAGCGAAGATTCAACCATTCGCCTGATGGTACGCGACAGCCTCCGCTGCTGCATTGTCACCCGCAAGCTCACTCCCGAGGAGCAGGCCATGGTTGAAGGCCACACGCTGGGCGTGAAGCAGTCGCTCATTGCCACCGATGCCATCGCACTGGTGGTGAACAAAGCCAACACCGATTCACTCATCACGCTCGACGAGGTGAAGCAGATCGTGCAGGGCAAGATCACCCGCTGGGAGCAGCTCAAGCACCACAGCCGTTCAGGCAACCTCGGTGTGGTGTTCGACAATTCCGGTTCGAGCACCGTGCGTTTCATGCGCGACAGCCTGAATGCAGGCCAACCGCTCAAAGGCCCCGTTTATGCTTCAGAGAAAGGCACCAACTTGAGCGTGCTGGAGATGGTGAAGAACAATCCCAACATCATCGGTGTGGTGGGCACCAATTGGCTAAAAGGCAATTCCGACACCCCGCTCGCATCGTTTGATTCGCTCGACGTGAATGTCATGCGCGTGGCACGTACTGAGGACGACAAGTTCGTGCGCCCCTTCCAGTACTACATTGCCACCGGCGATTACCCCCTGCTTCGTTCGGTCTACATCCTCACCACCGATCCGCGTTCCCAGTCCATGGTCAAGCTTTTCTATTTCTTTGCCAAAGGACAGAAAGGGCAGACCATCATCTGCAACAACTCGCAGCTGCTGCCCATCACCCCCGTGCAAGTGAAGTCGGTGAGCGTGGATTGACCACGAAAGCGCAGCTGAAGTTTGAAAAAATGTAGTTACACGAAAAATTCATGCCCCAGCAAGGCCCAATGTCTTGGTTTATTGCTATATTTGCAAGGAATTTGACTGCATTTGGCACAAACGAAGCCTCGCGGTGAACATCATCCCCTAACGATAATTACATTCCACACAGATATGAAGAAGAACATGTTTCGTGCTTTCGCACTTTCCGCCCTTCTCTTTATGGGAGTGGCTGGTGCACAGGCTCAGCAGAAGTCTTACGACGTTCCTGCACTCGACCCCGAAGCCAAGACAATGGCTGATCAAGTCATCAACCTCAACATGGAGGATCCCGATGCAGCCAACAAGGTTTTCAGCAAGCTCGTGAAGAAGATCGGTAAGAGCAAGGAAGACCTCGTGGCAGTGGGCACCTATTTCCTTGACAACAACAACTACCCCGCAGCCAAGCAGTGTGCCGACCGTGTTTACGAACTGGCTCCCGAGTACATTCCCGGACTCATGTTCAGCGGCGAAGTGTGCATGCTCCGCAAGGACTATGGCGGTGCAGGTCAGAAGTTCGATGCCGTGCTCATGGTTGACTCCAACAATGTAGCCGCACTCAAGCGCAACGCCTTCGTATACAAGAATGTGAACCCCTACGTGGCCATCGAAGCCCTCGAGCATATCCTCCGCCTTGAGCCCAACAACTACAGTGCCAACAAGGACTTGGGCGACATCAGCTACAAGCTTGACAAGTACAAGGACGCTGTGGGATACTACGAGAAGTATTATGCTGCCGTGCCCAAGGACACTGCCAACCTCGACATCCGTTCGTGCGAAAACTTCCTCCAGTCGCTCTACTCGCAGGCCGACTTCGGTCGCATCACCGAACTGACCACCGAACTCATGCCCCTCGCGCCGAAGGACATGGTCATCCGCCGTATGGACTTCTTTGCCAAAGTCAACCGCATCGGCGAGGCTTTGGACTATGAAGGAGCGCTCAAGGCTGCCAAGGACGCCTATGCCTATCAGACCAGCGGCGAATATGCCGACAGCCTCTTCCTCTCCCTTGACTATGAATATGCTGCCGCTTTGGCCAAGGAGGAGAACGATATCCCCGCTGCCATCGCTGCCTATGAGAAGGCATTGCAGAAGGATCCTTCCAAGCTTGCCAACTACAAGGAACTGGCCAAAGTGTACAGCCGCAACAAGGAGTGCGACAAGGCCATTGACACTTACAAGCAGTACCTTGAGAAGAAAGGCGAATCGGTGGATCTCACCGACTACTTCGGACTGGGTCAGGAATACTTGAAGGCCGTTCACGCCACTGAGGATCCTGCCAAGAAGAACGAGTACATCGCCGGTGGTATGGAAGCTTACAACAAGGTGCTTGAGAAGCAGCCCGACTACTACAAGGCTGTGATGCAGCAGGCTGCGCTCAACATCAAGGACAGCAAGGTGGCAGAAGATGCCCCCAAAGCCCTCTATGAGAAGGCACTTGGCATGATGCCCGAAGACGAAAGCGCCAACCCCAGCCGTTTGCTGGCTGCCCAGTATCTTGCCTTCTATGCTTCGCAGAAGGAAGATTTCGACACCTGCCGCAAGTATGTGAACATCATGCTCAAGGCTGATCCCAACAGTGCTTCCGCCAAGAACTTCGACGGTGCACTCAAGAGCATGGGCAAGTAAAACTCCGAATTTCCCTAATTCTTTTTTTCCCTGTTCATCGGGCTGGAGTGATTCTCTCAATCACTTCGGCCCATTTTTGTCTGCATACGTCGGCGGTTGGCATCGTCGTATGAACCAAACATTTTTGCAGCCCGATTCACCTTTTTGCATGGCTGATGGCGTGGCTTCCAAGGTAAATTGCTACCTTTGCATGAAGAATGTGAATTTTCAACCTAATACTCAATACAATTGCTATGAAACTCGTGAAATGTTTCGCATTTGCCTTTGCTGCCCTGCTCACTTTGGGCACTTCCGTGGCTCAGGCACAGTCCCTTTCACCTTCCACCAAGTGGCATTGGAACAAGGGAACCATTGAAATCGAGACTCCTGCCCGTCCCGCCGGACAGAAGGACGTGATCGGTTTGAAGTTGGCACCTGTCAAGACCGTCCGTATCGGTCTCGTGGGCCTCGGCATGCGCGGTCCTGGTGCTGTGGAGAACTTCAGCATCATTCCCGGTGTGGAAGTGGTGGCTCTCTGCGACTTCGAAGAAGCTCGTGCTGAGCGTTGCCAGGGCTATCTGAAGAAGGCCGGCCTTGCTCCCGCCACCATCTACTCGGGTGCCGAGGGTTACAAGCAGCTCTGCGCCCGTCCCGACATCGACCTCGTTTACATTGCCACCGACTGGGCACACCACTTCCCCGTGGCAGAGTGCGCTTTGCAGCACGGCAAGAACGTGGCTGACGAGGTGCCTTCAGCCATGAACCTCGAAGAGTGCTGGAAGCTGGTCGACCTCAGCGAGAAGATGCAGAAGAACTGCATGATCCTCGAAAACTGCTGCTACGACTGGTTTGAAATGCGCACGCTCAACATGGCTCAGCATGGCGTGTTCGGCGAAATCGTGCGTGCACAGGGTGCTTACATCCACAATCTGGATGACTTCTGGGACTACTATTGGAAGAATCCCGATGGATCCGATCCCGAACAGCTCGGATGGCGCTTGAAGTACAACCGCGAGAATCGCGGTGACGTTTACGCCACTCACGGCCTTGGCCCCGTGGCACAGGCACTCAACATTCACCGTGGCGACCGCATGACTACCCTCGTGGCCATGGACACCAAGAGCGTGCACGGCAAGGAACTCGTGGAGAAGAAGACCGGCAAGCCCTGCAACGACTTCCGCAACGGCGACCACACCACTACGCTCATCCGCACCGCCGATGCCAAGGTGATCGAGCTTCAGCACGACGTGATGAATCCGCAGCCCTACAGCCGCCTCTATCAGCTGACGGGTACCAAGGGCTTTGCCAACAAGTATCCCGTGGAAGGCTATGCTGTGGATGCCAGCCAGCTCAAGTCGAGCGGCCATCAGCCCCAGGTGGACAACCTCAGCTCTCACTCCTTCATGCCCGATGCTGAAAAGCAGGCACTCGAGAAGCAGTATGAGCACCCCATCCTCAAGAAGTTCGGCAAGTTGGCCAAGGAAGTGGGCGGACACGGCGGTATGGACTTCATCATGTGCGCCCGTTTGATCTACTGCCTCCAGAATGGCCTGCCCCTCGACATGGACGTTTACGACTTGGCTGAGTGGTGCTCCATTGCCGAATTGGGTGCCATCTCCATGGACAACAACTATGCCAGCGTCACTTTCCCCGACTTCACTCGTGGCCATTGGAACGACGAGAAGGGCTATCAGCACCAGTATGCTTCTGCAGAGCAGGAAGCTGCCACCGAAGCTTATGCCAAGAAGGTGACCGAAGCACAGAAGGCTGCCACTGCCAAGTTCAACCTCTGGAAGCTCTACGATGACGTGAAGAACGCCAAAGACGCTGCCGCCAAGGCCAAGGCCCAGAAGACTTACGACAAGGCTGCCGCTAAGGCCAGAGCCACTTGGATGAAGAGTGTGAAGTAATATTTATAATGATAACACCCCAACGATTGATCTTCTTGATTGTTCGTTGGGGTGTATTTTCGTTTTGTGGCTTGGTTACAGCTAAAACTGGCTTGGCTATTTTAGGGTGGTTCTAAAAATTCTGTTTTAAATATTCTCATATTCTG
>DAIRWG010000150.1:0-6394 GCA_036802405.1 Alloprevotella sp.
ACTAAGGGCCACGAAGCCTTGCGGCGGTGCTTTAACCACGAAGAAACACTAAGGGCCACGAAGCCTTGCGGCGGTATTTGGCAACGAAGACTATCTGCTCAATGCCTTAGGCGCTTAGGGGTTAGCCACACGCAACGATGCAGAGCTGAAAAAAGAATCCGAAAGCAGAGCTGAAAGAAGCCCAAAGCATCGCCAAGGAGCCGTATTTTGGACTTTTGGAAGATTTTTCACAAAAAATGGGGTGCGGAGGGTTACATGGGGGGTAAAATCATAGAGTGCAGGCATCTGGCGGTTTTCCGCCTCGCTGCACGCGGTGTGCGGTGGGACGGGCAACCGGCTCCTTACAGTTTTCCGGCAGTGCCTCGGGTGCCCGGCCTGCACTTTTGTTCTACTCTTTTTAACTCTCTACACACAATGAAGCATTTCCGATTATTCTGTCTGCTGGTGTTAGCCCTGCTCACCGGCACCCTGGCCCAGGCGCAGACCTCGCTGATGGCCACGCTCAACCACGAAGGCACCATCTCCACCTTCTACGGCGCACGCGCCCTGCAGCAGGCACACCAGGCCGCCGCGAGCGGCGATGTCATCACGCTCTCCTCGGGCACGTTCCAGGCCGAGAACATCACCAAGGCCGTGACCGTCCGCGGTGCAGGCATGGACGTGACGTCGGCCAACGGGCTGACCTCCGAACCCACCGTGCTGGCCAACAATTTCGACATCAAGATTCCCAACACCGACACGAACCGCCTCACCCTTGAGGGCATTTACCACAACGGCACAATCACCATTCGTAAGGAAAAAAACACCTGCTCGCTGCGCAATGCGCTTTTCCTCAAGTCACGGTTCAAACAAATTACTAGTTATGACAGAGAAAGCGTGAAGGACCTGACCATGCTGCACTGCCGCGTGGCGGATTACATCAGCATCTACGATGAATCTTCCGCCCAAATCCTGAATTCGGTAATCAATGACGCATCCTATGGCTACTTTTCCTTCTCGCACTGCGTGGTTTTGAACGGCACTTGCCTGGGCAAAGGCGGAAACGAATACAAGAACTGCATTTTCCGCTGCTTCAACAACTACCCGCAAAGCAGCGAATCGTGCTACAACAACGTGTTCATCACGGACAACGTGAATGTGCTCAACAATATCCCCAACTCCACCAACCTCCGTGTGGGCACCAGCGACTCGCACTTTGCCAACATCAAGGACTACAGCGACTCAAACGAATACAAACTCGCCGAGGCCGACAAGGAAGTGCTGAAGGGCAACGACGGCACCGAAATCGGCATCTACGGCGGCAGCATGCCCTACAGCGTGGTGACGACCAATCCGCAGATCACGAAGTTCAACGTGGCCGCCAAGACCACGGCCGACGGCAAACTCAGCGTCGACATCGAAGTGAAAAGCGGCGAATGACCCTCAAACCATTCTGACAACTTATGCGAAAGCTATTGTTACTAACCCTGCTCCTGGCCATCCAGTGGACGGCCAGGGGGCAATCTGAGCGGAGCGGCCGCTACTGGTTCGACAACGACGACGCCCGAGCGGTGACGCTGCCGTCGTTGGGCGAGCGCTGGCAGGAGCAGGTGGACGTGAGCCACCTCGGCAACTGGCTGCATGCCTTCCACTTCCAGCTGAAGGATGCCGAGGGCGTGTGGAGCGCACCGCAAACGCGTCTCTTCATCAAGCTGCCCAACACGGCGGAGAACGCCGCACGCTACTGGTTCGACAACGACAACGGCCAGGCGGTGACGCTGCCGTCGTTGGGCGAGCGCTGTCAGGAGCAGGTGGACGTGAGCCACCTCGGCGACTGGCTCCACGCCTTCCACTTCCAGCTGAAGGATGCCAACGGTGCGTGCAGCGCGCCGCGCACGCAGCACTTCATCAAGTTTCCGGTCTTGGTGAAGGGTGAAACGCGCTACTGGTTCGACAACGACGAACAGACCATCCGCACCTACCCCGCCGGCACGGGCGCAGCCCTGATCGATGCCTCGCAACTGCGCGACGGCATCCACCTGCTGCACGTGCAGGCCAAGGGGGCATCGCCGCGCTCGCAAATGTTTCTGAAGGTGCCGCAGGTGCAGGGCATCGACAGCATGACGTGCATGCTCTTCGTCGACGGGCAGACCTACCGCAAGGAGTCGGTGTCGACCCACGAGGGCCTGCTGCACTGGGAGATTGATGCCGCGGCCATGACGCCCGGCATTCACAAGGTGCAGATGCTGGTGGTCACCCCCAGCGGAGTGGCCACGGGCATGCGCGAAACCTTCTTCTACCGCGCCATGACGCCGGCCGAGCAGGCCTCGATGAAGTGCTACTACTCCATCGACGGCAGCGAGCACCTGGTGGAGGCCGGCAGTTACCGCAACGGCACGTTCCACTTCGACCTCGACCAGCGCGACATCGCCGACGGCCTGCACCAGATCAGCCTCATGCTCATCACCGAGCAGGGTGTGGCCTCGCAGTCCATGTCGGCCTTCTTCATGAAGACGCCGCTGGGCGGCAACGGCATCACACGCTACGACTACTGGCTCAACGACCACGAGTCGGAGGCCGTGCGCCAGGTGCTGCCCGAACACGTCGACCCGCTGAAACTGGTGCAGCTGATTCCCGTGCAGGCCGAACCGTTCCGCAGTTCGTCCTTTGCCTTCGAAGTGGACAAGGAGGGAAAGCCCATGCTCTATGCGCGCAACGACTTCCACCTCCGCACCTTCGATGCGGCCAACCGCCTGACGGAATCGTCGGCCCCCTTCATCGACCGTCGTGTGAAGCGCGAGCTGACCGACGTGGTGCCGCTGACCGACAAGCAGGGCATCCTGCGCGGCACGAGGCCCGCCGCAAACGCCATCCGCTGGCATGAACTGACGATGGGCATCGGCGACACCCTCGCCCTCCGCCTCAGCCAGCCGGCCACGGTGCAGGTGTTCTCGCCCACAGGGCAGGAAGTGTATGCCGCATCGGGAGCCGAGTCGACGGCCTTCGGCGGATGCCATGCCCGCGAGGCCGGCACCTACTGGATTGCCCTGCACGATGCCACCGGCACGCAGAGCGGCAATGCCCTCGACCTCGACTTCCTGCACCTCGACCGCTACGACGTGTTTGCACAGGATGTGCACACGGTGGGCAACGGGGGCTACAACACCATCACCTTCCAGGGCAACGGGTTCAGCGAACTGGAGAGCGTGGCGCTCGACGGCACGCTGCTGGCCGACAGCATCACCCGCCACTGCGACTACGAAACGGCCGTGCGCATCGACTGCAGCCGGGCATCCATCGGCAAGCACACGCTGGAGTTCCGCTTCAAGGACGGCACGAAGGTGCTCGACGACTGCCTCACCGTGGAGGAGGCCCGCCCCATCAGCATCAGCACGAAGGTGAGCTATGCCTCCACCTATCTGCGCGGCACCACCAACTACTACACCATCGAGCTGACCAACACGAGCAACATGACGGCCTACGATGTGCCGATGCCGGTGAGCATCTACGTGCCGACCATGGCCGACCTGCTTCGCGTGGAAGTGAAGGGCTATGACCTCTACGACCACTTCCACCGCCTCTTCCCCGAGGTGTTCACGCAGCACTTTGCCGACAGTGTGGCGGCGCTGAAGGACACGGAGGGCGACCTCGCCTTCTTCACCCACGAAGCGGGCAACGATGAGGTGGCGGGATTCCCGGCCAAGCGTGCCACGGGCATGGGGGTGGACATCGCGCCCAATTCCACCCGCACCATCCAGGTGGGCATCCAGGCCAACGGCACGGCCCACCTCTATGCCGCCGCGCCCACCGGGTGCGATGTGCTGGAGGGAAATCCCGCCATGCGGAAGGCTCGGAAGAAGAATGACGGGAATGCATTGTGCGCAATTTACGATAATGATGCGAGAGCATGCCAAGAACAAGATTGGTATTATGAACAGACTGGGGAAATTCTTCCCAACGAATGCAAACGTCTGAAACGTCCAGACTTCTGTCCCCCTCCCCCCGGAGGCTCCTCGAATTCCGTGAATTCGCTCGACCCGAACGACATCTACGGCTACACGGCCGAATCGGGCAGCCGCTTCATGACGGGCGAGGTGAAGCAGACGAGCTACCGCATCGAGTTTGAGAACGACCCGGAGTTTGCCACTGCCTCGGCCCACGTGGTGGTGGTGAAGGACACCCTCTCGGCAGCACTGTTCGACCTCAACAGCTATGCCCCGACCGGCTTCCGCATCGGCAGCCATACGGAAACGCTCGACGGCACCTCGCGCTTCGTGCGCACCGTCGACCTCCGTCCCTCCATCGATGCCCTGGTGCAGGTGGAGGGAGCCTACGACAGCCACAAGGGCATTGCCACCTGGCGCTTCACTTCGCTCGACCCCATGACGATGGAGCCGTCCGACAACGTGATGCAGGGATTCCTGCCCGTGAACTACGACGGCACGTCGGGCATCGGCGAGGTGAACTTCGACGTGAAGTTCCGTTCCTCCATGCCTCACGGCACGAAGGTGACCAACCGTGCGGCCATCACCTTCGACAGCAACGAACCCATCCTCACGCCCACTTGGACCAACACGGTGGATGCCGTGGCTCCGCAGGGCGGCGTGAAGGAAGTGACGGCCAAGAACGACACGCTGGTGACGGTTCACTTCGATGGCCGTGACGACGATTCGGGCATCTGGCGCTACGAGCTCCATGTGCAGTACGGCAAGGGTTCGGCCTGGGAAAAGGTGGCCACGTGCGACACCACCTGCACGGACTTCCGCATCTACCGCGGCATGGAGTATGCCTTCTGCGCCCTGGCCGTCGACTCGGCCGGCAATGTGCAGACGAAGGAACTGGCCGCCGAGGCCAAGCTCAACACTTGCCTGATGGGCGATGCCGACTCCGACGGCGTGGTGAACGCACTGGATGCCGCACTGGCCACGAGCCGGTTCCTGGGCCAAGAGGTGTACCTCAACTTTGCGGCTACCGACGTGAACGAAGACGGCGTGATCAATGCGCTCGACGTGGCGCTGATCCAAAACATCTATCTGGCCCAGAGTGGCAAAAAGGCCCAGCGCGCCAGGAAACGAATTAAAACGAAACGATCGAAATGAAACCTATCAACAGACTCTGGGCACTGTGCCTCGCCCTGTGCATGGCACTGCCCCTACTGGCCAAGGACCACGACCTGAAGGTGTGGATGGACCAAAAGCTGCACTTCACGGCCGACGGCCAGACCGTGACCTATCTGACCGTGCACCAAACGGACCCGAAGGTGAACTACATGGCCTACAACATGACCATCCTCCTGCCCAAAGGCACGGCCATCCACCAGGTGAAGTCGGGGCGCAACTACAAGAATGACATCCAGATGTCGGAACGCGCCACCGACACGCACACCATTGCCTGCAACATGCCCGAGGCGGGCATGCTCAAGGTGATCTGCACTTCGTCCATGAACCAGGACCTCTATCCCGACGACGAGGCGGGCAACCCGTGCGACGAGCTCTTCACCGTGGGACTGGTGGCCGACGCGTCGACCTACAACGGCACTTACCGCGCTGAAATGGTGGGCGTGTGCTTCGTGAACAGCGACGACAAGGGCATTCCCGAAGGGGCCTACATCGACCACACGGAGTATGCCGAAGTGAACGTGAGCGGCGGCACGGACTTTCCGGGCGTGAGCTACACGCTGCCCCGCCAGGGGGTGGGCACGCTGATGCTGCCCTTCGACTGCCAGCCGCCCAGCGGACTGGAGTTCTACAGCTGTCAGGGCATCGACCACAGCACGCTCACCCTGGCCAAGGTGGACCGCGCCGAGGCCAACACGCCCTACATCGTGCGCGGCACGCCGGGCACCTACCAGTTCAACGGGGCCTACTGTGCGCTGCTCGACGAATACTCCACGGACTACCTGACCGGCGTGTACGTCACGACGCAGGTGCCCGAGGGGGCTTACGTGATGCAGGACCAGCCGGACAACGGGCTCGGATTCTACCGCGTGGTGAGCTACGACCCGGTGACGCTCTCGCCCTACCGCTGCTACCTCAACAAGCTGGGCTCATCGCCGCAGGCGCTCTCCATCAGCTGGGGCGACGACGCCACGGGCATGGGCCGGGTGGATGCATCGCAGGCCGACGAACGGGTGGACGTGTACGACACCACGGGCAAACTGCTGCGCAAGCAGGTGAAGCGCGCCGATGCGCTGAAGGGCCTGACCACGGGCGTATATCTTATCAACAACCAAAAAGTGACCGTAAAATGAAGAAAACCTATCAAAAGCCGCAGGTGCAGACCATCGACATGTCCACCGAATCGGCCGTGCTGACGGCCTCCGGCGGGGGCATCCCCATCAAGCCGGGCGAAGCCGACGGCAGCCTCTCGCCCATGAGCGTGGACGGCGGTGAACCGGCCATCTGGCCCGACAACG
>DAIRWG010000151.1:0-6389 GCA_036802405.1 Alloprevotella sp.
GCCTTACATTCAATCGCATCAGGCTCCGATTAACCGCATTAGGAAAACAACAAAATCAACTCATAAACACACCAATCACATGATGACATCCAACCATTTGGCGAAACGAGTGGCAATGGGATTGCTCGCATGGTGCCTGGCCATCAGCGGAATGCTGGCACAGGACTTCACACGTGGGGCTTTCTATCATCTGCTGCCCGCATCGAAGGCAGGACTGGCCGTCGGGACGGACGCACAGGGGCATCTGACCCTCTCGAAGCTCGACGAATCGAACAGTTCGCAGCACTTCACCATGAATGCCCTGTCGGGCTCGTGGCGCATGATCAATCCTTTCTCCAACCAAGCCATCCGCACCGAAGGCAATGCCCTGGAACTGGGCGAAAACAACGGTTCGGACGAAGCGCAGCTGTGGAAGGTGGAGAACGACGGCAAGTTTGTGCTGCTCATCCCCACCAACCGCCCCGATATGGCTGCCGCCGTGCAGTCGGGCAACCTCATGCTCATCGGCAAGGCCAAGGCTAAAGGCAACAAGGCTGCCCAATTCCAGATCGCACAGAGTGCCACACAGGGATTCGACGTGGCGCTGACTTACCGTTTCCGCTCGGTGAGCCATCCCGACCTTGTGCTGGGCAACGGCGACTCGGGCGAAAACAATGCAGCCATCGTGGGTGAGAAAGCCGACACGAAAAACCGCGGACAATACTGGAGCGTGAAGATGCTCGACCTCAACCGCCGCGTGGTGGAGGGAGCTTTCTACACCGAACACTTCGATGACGGCGGCAACAACCAGTCCATCCAGCACCTGATACAGTGGACGGGCGTGGAAGGGCAATGGACCAACAACCAGTTTGTGTTTGAACCCGTCAGCGCACAGGCCGGCGCCTTCATCATCCGTTCGGCCGGTCAGCGCAAGGACGGCATGTACACGCTGAAGGACGGCAAACTCGTGTGCGCGGCCTACAATGCCAAGGACCGCAACGCCTGGTTCACGGCCGAGCAGGTGGAAAAGCCCAAGATTCAGTCGCCCATGTGGGAGGACGAAACGATTTTTGCCCAAAACAAGGAAGCCGGAGTGGCCACTTACCTGCCCTACAGCACCGAAGCTGCCATGCTGGCCGACAAGGGATACTACGACACACCGTGGCTCCACACAAAGAGCGACCGCTACCTGCTGCTCAACGGCACCTGGCGTTTCCACTTCGTGAGCGAACCCTCGCAGCGTCCGCTCGACTTCTTCAAAGACGGCTACGACGTGAGCCGTTGGGACACCATTCCCGTGCCTTCCAACTGGGAGATGCTGGGCTACGACCGTCCCTTGTACTGCAACGTGGAGTATCCGCATTCCAACACGCCGCCGTTCATCAAGGCCCGTCCGGGATTCAACGACGGGGGCAAGAACTACGGCATCGACCCCGTCGGCTCCTATGTGCGCACCTTCACGATTCCCGACAGTTGGGACGGGCAGCGCACCTTCATCCACTTCGGCGGCATTTACTCTGCAGCCTTCGTCTGGCTCAACGGCCAGTATGTGGGCTACACGCAGGGATCGAACAACGTGGCTGAATTCGACCTCACGAAGCATCTGCGCAAGGGCGAAAACCGGCTGGCCGTACAGGTGTTCCGCTGGAGCGACGGCAGCTATCTGGAGTGTCAGGACATGTTCCGCATGTCGGGCATCTTCCGCGATGTCTACCTCTACAGCACGCCGCGCATGGCCGTGCGCGACCACTACATCACCTCGCAGGTGGACCTCAGCAACGGACAGACGGCCCAAGCCAAGGTGAACGTGCAGCTCACTCTCGACAACCGAGACAAGCTCAGCGGCAGCAAGCAGGTGACCGTCAAGATCTTTGCCCCCGACGGCAAGGAAATCCAGGAACAGACGGTCAGCCTCAGCGGAGCCGACGGCACGAAGGCCAATGTGTGCCTCGATGTGCCCAACGCCCTGCTCTGGAATGCCGAACAGCCACGCCTCTACACCGTGCGCATCATCCAGAAGGACGAACAAGGACGCGAGGAAATGGCCTTCTCCACCAAATACGGCATCCGCACCATCGAAATCAAGCACTCGCAGTTCTACGTGAACGGCCACAAGGTGCTGCTCAAAGGCACCAACCGCCACGACACATCTCCGCTGCACGGCCGTGCGGTGACCACCGAGGAGATGCTGCGCGACGTGACACTGATGAAGCAGAACAACATCAACACCATCCGCACCTCGCACTATCCCAACGACGCCCGCATGGTGGCCATGTTCGACCACTACGGACTTTACTGCGTGGACGAGGCTGACCTCGAAGACCATGCCAACCAGAGCATCAGCGACAAGAAGTCGTGGATTCCGGCTTTTGTCGACCGCATCGACCGCATGGTGCTGCGCGACCGCAACCATGCCTGCGTGGTGATGTGGAGCCTCGGCAACGAGGCTGGCGACGGCGAGAACTTCACTGCCTGCTACCAGGCTGCCAAGGCGCTCGACTCGCGCCCCGTGCACTACGAAGGCTCGCGCTCGAACGGTTCCTACGGAGGCGGACGCAACTCCGACTTCTACTCGAAGATGTATCCCGGCATGGCTTGGATGAACCAGAACACGAGCAACCTCGACAAGCCCATGTTCCTCTGCGAGTATGCCCACGCCATGGGCAATGCCATCGGCAACCTGACGGAATACTGGAACGTGATCGAAGCTTCGAATGCCACCATCGGCGGCTGCATCTGGGACTGGGTGGACCAGGCCATCTACGAGCCGCTTGAGCTCAAGAAGGGCATCCGCCGCCTCCACACGGGCTACGACTTCCCCGGCCCGCACCAGGGCAATTTCTGCTCCAACGGCATCCTGCCCGCCACACGCGAAGAGGGGGCCAAACTGAAGGAAGTGAAGGCTGCCTACCAGTATGTGAAGTTTGACGGCATCCGCACCGACGAACAGCGCAACACGGCCGTGGTGAAGCTCACCAACGGCTATGCCTTCCTCGACCTCTCCGACCTGAGCCTCTGCTACGAAACGGTGGTGGACGGCCGTGTCATTGGAAGCAAGAGCATGGCCATACCTGCCACAGCCCCCGGCGCTTCCACCGAACTCACCATCAAGCTTCCGAAGGCGAATCTGGCCAAGCTCCGCAAGGAAGGTCACGAAGTGATGCTCAACCTGCGTGTGGCCATGCGTAAGGCACAGACCTTTGCCGCTGCCGGACATGAGGTGGCCCACAAGCAGTTTACGCTCGTGGAGCGCGCTCCGCTGGCTGAAGTGAAGAGCGATGCCAAAGCTCCGGCCATGCTCCGCACCGGTGCCATGCACGAAACCATCGTGGGCAACTCCAACGTGCAGCTCACCTTCGACAACGCCACCGCACAACTCACGGCATTGGCCTTCAACGGCCATAACGTGGTGGCCAACGGCGAAGGCTTTATCTACGACAACCACCGCTGGATCGAAAACGACCGATTCGGCAACACCAGCAACGGGCTGGAGCCTCAAGGCACTGTCAGCGTAGTGAACGAGAACGGCAACCTGGTGGTGAAGACCCAACGTGAGGGCAAGCTTTGCTCTACAGCGATTGACTACGTGATCTACCCGCAAGGCATCGTCGACGTGAAGGCCACCTTCACCCCCCACACGCCGCACCTCCGCCGCGCCGGACTCGTGTGCATGCTCGACTCCTCGCTCTCGAAGGTGGACTACTATGCCTACGGTCCTTGGGAAAACTACTGCGACCGCAAGGACGGCGCACTCGTGGGCCGCTATTCCAGCACGGTGGCCAACATGCCCGAACGCTACATGAAACCCCAAAGCACCGGCGGACGTGAAGGCTTGCGCGAGCTCACGCTGACGGACAACAAGGGATTCGGCCTCCGCATCCAAACGGAAGGCCAGGTGGGATTCTCGGCTCTCCGCTATACGGATGCCGACCTGATGAATGCCCAGCACATGTGGCAGCTCACACCGCGCCCCTACACGGTGCTGCACCTCGATGCCTGGACCCGCGGCATCGGCAACGCTTCGTGCGGCCAGGACGTGGACACGCTGCCGCAGTACCGCGTGCCCGAAAAGCCGTTGACCTACACGCTCCGACTCACTCCCGTAGGCAAGAAGTGATCTGAACTTCCTTCCCTATTTTCATTCAGCATAGCCCCCGGCTTCCGTCCTCGGATGTCGGGGGCTACTGCCTTTGCTGCCTCTGAATAGACTGCCCAATCTAAGGATGCAAAAGGCATCATGTCAACCTTTGTTGCTAAAACCTTCACGGAAAAGCGTCCAAGTCGAAAAAACTGACTATATTTGCACACCGATGGCAGCATGAAGGCCGCACCATGAAAACTGCGTCAGTCCATCGATTCCCCAGGGAAACATTCAATAATCTTCAATAACTTAACAACCCATGGATTGGTTACAATCTCTATTTCTGACAACCGACTCGGTGGCGCACATCGTGCTGCTGTTCTCCTTGGTCATTGCCGTCGGCGTGGTGCTGGGCAAGATCAAGATCGGCAGCATCTCGCTGGGCGTGACCTTCGTGTTGTTTGCCGGCATTGTGGTGGGACACATCTACCATTCAGCCGGCGTGTTTGATGCCGACGGCGGCTTTGCCTGTCCGGCCAAAGTGCTCAACTTCATCCAGGACTTCGGACTGATTCTGTTCGTCTACTGCATCGGATTGCAGGTGGGCCCCAGTTTCTTCCAGTCGTTCAAGAAGGACGGCGTGCAGATGAACCTCGTGGCAGTGGGCATCGTCACACTCAACATCCTCACCATGCTGGGATGCTACTACCTCTTCTTCGACCGCACGGACCCCACCTCGCTGCCTATGGCAGTCGGCGTGCTCTGCGGTGCTGTGACCAACACCCCCGGACTCGGTGCCGCCCAGGAAGCACTCAACACACTGGGAGTGAAGATGAACGGACTGAACATTGCATCGGGCTATGCCTGCGCCTACCCGCTCGGCGTGCTGGGCATCATCGGTGCCACCATCGCCATCCGCTACATCTGCCGCATCAAACTGGAGGATGAGGAAGCAAAAATCCGCGATTCGCGTGAGGACAACCCACACGCCAAACCCCATCACCTCTCGCTCCGCGTGGAGAACCAGGCTCTTGAAGGAAAGACTTTTGCACAGCTCACGCAATTCCTCGGCCGCACGTTCGTGTGTACGCACTACAAGCACGGCGACGAAATCCTTTCGCCCACCAAGGAGACCATCCTGCACTTGGGCGATGAGATGAACGCTGTCTGCGCACAGGACGATGCAGAAGCTGCCACAGCCTTCATCGGAAAGGAAGTGGAAGTGGAATGGCAGGCCGAAAAGGCCCCCATCGTGTCGAAGCGCATTCTGGTGACGCAGCCCGAAGTGAACGGAAAGACCTTTGGCGAAATGCATTTCAGCTCGATGTATGGCGTGAACGTCACCCGTATCACCCGTCAGGGCATGAACCTCTTTGCCGACCGGGCGCTCCGCATCCAGATCGGCGACCGCCTCATGGTGGCCGGACCGGAGGATAGCGTGAACCGCGTGGAACGCCTGTTGGGCAACTCGGTGAAGCGCTTGGACCACCCCAACGTGGGTGCCATCTTCCTCGGCATTCTCGTCGGCATCCTCTTCGGTAGCATTCCCTTCCAGTTCCCCGGCATGGCCACTCCGCTCAAGCTCGGATTGGCCGGCGGCCCGCTTATCATCGCCATCCTGGCCGGTGCCTACGGCTACAAGTTCCATCTGGTGACCTACACCACCACTTCGGCCAACCTCCTGCTGCGTGAAATCGGACTGATCCTCTTCCTCGCTGCAGTGGGCATCAAGGCCGGAGCCAACTTCTGGACCACAGTGGTGCACGGCGACGGCATCATGTACGTGGGCGTAGGCTTCCTCATCACCATCATTCCCCTGCTCATCATGGGCGTGGTGGCACGACTCAAGTTCAAGCTCAACTACTTCACGCTGATGGGTGTGATTGCCGGCTCGACCACCGACCCCCCCGCATTGGGCTATGCCAACCAGACGGCCAACAACGATGCCGCCTCCGTGGGCTATTCCACCGTCTATCCGCTCACCATGTTCCTGCGCATCCTCACCGCACAGGCCACGATTCTGTTCCTGTGCGCTTAGGCTGCCACAACGGGTGAAGGGCATCCGCATCCTTCATCCCCATCTCACTTCTGAGGCCGCTTCGCCCATTCGGGTGGAGCGGCCTCAGCATGTTTTCCACTCCGAACGAGCGAATTCCCTGCCGAGAATGCAAGAATCGAGCTTTCTTCGCGTTACTGTCAAAAAACCATGTAACATTGCGCACACGCTTATGAAACGACTACTTTTCGCCCTGTTTCTGTTGCTCTTGCCACCAACGGGACTACGGGCCCAAACTTACGAAAGCTTGTGGAAACAGGCCGAAGCGGCCCG
>DAIRWG010000152.1:0-6306 GCA_036802405.1 Alloprevotella sp.
GCCGCCGCAAGGCTTCGTGCCTCTTCGTGACCCTTCGTGGTGAAACTCTGCCGCCGCAAGGCTTCGCGTTCCTTAGCGGCCCTTCGCGGACAAAATCTCCCTAAATTTCTCCGCCGCAAGGCTTCGTGCCTATTCGTGACCCTTCGTGGTAAAGACTCCACCGCCGCATGGTCTTCGCGTTCCTTAGCGGCCCTTCGCGGACAAAATCTCCCTAAATTTCTCCGCCGCAAGGCTTCGTGCCTATTCGTGCCCCTTCGTGGTAAAGACTCCACCGCCGCAAGGCTTCGCGTTCCTTAGCGGCCCTTCGCGGACAAAATCCCCTAAATTTCTCCGCCGCAAGGCTTCGTGCCTCTTCGTGGTCCTTCGTGGTAAAACTCTGCCGCCGCAAGGCTTCGTGCCTCTTCGTGACCCTTCGTGGTGAAACTCTGCCGCCAGGCTTCGCGTTCCTTAGCGGCCCTTCGCGGACAAAATCCCCTAAAATTCTCCGCCGCAAGGCTTCGTGCCTATTCATGGTCCTTTGTGGTAAAGCCCCACAACATATAGCCCCGCTATTTCCACCATTCCATTTCACTATTGCCGAAAAAAGCAAACACCGCCGTTTGGCGTTTCCCTATCTTAGACGTAACTTTGCATGGGCTATTCTCCCACCCCGTCAGCAACGGGGAACGACCAGCCCCATCATTCAATCACCAAATAGAAACCAGAGACTGCTACGCAATGAAACTACTCTTTCTCTCCGACATCCACGGATCACTTCCAGCCCTT
This sequence comes from Alloprevotella sp., assembly GCA_036802405.1. GTDB lineage: Bacteria > Bacteroidota > Bacteroidia > Bacteroidales > Bacteroidaceae > Alloprevotella. Next base: position 766 of record DAIRWG010000152.1, read on the forward strand.
GAGTCCGTGCTCCGATTCTACGATGCCCACCACTACGACCTGCTCGTGCTGCTGGGCGACATACTCAACTACGGCCCCCGCAACGGCCTCTGCCCCGGCCTCGACCCCCAAGCGGTGGCCGAACGGCTGAATGCCCGTGCCGCCCACATCGTGTGCGTGCGCGGCAACTGCGACTCCGAGGTGGACCAGATGCTGCTGCAGTTTCCCATCCAAGGCACCTATTCCATGTTGCTGGTCGACGGGCTGCGCTTCTTCATCACCCACGGCCACGTCTACAACGAGAAGCACCTTCCCCAAAGTCCTTCGTGCGAAGTGTTCGTCTACGGCCACACCCACCTGCACACGCTGCAGGCAGCCCGCCCCGACGAAGGCCGCCCGGCCATCCTCAACACCGGCTCGCCCACTTTTCCCAAGGGAGGAAACCAACCCACCTTTGCCACCTACGAAAACCACACCCTCAGCCTTCGCACCCTCGACGGCGAGGTGCTTGAGTCGCTCACCCTCTGATGGATCCGCTCTCGCAGCTTGATGCGCTCCAGGCCGAAGGCCGTTTGAGCTTGCGCGCCTTGCGGTGCTGCCAAAAGGCACAGCTGTGCACCGTGCACGACGTGGCGCGCTACCACCAGTCCGACCCGCGCTACCTCACCCTGGCCGGATGCGGAAAACTCACCCGCCGCGAACTCAACGGCCTGATCAAGGAGGTCTACGGCCATCTCGCCCTGCGCAAGTCGGAACTGGAGACGGACGCGCATCGCCCTGCAGCGCCCTCCTCCTGGCAAGCACGATGGCAAGCGGCCGAAGAGGCTCAGCCGCCATTTGAAATAGCGCCCGACAGCGTGGCCGCCGAATGGGAATCCGAAGGCACGCTCACCGCAGCCGACCGCCGCTATGCCCGCCAATGTGCGGAATACGCCGAGTTCATCATCGGCTCGCGTGGCATTCCCTCCTCCCCCTCCGACATCCGCCTGCACCAATGGTATCTGAAGCAACGCTCCGCGCAGTCCAGCCTCAGCGACCACCGTCAGGCCCTCTTCCACGAACTGCTCCTCACGCTTTCCGAAAGGCAATAGCTGGAGGACGAAAACCCAAAAAGGCTTGGAACGGATCCTTGCGATCCATTCCAAGCCTTCTATTGTTTCAACTTGCAGCATTCGCGCGCCATCAGCGCACGAGCACCTTCTGTGCCTGCTGCCAGGCACCGTGCTGCTTCAGCTGCACGAGATAGACGCCGGGAGTCAACGGCAGGGCGGCATTCACACGGGCACCGCCCAGCGTCCAGGCCTGCACGCCCTCCACGGCCTGTGAAGTGCGGATGCGGCGATCGGTTCCGGCAAAGGCGCGCGCCACGGTCATCTGTCCGTCGGCCACGGCCTGCTCGATGGCCGACACGAGGTGGTTCACACGGTCGCCTCCGGCATTGAGCACCACATTGTTGCGCAGGTTGTTCTTGTCGGTGTAGTGCACGAAGGCAATCACCTGACAGTTCTCCCACTTCCAGCTGTCGGAAATGGCTACCTCGGGGAATTCCACCGAGAAGGAAGCATCGCTGCCGAAAGTGAGCTGGTCGCCCGTCGAAACGGTGGTCAGACTCGCGCGGATGATGCCGTTGTGGTGGAAACGCTGCACGAGGTCGGCCGGAACGTCGTCCACGTCGAGTCCGTCCTGCGGATACTGGGCCGTGGTGAGGCTGTCCTCCACCACATAGGCGGTGAGGTAGACCGGCGTGCCCGAAGCCACGATCTTGCGGTTCACCTGTCCGTGAACGGTGCACTTGAGCTGCTTGCCCTCCACTTTGGCATCCACCAGCACCTTGGCCATGGCCGGCTGGTTGGTGGCCTCCGTCAGGTCGTCCAGATAGTTGGAAGGCGAGGGCTCGTTGTGGGCATTGAGCACGGCGTAGTTCTCACCCTCCAGATAGGAACGGTTGTAGGTGACGGCGGGGTTGAACTCTCCCTGGTCGCCGAAGAGGTAGAGCAGATCCTTGTCGGCCTGCGTGGTGAAGGCATCGTTGGCATATCCCGCATGGTGCGACACGTAGAGCGTAGGCGTGGGGAACTGTTCGCGGGCCATGTCAAGATAGTAGGCCAGATAAGGGCAGTTGGGGCAACGCTGGCTGGTGAATTCCTCGATGAGGGGAATGCGCACGAAGGCATCCTGCGTGATGTAGTGGTGTGTCACTCCGGCCAATGCCGCCTGCGTGGACAGTCCGTCCATTTCGGGCACAGTGAGCGAGAGGGCCTGCGAGGGGCCTTCCTCGCTGCCCGGGGTGATGGCGAGCGTCACGACACGTCCGTCGTAGGCTGCGAGCGGCGTGGCAAGGTCCACCTGAACGGGGGTGGCCTTCGTGTCGCCGTCGCCCAGGCTGGCCACCTGCAGGCTGCTCACGGGTCTGCCGGAGAGGTTGTGCAGATACACCTGCATCTCCACGGGCTGCGAAGGAGCGATGGTGAGGGGTGCGCTGGCCACCTGGGCATAGGCCGTGCGGTCGAGTGCCGGCTGGGCGTCATCCTCGAGGATGGCTTCGATGAGGGGCGTGCCACGGTCAGTGAATTCGGTCCACTTGCCGGCCACACCGAGCTTCACCCAGCAACTGTTGGGCACGCTCACGGCATTGAGCGTCACGGCGGGATAGGCCGAAGCCTTCATCTCCATCACCTGGAAACCCACATAGACGGGGGCATCGCCGATGACATAAGGGGTGTCGAAATACACGTCGTTCCAGCCTTGCTTGAAGTCGACGAACTTGCGGGCCTTGGGACGGCCGTCAAGATTCTGTTCGTAAAGCTGGATAAAGGAACGTTCGTCAAATTCCTGCTCATATTCTGAGCGCAGGTAGCAACGCACGCCCAGGATTTTCTTGCCTTTCAGGCGCTGCATCACGGGGTCGGCTGCCGGATCAAGCTTGATGAGGATGGACATGTTGCCGTTTTCGCCGGCACCGAGTGCGCTGGTCTGCGTGGGTTCGGGGGCCGATGCGGGCGAATAGCCGTAGTACACCTGGGCATTGGCCCACAATGCGGCGGCCGCCATGGCCATGGTGAGGAATATCTTTTTCATGAAATGGATTCGTTGAGGATACTTGTCTACTTTCTTAAACATCTGAAAAACGCTGAAAGCAGCAAGCTGCCCGCAGTCCGGCTGCGCACAACTTGCCACTTTGCTTTTCACTTTGTCAAGGCATCAGAGAGCCTCTTTGGTCACCACGGTCTGGCCGTTCACCACACGCTTCACGAGGTAAACGCCCTTGGCCGGTTTCACACCGAGGGGCTGCTGCACGCCGGCCAGGTTGTAGATGGCCACCACGCGGCTTTCGCCCTCATGGGCTGCCTGGCTGATGCCCGTGGCCTGGTTGGTGAGCTGCGTTTCACCCGAGTTGATCACCTGGCGGCGGTCAGAGGGGTTCTCCAGTCCACGGTTGATGAAGGCCACCACCGACAGGTTGTCGGCATTCCATTTCGAAGAGATGCGCTGGTCGAAATGCATGGTGTAAGTGCCGGAATTCTTCTCCAGCTTCGTGCCATAGAGGGGAGTCACGCGGCGGCGAATCACATTCTCGTGCGTATAGACGCCACCATACTGCTCGCTCTCCTCGTCGCCCCAGAACTTCTGGCTCTCGCTCTTCACGTTTTTCTCGAGCAAATACACGCTCAAGTAGAGGGGTTCGTCCTTCGGCATGATGCCTTCGGCAATGTCGCCCGTCACGTCGATGCTCACCTTCGAGGCATCTTCGGCCACCGAACCGCTCACATTCACGCTGGCAAAGGTGGGATAACCCAGCACGGCACTGTACACCTCGGCACCTGCCTGCGGATAGAGGATGTTGTCGATGGCCTTGTAGCGGCCTGCGGGGTTGCAGGTGTAGGCATTGCGGTCGATCGACATGGCAGGAATGTACACCTGCAGCGAATCGCCGTCGCCGAAGTCGAGCTGCATGCGGATGGCATCGTCTTCATCGGTGCCGGTCATGAACTGGTCCTCGGCATGCACCTTCACCAGCGAGTACTGGCTGCGCACAGCCTGCAGGCCCTCGGTGATGTAGCTATAGTAGGTGGGGCCGTAAACGGAGTTTTCACTCGTGTAGAATTCGATGAGCGGACGGTGCGTATACTTTTCGGCCACCGCCTTGGGCACACCGATCTGGTCGACCGTCGTCGAGAACGACTTGCGGGGGAACTCGCCGTTCACATATTTCACGGCATACTCCGTGGTGCCCGTGCCGAAGCAATAGAGCGGAAGCGACACCTTGGCCGTCTTGCCCGGCTGCACGGGTTGCGAAAGCAGCATTTCGTATTCCCACGTCTTGTCGCCCTGACGGCATTCCACGCCGAGGGAGTTCACATCGTTCGTGCCGAGGTTGGTCAGGCGGGCCAGCGTGGTGCCGGCCGAATCAGCCGGAGCGATGGCATCGTAGCGGAAGTCGGTCAGCTTCACCATGTCGTGCAGCTTTCCGTCGGGGTCCTCCACCACGGCCAGGATGGCCAGCTTGCCGAAATCGGGATAGTCATACCAGTTCTGGTTGCCGTTGGCATCCACATCGCCTTCCTGGGCCAGATAGCAGCTGTTCACCACATTGTGGGGCCATACGGTGGGAATGTACACGCCCTTGGGCAGGCTGAGGTTGAATCCCACGAAGAGGCTGTCCATGTCTTCGGTGATGGTCACGCCCTTGTCGAGCTGCACCGTGTTCCACCCGATGGTGCCCGACGGGGTGAAGGTCTTCGAAGCCAGGTTCTCGCCGTTGTAGCTGCTGCGCACAAAGGTCTTGATGGACGGGCGCTTGTCGCTGGTGCTCCATCCGATGCGCAGGCTGCGGATGGTGCCGCCCACATAGGTCTGCAGCATGTCCTTCGTAATCTTGATGGCGGCACCGACATTGGCATCGCGATCAAGCGACACACCGTCTGCCTGATAGATGTAGTCATCCGGGCCGCAATAGCCCAAGGTGATGCTCTCCACCGTGCTGGCAGCCTTCTGAGGGGCCTTGGCCGGAGTGAGCGGAAGGGCTGCTGTCACGGGACCGAGCATCGGCGCCGTTGCAGCGGCGGGTTGTGAATGGCGCTGGAACTGCCAGAGGGCAGCCACCGAAGCCTGGCTCTGCGCCAGAGCTGCTTGTGAGGAAATCATCATGCCGGCCATGAGCAGGCCTTGGAGTAGTGATTTTGCCATACGTTTCAGGATATTTGATTGGTTGATTATTCTTGTCTACATTTTGATTGACTTGACAAATGTAGAGAGAAAAAATAACCCGACAAACAATCTGACTGATTATTTGCCCGCAAATGCGACATTCTGAACCTTATGCACCGATTTGCCGCTTGTTTGTGCACACTTTCCGCCCCGGTATGCATAAAATTCCGCCATCTCCCTTCATGGCGTTCCCTGCCTATGGGAAACAATGCAAGCCGAGGTTAATCGGCATGATTATCCACCATTGGCCCACCCCATTCCCATCCCCCGAGTGGAAACGATACAAGTTGGAGTTATAGTCAAACAAAAATGGTTTTGGAAAATCTGAAGTATAATCCATGGGGAGGTAGCATC
>DAIRWG010000153.1:0-6261 GCA_036802405.1 Alloprevotella sp.
CTCCGAAAATATCTCGAATCGTGCGAAAAAATCAGACCGAAACATTTGGCCGCTTGGAGAAAAAGCGGTAACTTTGCCCATATCAACAAAGCAACTACCGAACAACAATTTAATCTAACAAACAAGACATGAGAGTAATCATCGAGCCCGACTACGAGAAACTGTCGCAATGGGCAGCCGACTATGTGGTAAACAAGATCAACGCTGCCAATCCTACAGCCGAGAAGCCCTTCGTGTTGGGCCTGCCTACCGGCTCTTCACCCATCGGCATGTACAAGGCCCTCGTGAAGGCCAACAAGGAAGGCCGCGTCAGCTTCAAGCACGTGCTCACTTTCAACATGGACGAGTATGTAGGCTTGCCCGAATCGCACCCCGAAAGCTACCACTCCTTCATGGCCACCAACCTCTTCGACCACATCGACTGCCCGAAGGAGAACATCCACATCCTCAACGGCAACGCCGAGAACCTGGAGGCTGAATGCGCCCACTACGAACAGATGATCGAAGAAGCAGGCGGCATCGACCTCTTTATCGGCGGCATCGGCCCCGACGGCCACATTGCCTTCAACGAGCCGGGCAGCGCCCTCACCAGCCGCACCCGCCAGAAGACACTCACCACCGACACCCGCGTGGCAAACTCCCGCTTCTTCGGAGGCAAGCCCGAGGATGTACCCGCAACGGCCCTCACCGTGGGCGTAGGCACCGTGATGTCGGCCAAGGAAGTGCTCATCCTCTGCAACGGGCACAACAAGGCACGCGCCCTCCAGGCTGCCATCGAAGGCCCTGTGACGCAGATGTGGACCATCTCTGTGCTCCAGATGCACCAGCACGGCATCATCGTGTGCGACGAGGCTGCCTGCGAGAACATCACTCACGGCACCTACAAGTACTTCAAGGACATCGAGAAGAACAACCTCTAAGTACACCCGCCAGCCACATCAGCATGGGCTGACAAACCAACGAAAGTGGTGCGGAGGAGGGTTAAAACCCCACCGCACCACTTTTTTTACATTTCATCCTCTCTCCCACCCCTCATGGACGCAACGTTTTCCTCACAACCCACCTACGTGATGGCCAAGCCGGCCGGAGCACTCTGCAACCTCGCCTGCCGCTACTGCTACTACACCGAAAAGCAGCAGCTCTACAAACAACCCGGACAGGCCGCATCCATGACCATGAGCGACGAAATGCTGGAAACGTTCGTCAAGCAATACATCGAAGCACAACCCGCAGGCCCGGTGCTCTTCACCTGGCATGGCGGCGAACCGATGATGCGCCCCATCACCTTCTACCGCCGCGCACTCGAGCTGCAACGGAAATATGCCGGAGGGCGCGCCATCGACAACTGCCTGCAAACCAACGGCACGCTCGTGACAGACGACTGGGCACGTTTCCTGCACGACAACCACTTCCTCGTGGGAGTGTCGATCGACGGGCCAAAAAGGCTGCACGATGCCTACCGCAAGAGCCGCATGGGACGCCCCTCATGGCGAGGTGTGATGCAGGGCATCGACTTGCTCAACCGGCACGGAGTGGAATGGAACGCTATGGCGGTGGCCAACAAGCTGACGGCCGAGAATCCGCTGGAGTTCTACCACTTCTTCAAGCAGATCGGTTGCCGTTTCCTGCAGTTCACCCCCGTGGTGGAACGCTACTACCGGCATCCCGACGGACGCCACCTTGCAGCACCGACCGACGGAGCCGTGGCCCAGCTCACCGATTTCAGCATCACTCCCGGAGCTTGGGGCGAATTCTGCTGCACCATCTTCGACGAATGGGTGCGCCACGATGTGGGCGAAACGTTCGTACAACTGTTCGATGCCACCCTGGCCAACTGGATGGGCATGACACCGGGCGTATGCTCACTTGCCGAAACTTGCGGACACGCCACGGCACTGGAACACAACGGCGACCTCTATGCCTGTGACCACTACGTGTTTCCCGAATTCAAGCTGGGCAACATCCGCCACACCCCACTCTCCACACTCACGAAGCTGCCCGCACTCAAGCAGTTCGGACAAAACAAGCGCGACCTGCTCACCCGCGAATGCCGCGAATGCACCTACCGCTTCGCCTGCCACGGCGAATGCCCGCGCAACCGCTTTGCCCGTTCCACCGACGGCGAGGAAGGGCACAACTACCTCTGCGCAGGCTATCGGCGGTTCTTTACCCACGTGGCGCCCTACATGGACTTCATGAAACAATGCCTGCAGCGCGGCGAAGCCCCCGCCCTGGTGATGGAGCACGACTTCAGCCAACACTGAAAGCCCGCACGCCACACCGCGCACAAACACCAAGCTTAAGAAACACCCTACACAAACATTCCCCCTTCCCCACCCATCATGCAAGACTTCGTTCACCTTCACGTTCACACCCAATACTCCATCCTCGACGGACAGGCTTCCGTGCCGAAGCTCGTGGACAAGGCCATCCGCAACGGCATGCGCGGCATGGCCATCACCGACCATGGCAACATGATGGGCATCAAGGAATTCTTCAACTACACCAACAAGGTGTGCGGCAAGGCACGGGGCATCATCAAGGATGCAGAGGCCAAGATCGAGGCTCTGCGCGCAGGCACCTACGAGCCGAAGCCCGGAAAGGACGGAAAGAACCCCGATGAAGGGAAAAGCACCGAGCAGCTCATTGCCGAAGCCGAACAGACCATTGCCAAGCAAAGACCCGTGGCCAACTTCAAGCCGATCTTCGGTTGCGAAATGTATGTGTCGCGACGCCGAGACAAGAGCCTGAAGGAGCAACGCATCGACCAGAGCGGATGGCACCTCATCGTGCTGGCCAAGAACGAGCATGGCTACCACAACCTGATCAAACTCGTGTCGAGGGCCTGGGTGGACGGTTTCTACATGCGTCCACGCACCGACCACAAGGACCTGGAACTCTTCCACGAGGACCTCATCGTGTGCTCCGCCTGCATCGGCGGCGAGGTGCCCCAGCTCATCCTCAACGGGCAGATAGAGGAGGCGGAAAAGTCGGTGCAATGGTTCAAGAACATCTTCGGCGACGATTACTACCTCGAACTGCAGCGCCACGAAGTGAAGGACCCCTCCATCCGCGCCAACCGCGAAACCTATCCGCTGCAAGTGCAGGTGAACCAGGAGCTGCTGCGCATCTCGCAGAAATATGGCGTGAAATGCATCTGTTCGAACGATTCACACTTCGTGGACGAGGAGAATGCGGAAGCCCACGACCGCCTGATCTGCCTCTCGACGGGACGCGACCTCAACGATCCCAACCGCATGCTCTACACGAAGCAGGAATGGTTCAAGACACGCGAAGAGATGAACGAGGTGTTCGCCGACCTGCCCGAAGCACTGGCCAACACCTGCGAAATCTGCGACAAGGTGGAAACCTACTCCATCGACCATGCCCCCATCATGCCCAACTTTGCCATACCCGAAGACTTTGGCACGGAAGAGGAATACCGACAAAGGCTCACCGAGCAGCAGCTCTTCGACGAATTCACACGCGACGAGAACGGCAACGTGGTGATGAGCGAAGAGGAGGGCATGAAGAAAATCAAGAAGCTGGGCGGATTCGACAAACTCTACCGCATCAAGCTCGAAGCCGACTATCTGGCCAAACTGGCCTACGAAGGGGCACGCAAACGCTACGGCGACCCGCTCGACGAGGAAACGGCCGAACGCATCAAGTTTGAGCTGCACATCATGAAGACGATGGGTTTCCCCGGCTACTTCCTCATCGTGCAGGACTACATCAGGGCCGCCCGCGAAGAACTGGGCGTGAGCGTGGGCCCGGGACGTGGATCGGCAGCCGGCAGTGCCGTGGCCTACTGCCTGGGCATCACGCAGGTGGACCCCATCAAGTACGACCTGCTGTTTGAACGTTTCCTCAACCCCGACCGTATCTCGCTGCCGGATATCGATGTCGACTTCGACGACGACGGGCGCGGCAAGGTGCTCAACTGGGTGACACAGAAATACGGTGCCGACAACGTGGCCCACATCATCACCTACGGCACCATGGCCACCAAACTGGCCATCAAGGACGTGGCACGCGTGCAGAAGCTCCCGCTCGACGTGAGCAACCGCCTGTGCAAGCTCATTCCCGACAAACTGCCCGAAGGCCCCGACGGCAAGGTGCCCAAGATGAACCTCCCCAATGCCATTGCAGCCATTCCAGAACTGCGCGAAGCGGAAACATCACCCGACCCCCTGCTGCGCGACACCATCCGATATGCCAAGATGCTGGAAGGAAACGTGCGCAACACGGGCGTACATGCCTGCGGATTCATCATCTGCCGCGACAACATCTCCGACTGGGTGCCGGTGTCGACCGCCAAGGACAAGGAAACCAACGAGGAACTGCACTGCACGCAGTACGAAGGACGCGTGATTGAGGAAACGGGACTCATCAAGATGGACTTCCTCGGACTGAAAACGCTCTCCATCATCAAGGAAGCGCTCGAGAACATCCGCCTCTCGCTCGGCATAGACCTCAACATCGACGAAATCAGCATCGACGACCCGGCCACCTACCAGCTCTACTGCGACGGGCGCACCATCGGCACATTCCAGTTCGAATCGCCGGGCATGCAGAAGTACCTGCGCGAACTGCAGCCTTCCACCTTCGAGGACCTCATCGCCATGAACGCCCTCTACCGTCCGGGACCGATGCAGTATATTCCCTCCTTCATCGCCCGAAAGCACGGCGACGAACCCATCACCTACGACCTCCCCTGCATGGAGAAGTATCTGAAGGACACCTACGGCATCACCGTCTACCAGGAGCAAGTGATGCTCCTCTCGCGCGAGATTGCCAACTTCACCCGAGGCGAGAGCGATGCCCTGCGCAAGGCCATGGGCAAGAAGCTCATCGAGAAGCTGAACCACATGTACCCGAAGTTCATCAAGGGAGGTACGGCTAACGGGCATGACCCGAAGGTGCTCGAAAAAATCTGGGAGGACTGGCGTGCTTTCGCTTCCTATGCGTTCAACAAGAGCCACGCCACCTGCTACTCGTGGGTGGCCTACCAAACGGCCTATCTGAAAGCGAACTTCCCCTCTCAGTACATGGCCGGCGTGATGAGCCGAAGCCTGGCCGACATTGCCACCGTGTCGAAGCTGATGGACGAATGCAAGTCGATGGGCATACACACGCTCAGCCCCGACGTGAACGAGAGCATGCTGAAATTCAGCGTCAACCACACGGGCGACATCCGTTTCGGCATGGGAGCCATCAAGGGAGTGGGCGAAGGGGCCGTGATGGAAATCCTGCGCGAAAGGGAAAAGAACGGCCCGTTCAAGTCGGTTTACGACCTGGTGGAGCGTGTCAACCTCTCCGTATGCAACAAGAAGAACCTCGAAGGACTGGCCCTCTCGGGAGCATTCGACAGTTTCGGCGACATCGCACGCGAACAGTTTGTCACTCCGAACGGCGAACGACGCGAAACTTTTCTCGACGAACTCGTACGTTACGGCCAACGCTACCAGATCGACAAGGCCACCAACGCCATGTCGCTCTTCGGCCCCGAAGAGATGGTGGAAATGGCCAAGCCGCAACCCCCGCAGGAATATGCCCAATGGAGCGACCTGGAGCGGCTCAACAAGGAGCGCGACCTCATCGGCATCTACATCTCGGGGCATCCGCTCGACGATTTCCGCATCATCCTCGAGGACGTGTGCACCAACACGCTGGCCGACCTGACCGACCTCACGGCCCTGGCCAACCGCGACATCACATTCGGAGGCATCGTCACCAGCATCAAGGAAGGACAGACCCGCACGGGAAAGCCCTACGGCATCGTCAAGATGGAGGACTACAGCGGAGGCGGAGAGGTTCCCCTCTTCGGCGACGACTGGGCCCGGCTCAGAGGCTATTTCCAAACGGGCAATTCGCTCTTCATCAACGCCCGTGTGGAACCGCGCAAATGGCGTGACGACTCCTTCGATCTGCGGATTGGCAAAATCGAATTCCTGCCCGACGTGAAGAGCAATCGGATCAAGGCACTCACCGTGACCATCCACCTCGACAAACTGACCGAAAACACAGCTGCCGAACTGGTGACGCTGATGCAGCGGAACGAAGGCACCACGGAGCTTTTCTTCAACGTGTACGACAGCGAAAAGAACATGCACGTGGGACTGCAGTCGCACAACTGCCGCATCAATGTGAGCAAGCAGATCGTGGATTACATCAAAGAGAACGAGGCCCTGGACTACAAGATCAACTGACACGAGCCGAACACCCGCTCGCATCCCTACAACAAAAGCCATATGACCG
>DAIRWG010000154.1:0-6103 GCA_036802405.1 Alloprevotella sp.
GCCTTGATGGGAGCATAATCCTCCTTGTTGCGGCGCGTGGAATCCATGGCCAATCGGTAGAGCGAGCCGATTTTTTGGCCGAGTGATCCCTGCTTCTGTTTGGTGTTGGCAAAGTTTTCGATGAGTTCGCGAATCTGCTTGTTGTTGTTCTCCTGCAAGGCATTGAACTGCGAATAGCGGGAGAACTCGGCTGTCAGAGGATGGGCGGCATTCCATCCGCCCGCAGCGTAGCTGAAGAAGTCGGAACCGGGCTTGGCAGTGAGGTCCATGTTGGCCTTGTCAATGCCCGACGAAAGATTCTGCTGGGCAAAGGAGGCTGTGGCTGCCATGGCCAGAGCTGGTAAGATACTTTTGATAGTCATATGTAGGATTGTTTTGTGAATAGTTTGAATAAGGAATGAATGAAAGTAGTAAACCGTGCGTGCGCTCTTGTAGGCATTGACGCGCGCCTAACCCTCCAGATTCTCCATGGCCTCTTCCCATTCAGTTTCAGCCTCTTTGAGGTCGGACTGCAGTTGGGCGTAGCGGGTGAAGAGTGATTGGTCGGATGCACCTTCGGGAGTAGCCAGTTGGGCTTCCACGTCAGCCTTTGCTTTTTCAAGCTCTGCCACCTTGGCTTCACACTGTTCCACCCGCTTTTCGGCTTTGCGGCGTAGCTTGGCCTGCTCTTTCCTTTCCTCGTAGCTCTGTTTGCCTTCTGAAGGAGTGGCTGCTTCCTGTTTGGAGGCAGAGGGTGAACCGGTGGAGTCCATACGTGAACTTTGCAGGGCATCGAGCGATTCGATTTCTTTCTTTTGCAAAAAGTCATAGATGCCGCCCAAATGCTCGCGTACGACACCGCCTCCGAATTCAAACACCTTGGTCACCAGTCCGTTGAGAAAATCGCGGTCGTGGCTTACTACGATCACCGTGCCGTCGAATGCCAGAATGGCTTCCTTCAGCACGTCCTTCGTGCGCATGTCGAGGTGGTTGGTCGGTTCGTCCAGAATGAGGAAATTCACCGGCTCAAGCAGCAGTTTGATCATGGCCAGACGTGAGCGCTCTCCACCGGAAAGTACTTTCACCTTTTTGTCGGAAGCCTCGCCGCCAAACATGAAGGCACCGAGAATGTCGCGGATCTTGAGGCGTATGTCGCCCTGTGCCACGCGGTCGATCGTGTCGAACACGGTGAGTTCGCCGTCGAGCAGCTGTGCCTGATTCTGTGCGTAGTAGCCAATCTGCACGTTATGTCCCACTTTCAGATGGCCAGTGAAGGGTATCTCGCCCATGATGCATTTCACCAAGGTGGATTTGCCTTCGCCGTTCTTGCCGACGAAGGCCACTTTCTCGCCGCGCTTGATGGTGAGGTTGACATCGTGTATCACGCAGTGTTCCCCATAGTCCTTGCGCACGTCCTCGCAAATCACGGGATAGTCGCCCGAACGTGAGCAAGGGGGAAACTTCAGGTGAAGCGATGCATTGTCCACTTCATCCACTTCAATGGGCACAATCTTTTCCAGCTGCTTGATACGGCTCTGCACCTGCACGGCTTTGGTGGGCTTGTAGCGGAAACGTTCGATGAAGTCGCGGATGTCGGCAATTTCTTTTTGCTGGTTCTCGTAGGCCCGCAACTGCTGTTCACGGCGTTCGGCGCGGAGCTGAATGAATTCGTCGTACTTCACTTTGTAGTCTGTCACCTTGCTGCAGGCTATCTCCAGCGTGCGGTTGGTCACATTGTTGATGAATGCACGGTCGTGGCTCACCAGCACCACGGCACTGCTGGAACGCGAGAGAAACTGCTCAAGCCAGCGTATGCTTTCGATATCGAGGTGATTGGTCGGTTCGTCAAGCAGCAGCACATCGGGCTGCCTGAGCAGGAGTTTCGCCAGTTCGATGCGCATGCGCCATCCGCCTGAGAATTCCTTGGTCGGACGGTTGAAGTCGGAAGTCGAGAACCCCAAGCCTTGCAACGTCTTTTCGAGTTGGGCATGGTAGTTCATTCCCCCCATCATCTGGAAGCGTTCGCTCTCATGCGTGAACCGTTCCACCAGTGCCATGTAGTCGGCACTTTCGTAGTCGGTACGTTCGGCCAACTCGTTGTTGAGGCGGTCGATGCGTTCCTGCATTTCGCTGATGTGGTCGAAGGCTTTTTCGGCTTCTTCCATCACCGTGTGCTCGTCGCTGAGCACCATCACTTGGGGCAGGTAGCCGATGGTCGTGTCGTTCTGCACGGCCACTGTACCCGTGGTGGGCTGCTGCTGTCCGGCCAGAATCTTGAGCAAGGTGGATTTGCCGGCTCCGTTCTTGCCCACAAGGGCTATGCGGTCCTTCTTGTTTATAACAAAGGACACGTCCGCAAAGAGCGGACGTGTGCCAAATTCTACAGATAAATGTTCTACTGAAATCATGTTTCGGAGTGCGTGATGACGGGCAGGCAAGCTGGTGGAAGGATGCTCAATCGAGGCGAGAGTATGGCTCAAGGCCATAAGGGTAGAAACTCCGCTTCCTTTGCTTGAATCAGGAAAGGGGCGCTTTATGCTGGACTCCCAGTTAATGCTCTAAGAACCGTCCAACTTGCCCGCTCATCAATTAGTAGCTGCGTGCCACAATCACACGGCAGGTGGCGGGCTTTCCGCTCACCATGTCAACACCCGGGTTCTCTTGGCTAAAGCCGTAAGGCACGCATCGGATGGTGGCCTGAGTGTCGGCCTTGATCTTGGCTTCCGTTTCTTCGGTGCCGTCCCAGGGGCAGAGGAAGAATCCGCCGTCCTTCACGCGTTCCTTGAACTCTTCGTAGTTGTCGCAGGGGAAGATGTTTTCGTCAAGATGCTTCTTGGCCTTGTTGTAGATATTCGTTTGGATTTCTTCCAGCAGGCCCTTCACGTGCTCCTCGATGCCTTCCACCGAAAGCGTCTCCTTCTCAAGCGTGTCGCGGCGCATGAGTTCGATGGTGCCGTTTGCCAGATCCTTCGGCCCCATCACGAGGCGTACGGGCACACCCTTCAGTTCGTAGTCGGCAAACTTGAAGCCCGGGCGCTTGTTGTCAGCATTGTCGTATTTCACGCGGATGCCCATGCTGCGCAGACGGGCAGTGATGCCTTCGAGTTTCTCGTTGAGTGCTTCCAGTTCGGCATCGCCTTTGTAGATAGGCACAATCACCACCTGAATGGGGGCGAGGTGGGGAGGCAGCACAAGACCGTTGTCGTCAGAGTGGGTCATGATGAGTGCGCCCATCAAGCGGGTGCTTACGCCCCAGGAGGTGGCCCAGGCATACTGAGGCTTGTTCTCCTTGTCGATGAACTGAACGTTGAACGCCTTGCCGAAATTCTGGCCGAGGAAGTGGCTGGTGCCGCTCTGCAGTGCTTTTCCGTCTTGCATCATGGCTTCGATGGTGTAAGTGTCGAGGGCTCCGGCAAAACGCTCGGTGGCACTCTTCACACCGCGTACCACAGGGATGGCCAACACGTCTTTGGCAAAGTCGGCATACACGTCAAGCATCTGCTTGGCACGTGCTTCGGCCTCTTCGCGAGTGGCATGGGCCGTGTGTCCTTCCTGCCAAAGGAATTCGGATGTGCGGAGGAACAGGCGGGTGCGCATTTCCCATCGCATGACGTTGCACCACTGGTTGCAGCACAAGGGAAGGTCGCGCCAGGAGTGAATCCATTTGCGGTAAGTGTTCCAGATGGTCGTTTCTGAGGTCGGACGAATCACGAGTTCTTCTTCCAGGCGTGCTTCAGGGTCAACCACCACACCGTCGCCATCGGGATTGGCCTTGAGACGATAGTGTGTGACCACGGCGCACTCTTTGGCAAAGCCTTCTACGTGTTCGGCTTCCTTCGAGAGGAAACTCTTGGGGATGAGCAAGGGAAAATAAACGTTCTGCACGCCGGTTTCCTTGAAACGTGCATCGAGTGACTGCTGGATCTTCTCCCAAATGGCGTAGCCGTAAGGCTTGATCACCATGCATCCGCGCACATCTGCCTGTTCGGCCAGGTCGGCCTTTACCACCAGTTCGTTGTACCAGCGCGAGTAGTCCTCACTGCGCTTGGTCAGATTCTTTAATTCTTTAGCCATTTTTGTTGTTGGTACGGTTTCCCATGCCCACATCCTCGCGTGTGATTCCCGGCCGTGGCCAAAAACGGAACGTGAAGGCGATAAGTGGGGACATGGGGCAAAAATGCTTTGCAGCAAGGGGTGCGAAAGGCCGTATGCGCATTCCGAATGAATGCAAGCATTTCCGTCGGCTGCGCCCCCTGTCAAGCAGATTTGCCAGTTTGGAATTATTTTGACCGCAAAAATACAAAATTATTGTTTGACGAATGGCCCAAATTCGGCGATTTTGTAACTTTGCCGAGCGAAACTGCCGCTTTTGTGTGTCATGCAGTACCTGCAAAGCGAACGCAGACGTGACTTCGGGGCGGTGAAGGTGCCTTCAGAAGGCCCCCCCTTCCGATAAAGAAAAATCATTGTTCAACGATTAAATAACTGTAAGAAAATGAAGACGACAAAGTTATCTGTGATTGCACTTTCAGCTGCCATGTTGCTGAGCAGCTGCTCCATGAGCAACACCGCTAAGGGCGGATTGATTGGTGGAGCAAGCGGTGGTGCACTGGGTGCACTCGTTGGCCAGCTCATCGGTCATGGCAAGGGTGCCGCCATCGGTGCTGCAGTTGGTACTGCAGTCGGCACAGGAGCAGGTGTGCTCATTGGCAACAAGATGGACAAGGCCAAGAAAGCTGCCGAGATGGCCAATGCCAAGGCAGAAGTGCTTGAGGATGCCAATGGCACGAAGTATGTGAAGGCCACATTCGACAGCGGCCTCCTCTTCAACACGGGTGCTTCCACGCTCAGTGCCAGTGCCAAGGAGAGCATCAACAAGTTCATCAGCAACTTGGGCGACAACACTTTCGATATGGCTATCTGCGGTTTCACTGACAATCAGGGTTGGAAGAACAGCACCGCCGAGCAGAGCAAGCAGAAGAACGTTGATCTCTCGCAGAAGCGTGCTGATGCCGTGAAGGCTCAGATGAGTGTGGCCGGTTATCCCGCTTCGCGCTTCGTGTCGGTAAAAGGCTATGGCGAGGAGAATCCTGCCGAAAGCAACGCCACCGCTGCTGGTCAGGCTGCCAACCGTCGCGTGGAGGTGTATATCCTTCCGAGCAAGGACATGATTGAAAGCGCCAATGCACAGAGCAAGTGATCGAGGCTTTGAGACTTCGGCAGTGACAGATCGGTTCTGTTGAAGAGCATGCCTTTCGCATACACGAAAAGTGAATCACAAGAGGGTCCGCCCCTTCATGTCCCCGTGGCAGAAGGTGCGGCCCTTTTTGCATTCCATGCTCCGTTTGTGCCCTGTTTGCAAACGCCGGCAAAGACCGTTGGCGCAGGCCGCTAATGCCGCCTGAAGGGAGGTGAATGCTGCCACTTTCCATCAGAAGCGAGAATATATCTCCTTCACGTTGGCTACATTCGGAAGTTTATGACTATATTTGCATGAATTTTAATCTTTGAGATTCCGCGATGAAGTACTCTGCATCCCATCCCATATACGACCCGGCACACAAGCTCATTTTGAAACATATCCTCCAATTAAGGTTCCGCCATCTGGTGGCGGGTGGGGCAGCCATTATGGCTTTGGCATCCTGCTCCAGTGTGGAGCGCGTCATGCGTCGCGGCGATGAGGCTTTGGCGCTTGGCGAATATGCTGAAGCTGCGGGGCAGTATCGCAAATCCTATTCGCGCATACCGCCCAAAAATCGTGCCCAACGGGCAGATGCAGCCTTGAAAATGGGAAAAGCCTATGCTCGCTATGCCAATGTGGCGCGTGCAGTGAGTGCCTTGCGCAATGCAGAACGCTATGGAAACCGCGACTCTACGCTTTGGCTTGAAATGGGTGACTTGCTGCGGGTGCAAGGAAACTACCGAGGTGCAGAGGCTGCCTACACGACCTTTGTAGATTCTTTCGGAATCAATCCGCGTGCGGAACTCGGAATGCAATCGTGCACTTCGGCACCGGCTGCTTTGAAAGAGCCTTCGGCTTATGCGGTGAAAGAAGCCCGCACGTTCAATGGGACTCGCTCTGACTATTCTCCGGCCTACATGGGCATAGAGGCGCAGCAGCTCT
>DAIRWG010000155.1:0-5938 GCA_036802405.1 Alloprevotella sp.
GAAGAACGCTCAAGCAAGCTTGGCGTTTTTCTCTCGCCTTGCACTATCTTTGCATCAAAATCGTAGAGGTATGAAATATCCCATAGGAATACAGTCGTTTGAACAAATCATCAAGGATGGCTATGTGTACGTTGACAAAACAGATTTGGTTTATCAGCTTACACGTGGTAAAATCTATTTTCTGAGTCGTCCCCGCCGATTCGGAAAAAGCTTGCTGATCTCTACGCTGAAGAACTATTATCTGGGCAAGAAAGAACTCTTCCGAGGATTGAAAATCGATGAATTGGAGAAGGATTGGAAAACCTACCCCGTGTTTCATATCGACTTCAATGGCAAGAACTTCAACGACCAGGATGCCCTGATGGACACCCTTACAGGTTTTGTGGAAGAGCAAGAGGCCGTGTACGGAAGGGATCCATACCATCACTCCATCGGCGACAGATTCGCCTACGTGTTGAAGACTGCCCATCAGCAGACGGGACTTCGATGCGTGGTCTTGATTGATGAATACGACAAGCCCTTGCTTGATGTGATGGATTTGCCAGAGACCGTCAGCGTGAACAACGTGGACATCACTCTGGAAGAAAATCATCGCAACATTCTGAAGGCATTCTATTCCACCTTCAAGTTGGCCGATGCAGACTTGCAGTTTGTGCTGCTTACCGGTGTCACCAAGTTTTCGCAAATCAGTGTGTTCAGTGGTTTCAACCAGCCTGACGACATCAGTATGGACAACACCTACGACACACTCTGCGGAATCACCGAAGAGGAATTGTACACCTATTTCCAAGAGCAGATAGGTGAGTTGGCTGCAACGAATGGTTTCACCCATGAAGAGATTGTGCCATTGTTGAGGCAACGATTTGATGGCTATCATTTTGGGCCGCGATTGAAAGGGGTTTACAACCCGTTCAGCATTCTTAATACATTCTCCAAAATGATGATTCGCGATTATTGGTTCCGTACAGGCACGCCAACCTACTTAGTTCGTCTCCTGCACGAGAGTCATGAAAATCTCAATGAACTCACCGGAAAGTATTATGACGAGCGTGAGTTTGTGGATTATCGCGCAGACAGAGAGACGCCATTGCCCATGATCTACCAGAGTGGCTATCTCACCATCAAGGACTATGACCGCGAGATGGGAACTTACTTGCTCGATTTCCCGAATGACGAGGTGAAAAACGGTTTTGTCACCATGACTGCCAACAGCTATTTCTCAACCAGAGAGGATGCTGGCTCATGGGTGCGCAGTGCCGTTATTGCCTTGAAAAGTGGGGAGGTGGAGAAATTCAGAACGCTCCTTACTTCATTCTTGTCAAGCATCCCTTATACGGTTCGGCGCAAGGAGAATGAGACGGAAAAAGAGCGGTATTTCACTTATACGCTTTATCTCATCTTCCGCATTGCCAGTTGCTATACCACCTATATCGAAAAGGAGCAGAGCTATGGTCGCCTCGACTGTTGTGTGGAGACCCCCAAGTATGTCTATATCTTTGAGTTCAAACTCGATGGCTCGGCCGATACGGCTTTAAAGCAGATTGATGATAGAGGATATGCCAATGAGTTCTTGTCCTCAGGCAAAACGATATATAAAATTGGTGTGGATATCTCCTCCGAAACGGGAACAGTTGCTGATTGGAAGATCGGGTAAGGTCGTTTTTCCCGGCACTCCATGAATGCTACCGCAAGAATTCCTGTGAGTTGACAAGTAGAGCGCCCAGTTTGGTGTACGCATGCTAAATGAGTACACCAAACTGGACACCCTACCATTTTTGCATGACTATAACAAGCCGGGAACCCTGTTTCGTGTACGCATGAATCACGGCTTTAGCCATACAGCTTTTCGGGACGCATGTTTGCTTCCATCGTGGGGATTTTACGGCACCGCGGTGGAGCAAAAACAGTACCGCGGTAGAATTTTTACGGTACCGTGGTAGAATTTGAAAAGGCTTGGGACTTTTTCACCGCGGTGGGTTGACGCGAAAGATGGCCTTGCGGTCAGGGCGGAGAACACATGGAAGGGTAGGATGGGGAAACGTCCTGCCAGATAAGCGGATGACAGCGCGCATGGCCAGAAGCCGAAGCGATTGGGAGCAAACGTTTTCTCGCGCGCACGCGCGCACTATACACTGCAATTACGTTTTTTGCTGTCATCCGTCATTTTCGAAGCCCAAGGGGAGAAATTGGAAACAGCCAAGCGCTTGTTCATCCACCAGGTCCGAGGCATTAATGTCCCAAAGTGTCGCCCCAAAGCATACACTGCTGACAGATGAAAGCAAAAATTGCAATTCCCCTGTAATACGCGCGTGCGCGCGTAAGGCATTTTGCTGTCACTCACGTCGGTGCTGATTTGCTGTCAGCATCCTTGGGCAACTGTCAGCACGAAGTTTCACAAAAAATTAACAGCCCCACGACGGACGGCGGAAGGATTAATTCGTAATATTGCACTGTGAATTCCGACATCCCGCAGTGCCGCCTTCAGTGGCGGTGAAGAGAGGCATCGGAACTCCCAATCATAACAGCAAGCAGATGAACACACAGAAACACAAAATACTCGTGGTAGACGATGAACCCGACTTGCGGGAAATCCTCCAGTGCAACCTTGAAAGTGCCGGCTACGAGGTCGACACGGCCGAATCAGCCGAGGAGGCACTCCACCTCCTTTCGCCCGACCACCACCTCATTCTGCTCGACGTGATGCTCGGCGGCATGTCGGGATTCCGCATGGCCGAGAAACTGCGCAAGGAACTCAAGAACCAAACACCCATCATCTTCCTCACCGCCAAGGACACGGAGAACGACCTGCTGACGGGCTTCTCCATCGGCGGCGACGACTACATCAGCAAGCCCTTCTCGCTCCACGAAGTGCTGGCCCGCGTGAAGGCCATGCTGCGCCGCACCCACGTCCAGCCCGACCTGACCGAACTCAACCTGGGCGACATGGCCATCAACTTCGTGCAGAAGGTGGCCACCGTCGACGGCGAGAACGTGCGCCTCTCGCCCAAGGAATTCGGCATTCTGAGCATGCTGGCCAAGCACCCCGGGCGCGTGTTCTCGCGCGAGGAAATCCTGTCGGAGGTGTGGCACGGCGACAGCTACGTGCTCGACCGCACCGTCGATGTGCACATTGCCCGCGTGCGCCGCAAACTGGGCGACAAGGCCTATCATGTGGTCAACCGCCAAGGCTACGGCTACTGCTTCGAGGCTTGACCACAGAACGTGAACCGCCGAATGCCGCCACGGGCAAGCGGCGTGCTATCCGCCAACCCATCTATTCCAAACCATGACTTACAAGTCGAAACTATTGATCAACTTCACGGCCCTCTTTGCCGTGTTCACGCTGCTTCTGGTGATGTTTCAGTACAACCGCGAGAAGCAGTACAAGCGCGACTTGCTCGAAGCGCGCCTCCGCAGTTATGCCAATGTCGTGGCAGGGGCAGTCAGTGCCGACCGGGCGGAGCGCGATTCCACGGGATTTGCCGACCTCACCCATTTGCTGCCCTCCGACCTCCGCCTCACCGTCATCGGCCATCGGGGCGAGGTGCTCTATGAGTCGAAGGAGCATGGCATACACGAACTGGGCAATCACCTCGACCGCCCCGAAGTGCAGATGGCCGAGGACCGTCCCGAAGGCGAGGGCGTGAACATCCGCAGCAGCGCCACTTTCGGCCAGGAGTTTTTCTACTTTGCCAAGGACTACCATGCATTCATCGTGCGCGTGGCCCTGCCTTACAATGCCGAGGTGCAAAACTTCATGAAGGCCGACAACGTGTTCCTGTGGTTCGTGCTGATGCTCTTCCCCATAGCCTTGGTGTTGCTCATCTACATTTCCGACCATTTCGGCAAGGCCGTGACGGGGCTGCGCAACTTCATGAACTCGGCCGACCGCGGACTGGTGGATTACGAGCACATCCGATTTCCCGACTCGGAGCTGGGCAAACTGGGCGAAAAGGTGATGCAGAAGTACCAGCAGCTGGAGCAGTCGTCGCAGCAGATCGCATTGGAACGTGAGCGTCTGCTCCGCCATTTCCACTATTTCGAGGAGGGCATCGGCATTTTCGATCCCGATCGCCACTGCATCTATGCCAACCCGCGACTGATGCAGTATGCCAATGTCGTGCTCGACCACCTCACGGCCAACATCGATGCCCTCTGGCAGTCGGAACATCTGACCCCGGTGCTGGAATTCCTGCAGCTGCACGGGGGCACGCGGCGCATCACGGAGGAGGCTCCCGTGTTTCGCTACAACGTGCGGAGCGGCGGTTCCACCTTTGCCGTGCAGGCACTCATCTACAGCGACGGCAGTTTCGAGCTGACGTTGACCGATGTGACGCGCGCCGAGAAGAACCGCGTGCTCAAGCAGCAGATGAGCAACAACATCACCCACGAGCTGCGCACCCCGGTGAGCAGCATCCGCGGCTACATCGAAACAATCATCGACTGCCCCACGCTGAGCGACGAGCGCAAACACTACTTCCTGGAGAAGGCCCACGCGCAGGTGGTGCGCCTGACCGACCTCATTCGCGATGTGGCCCTCATCACCAAAACGGAAGAGGCGGCCGACCTCATGCCGCGTGAGGCCGTGAATGTGGCCCGGGTGGTGAACGACGTGCGCGAAGACCTGCAGACGGCCCTCGAGGGGCAGCGCATGAAGCTCTTCACCCAGATAGCCGACGATGCAAGCATCAACGGCAACTACACGCTCGTCTACTCCATCTTCCGCAACCTGCTGGAAAACAGCATCCGCTATGCGGGTGAGGGCACGGAAGTGCATGTCAATTGCTACAACATGACTGCAGAATACTGCTATTTCAGTGTTTACGACACGGGGCAAGGCGTGCCGGAGGAGCATTTGCCCCGGCTGTTCGAACGTTTCTACCGTGTGACGGAGGGCCGCACCCGTGCCAACGGCGGCACTGGCCTCGGCCTGTCCATCGTGCGCAATGCCGTGCTTTTCCACCATGGCGACATCTCCGTGCGCAACCGCAAGGGGGCCGGACTGGAATTCCTCTTCACCCTCCATTGCTGAGAAGGGCCGCTTCGGCGGTCGGGTTGTTGTGGCCACGGTCCGATGCCGTGTCATTGTGCGAAGTGAATGTTTATAGTCAAGCAATAATGGTGTGGGAAAACCTGAAGTATAATCCATGAGGGTAGCATCTGCTCTCTTCATTCCAATTTCATGCCGCAGGCCACCCCGTTGGGGGTGAAATTGGGTAGTCAGGTATGCGGGGGATCCCGCATGCCAGGTTCCAGAGAATCATGCAGCCGAAGATGGAGCACGCCGTAGGTGTGTGGATTGTTCTAAGGTGTGGAACACACCATCAACCAGATGAAATGGCAAACATGCCATGCATGTTTGTGGAACAATCCGCACACCTACGGCGTGCTCCGTGGTGAAATCAAGAAAAACGGAGATCCAGGCATGTGAAGAGCCAAGCTCTCCACATGCCTGGCTACACAATTTCACCCCTAACGGGGTGAGTCATACGAAAAGTAACGTGACAGACTTTTCTACGACCATTCTTGCCTGACTATAAAAATAGGTGTTCAGAATTATTTTATAGAAACTCTATCCTATAAAGTAATTCTGAACACCTTTTTAGTAGGGTGTACAGTTTGTTAGGGTGTGCAGTTCCGTGTACCGAAAAATGAAATCTAAGACCAATAGAAAGTCTTTTGCCCTTGCAGGGCGACATCATCAATGACTTGATACCCAGGGCGTTGCCCTGGGCTATCGTGACATTGGGCTTTCAGCCCGCCCTTGACGCATGCTAATGAGTACATCAAACTGGACACCCTACCTATTTGGTCAACATGAAGGGCTTGCCGGGGCATGTGGTGCGTGCTATGCCTGTTTCTGCAAGTTCCGCACCTCGTCCACGGTCATGCCGAGCGCTTGTGCCACGAAATCCGTGGTCATGCCCATCTTCAGCAG
>DAIRWG010000156.1:0-5918 GCA_036802405.1 Alloprevotella sp.
TTGAGTAACTATGTGTCCAATACAGATTGCAAGAGTTACAAAAATGTTGTCAAGCAAATATCCGAAGGTGTGACTTCACCTCAAGAATTGCTTGCGCACGTACACAAACGCATTATAAATAAACATGGAGAGGATACGATACTAGCAGCACTTACAGGTGTCGTTTCCGAAGCTGAAACAGACATGCTTGCACAATATGTTGCAGAATCAGCCTTATTGGAGGATAACAAGAACAAATGCATTGAAAAAATGCGAGAAATCTGCAATAGGGAGTTTGAGGAACAGATGAAAAACCTTCAGACAATCCCAGGTGTAAGTGAGCGTTCCGCCCTGACAATCCTTGCCGAGATAGGTCCAGACGTAAATGCGTTTCCGAGTGCTAAACATCTCGTCTCTTGGTGCGGTTTCAATCCAAGGAATGACGAGAGCAACAAGAAAATTAAATCGAATAAGATTACTCACGGGAACAGATTCATCAGAGTAGCGAGTATCCAATGCGCATGGGCTGCATCAAGAACGAAAGAATGTTACTTCTCTAAGTTTTACGCATTTCACACGCAAGTGAGGAAGAAATTCAAGTTGAAAGTAGTGGTTGCAGTGGCCAGGAAGGTGCTTGTGTGCATTTGGCATATTCTGAAATTCAATGTTTCATACAAGGACTTTGAACCCCAAAAGTCTGTTGCTAAAGATTGTACTCAGTTTGCTTAGTGCAAGCTGTAACAATAAGTTTCCATTGCAAGGCTATCAAGTTTCTGGTAGTTCGACTCCGTTTTCTGAAATTAGCCAAAGCTTTGGATACTTGTGGATGCCTACGTATAGCTTTGAGCTAGAAGAGAAAAATACCTTTTTACATACGTGTCGTCTCTTCAATTTTGGAGAGACTGGATGTTTGCGCTGTATAGAAAACTAATATCGGGATTTCGTATGTTACTTAGGATACTCATAATCCTTTTTTAGAGAAAACTTGAGTATATATATATAAGGAGTGGGTTCTTCGTTTAAGAATATATTCTCCACCGCGCTTCCCATGGTTGGCATCACCCCCAAATGGGCGACCGGATTCTTACGGCAGGTCTCCTTTATCCATGCAGCCGTTTCCTGGCGTTCCCCACGAAGCGCTTCAAAGCCTGCCGTTCGTCGTGCGTCAGTCCGATAGCGTAAATCAGTCCCACCGTCAGCGCTGCACAAACGATGATCGAAGCCAGCTTTCCCGCCACGCTCTCGATGCCCATCTGCGAGTGGAGATAGAACCCTACCCCCGCCATCAGGGCAATCACCAACGGACGCCCGTAGGCTTCGCGGGCATACAGCCAGGCATCGAATCCCAGCAGATGGTGCATCAGATAGAGCTGCACCCCACGCTGCACGACGTCGGCCACGAGAAACAGCACCAAAATGCTATAGGCCGGATAGCCCTCGCGGAAGAGCACATAGCCAATGGGAATGCACGCGATGAAGCACACGCTCGTGTTGAGTTTGAACCATCGGATGCGCCCCGTGGCGTTGATGAGATTGAAGATTCCGCCGCAGGTGAGCGACATTCCGCCCACCAACACGTTGAGCAACGTCAGCATATACGCCCCTTCGGGCACCTTCCCTAACCAGAGTTGCATGACGAAATCGAGTTCGACAAGCAATGGGAAACAGATCAGTTCAAACATCAGAATGTTGATGCGCCCAATTTTGTTGCAGAGGTAAGTGCAGCGCCCGTTGTCTCCTGCAGCATACGACTGGATGATCTGCGGAGCCGAAGCACTGTCGAAACTTCCCGTGAACGACATGATACTCTGATTCACCGTGCGGCTGATGGCAAATGCACCGTTCATCGCCGTACCGAAAAAGCTGTTGAGCAGCAAGTCGCTACCCGACGAGCGCACCATATAGGCCAGCGTCGCCAGCACGTTCCATCCACCGAACCCCAGCACCTCCCGATAGCGCGGCCAGCCTCTGATTAAGCGGCGTCGGATGATGGCGGGCCAGCGGCGGTGGGCCACGTAGTGATAGACAACGAACGTGTTCACCGTTGTCAGGGAGAAGATCACGCTGTAGATGCGTAGAGCATAGCTACCTTCATAGAGGCATAGCATCAAGATGCAGCCCAGACGCACCAGCGAATTGACGATGTCAAGCACAGCCATGAAGCGAAATCGTTCATGGGCCGCAAAGAGGCTCTGATAAGGCCCGTTGACGATGCCCAAGCAGGCCGTGAGCATACTGATATGATAGACGAAGAGCGCATCGGGCAATTTCCCCGGCGCCACGTTGAGCCGATGGCTGACATACCACAATCCCACCGTTTCGGCCAACACAAAGATGATGAGGGCCAGACAGAGATGGAGCAGGAGATTGATGTTGAACGACGCATTGACGTCGCCGCCCTCCTTGCCCATCTCCGTATTGAAGAAGCGCGACGTGGCGCTCGAAAGGGAATTGCTGATGAAGGTGAACAGAGCCAATACGCCTCCCACCACAGCAAAGAGTCCATAGTCCGAAACACCCAGTATCTCCAGCGCCAAGCGCGACACGTAGAGCCCCACCACCATCGTGGTGAGCAACCTTACGTACATGAAGAGGGTGTTTTTCGCTATGCGTTTGTTCGCATTTTCCATTTACGAGTTGTGATAGCCATAATGGTAGCCATAGTGATAGCCATAGTGCCCGCCCTGCATGGAGGCGTTGAGCACAATCGACACATGCTTATACTTACCGTTATGCGCATTGATATCCAGTTCCTCCACACTTCTCCGCGCACATTCCCGTGCACGGATGACGAAGAGCGTGCGGTCAGCATGGCGCTCGATCAGTCCCGTATCGGCCAGCGTGTCAGACGGCGGACAGTCGATGAGGATGAAGTCATAGTTCGGGCGCTGCTCAGCCAGCAGCTGGGGCAGACGCTCTCCGGCGAGCAGTTCCGTCGGGTTGGGCGGAATGGTGCCCACAGGGAGGATGTCCAGCGTGGGATAACCGTCGAGATGGAAGATGAGTTTCGTCACGTCGTCCTCCAGTTCGGCCAGATAGTCGGCAAGGCCCTTCCCATGGGCGTGGAAAACGTGGGTGGCCGTGGCATGGCGCAAGTCCCCGTCAATATAGAGCACGCGCTTGCCCGAAATGGCCAAGGCCAACGCCAGATTGGTTGACACGAAGGTCTTGCCCGAGTTCATATAGTCGGACGTGACGATATACACGTTCTTCTCTCCATGATGCGACGTTATGAACTCCAGGTTCGAACGCAAATAGCGAAACGCTTCGTTGACAATGTCCTGCTTGCCGTGTTCCACGACGAGGCGGCAAATCTTCTTCTTTTTCTTCTTTCTTCGCAGCCACTTGTCGAGCTGGGGGAAACACCGCTTCCGCTCAAGCGCACAGAAGGGGATATCCCCCACGAGTGAGAGCGACGTACGATGCTCGATGTCCGACTTCGAGCGCACCGTGTTGTCCAGACATTCACGGGTGAAAATCAACGCCACGGGCACAATCAGCGCGAAAAGCACCGCTGCGAAGAGCGTCAGTTTCGAATTGGGCGACGAAGGCTTGTCGCTGCCATGCGGCATGTCAATCATCTGCGTGATGACCGACGAATAGGTCATGCTGATCTGATTCTCCTCCTTCTTCTGCAACAGATAGAGATAGAGGCTTTCCTTCACCTTCTGATCACGCTCGACGCTGACGAGATGTTTGGCCTGCGTCGGGTTCGAACTGATTTTCGAGCTGGCCTCTCCGTTGTAGCCGCGCAGGGCATTGAGCTGGATGTCAAACGTGTTGATCTGATTCTCAATGGTCGCGAGAATATTGCGTCGCACCTCGTCAATCTCCGCCTCCTGCTTGAGGATAAGCGGATTCTGGGCCGATGTGCCCAACATGTTGTTCTTCAGCGAGAGCAGCATGCTGTTGTACTGGTTGATCTGCGCCTCCACCATGGCATTCCCGATGCCCGAGTTCGTGGGCAGCAACTGATAGCGCGAGGCGCGATTCTTGAGAATGTCGAGCACATATTGCGCCATGGAGCGCTGGCTCGTCAGACGCAGAATATCGGCGTCCGACTGGCTCTGCTGTTGCAGATAGATGTCGCTGACGGAGGAGAGGTCGGTGATCTTATGGCGCGTCTTGAATTTCGAGATACTGTCGTCCACGCTGTTGAGCTCCTGCTCGATCAGCCTCAGGCGTTCCTCGATGAAGCGCGACGTGCTGGCGGCCATCTGCCTCTTGTCGTCAATCCACTTCTGGTTGTAGACCGTCACAATGCCGTTGAGCACGCGCTCCGCCATGTCGGGTGACGTGGCGGAAAACGTGATACTGACGATGGTTGATTTGTCGCTTTCTAGCTTTGTCGTCAGGCGTCCCTGGATACTTTCTGCTTTGCGCAGCGCCTCCTCGTAGGTCTTGGCGTTCATCTCACGGCGCGCCACTTCCATCAGCACTTCAAGCGACTTGAACTGCCGCTCCACATTGGCCACGTTTGTGTTTTGCGTGATCAAGGCGAGGTTGTTGAAGTCATTGTCATCTGATTTCGCATTGGAATTCTTGCCCTGCACCTCCTGTTTCACGAGCACCGCAACTTCGCGGGTGTACATCTTGGGAGCCTTCATCAGATAGTAGCAGGCCACTCCCACGCAGACAAGGAGCGACAGCACAAACCAATTCCAGCGCGCCAGACAGAGGTTCCACAGGTCAGGGAGGGTTATATATTCGTCCGCCAGTGTTTTGCGGACCGTCTTTTGGTCATCCATCAGAGTTTCGGAAGGAATTTATTTGAGAATTAAAGCAGTAGTTATCGTGGCAATCAGCGACGCAATGGAAATCCACACCGAAGGCGTGTTGAACGTGTTGCCCGTCGCTTTGGCCTCCCGTTTACGCTTGTCCGTGGGCGAAACGTAGACGAGGTCGTTCTGCTGCAGATAGTAGGCCGGTGACTGAAGCACCGTCTGCATGCGAGTCAAATCGACGCAGTACGTCTCGTTGACACCGTCCACCTGCCGCGCCACAAGCACATTCTGTCGGTCACCATTGATCGTCAGGTCACCGGCAGCCGCCAGGGCATCGACCAGCGTGAAATGGTCCTTCGTGACATTGATACGGCCCGCATGGTTCACCTCACCGAGCACGTTGACGCCCATGTTGACATATTCAACCGTGACAATCGGGTCGCTCACCAGCTCGCGCGCGATGAGTCGGCGCTGGATGTAGTCAGCCACTTCGCGCCGCGTCTTTCCGCCCACGGAGATTCGCCCGAGCACCGGGAAATCGATCGTCCCCTGTTCGTCGACGGTATAGGCCACCATCTGACGCGTGCTCGAAGTGCTCGACGAGGCCGTCGTCTGCGGTTTCACGCTGGCTCCCAGCGTGGAAGCCGCATTCGCTGCCGAGAGGGTGAACTGGCTTTCGAGCATCGGATTGGAACTGTTCACGACGATGTTCACCTTGTCCTCCGGCCGCAAGCGCAACTGCTGCTCAGCCTGCAAAGCCATGCCGCTGAGCTGCTCCGCATCCTGGAAATAGGCCACGTTATTCGGCGTGGAACAGGAGGCCGCCCACAGGCAGACGGTGCCGAGTAGGACACCTCGGCGAAAGGTGGTTCTTATTGTCTTCAGATTCATTCTTCTAAGTCGTTTATGTGTTTTATCGGTTGCTGCTGCAAGCCAGCAGCGGGGTCTCGGCTGCAGGGTCGTCAAACGGTTCGAGAAAATCGTTCGGCACGTAGGCCGTCGTCATCGTGAGAACCCCTCAAGGTAGATCGCCACACGCTGCTGTCCCATGAATCGCGCCACGCGCCCCACGACTCCTCGATCGTCACGCTTTGTCCCTTGATGGTTTTTGTCGTTCGGATGGTGGGGTAATAAGCCTTCACTCCATGGGCCACCATATAGGGTGGTTCTAATAATTCTGAAATAGGGATTTGTGCGCTATCGGAAGTGTCTTTT
>DAIRWG010000157.1:0-5872 GCA_036802405.1 Alloprevotella sp.
CCTCGCCCAGCATGCGGCGCAGCACCAGGAGTGCCGACTCCACGGTGGTGACATCGTTGACAATCATGCGGCGATGGCCTTTCGACTCGTCGAGCCGGCAACGTTGGTAGCTGTGGGTGGCATAGTCGATGATGCGGCCGAACGTGTCGGAACGGTAGAAGGCACTGTCGGGATTCGACACGAAACTGAGCGTCATGCGGCGGTTCTTGAGTGCCAATCGCTCGGCTCCGGCCTTGCGCCCCAACGCACGCAGCGGCACGATGCGGAGCAATTCCTCGCCCTCGGGTGGCAACGGGCCGAAGCGGTCCTCCATGCGCTTCCGAAAATCGGCAATCTGCTCGTCCGAACCGAGGCCGTCCAGTTCGCGATAGAGCATCATGCGTTCCGTGGCTCCCGGCACATAGGTTTCGGGGAAATAGGCATGCAGGTCGCACTCCACGGTGCAGTCGTCCACAAAGAGTTCACCGCTCAAATGCCCCGTGCGTTGGAGTTCGTCGGCATAGAGGTCGGCAAACTCGTCGTTCTTGAGTTCGGTGACAGCCTCCGCCAGGATTTTCTGGTAAGTTTCATAGCCCAGATCGGCAATGAACCCGCTTTGCTCGGCCCCGAGCAGATTGCCCGCCCCGCGGATGTCGAGGTCCTGCATGGCAATGTGGATGCCCGAGCCGAGGTCGGAAAAGTTCTCGATGGCCTGAAGCCTGCGTCGCGACTCATCGGGCAGCAGCGAGAGGGGCGGTGCCATGAGGTAGCAGAAAGCCTTGCGCGAGCCTCGTCCCACCCGGCCACGCATCTGGTGAAGGTCCGACAGCCCGAAGTGGTGAGCTGCATCAATGATGATGGTGTTGGCATTGGGCACATCGATGCCGTTCTCCACGATGGTGGTGGAGATGAGCACATCGTAGTCGTAGTTCACAAATCCCGTCACGATCTGCTCCAGCTTGTCGGGCGGCATCTGCCCATGCCCGATGGCCACACGCGCATCGGGCACATACTTGTGCACCAAGTCAGCCAGGTTCTGCAGGGCTGCCACGCGGTGTGTCACGATGTACACCTGACCGTTGCGGCTCATTTCGAAATTCACCGCATCGGCAATCACTTCGTGGCTGAACGTGTGGATTTCCGTCTGTATGGGCCGGCGGTTGGGTGGGGGAGTCTGTATCACGCTGAAGTCGCGCGCCCCCATCAGCGAGAACTGAAGCGTGCGCGGAATGGGCGTGGCCGACATGGTGAGCGTGTCGACATTCACCTTGAGCTGGCGGAGCTTTTCCTTCACGGCCACGCCAAACTTCTGTTCCTCATCGATGATGAGCAACCCCAGGTCGTGCCATTTCACGCTCTTGCCGATGAGCTTGTGCGTGCCCACAAGAATGCTGATCTGGCCCGAAGCCAAATCGCGCAGCACGGCTTTCGTTTGCTGCGTGGAGCGCGCCCTGCTCAGATAGTCCACCCTGACGGGAAAATCCTTGAGGCGCGAGGCGAACGTCTTGTAGTGCTGCAAGGCCAGCACAGTGGTGGGCACGAGCACGGCCACCTGCTTGTTGTCGCAGGCAGCCTTGAGTGCGGCACGCACGGCAATCTCCGTTTTGCCGAATCCCACATCGCCACACACGAGGCGGTCCATCGGTTTGCTGCTCTCCATGTCGGCCTTCACCTCCTGCGTCACCCGCAGCTGGTCGGGCGTGTCCTCATAGGCAAAGCCCGCCTCCAGCTCATGCTGCATGAAGGAGTCGGGACTGAAGGCAAAGCCCTTCTCCTCCTTGCGTTGCGAATAGAGGCGGATGAGGTCGCGTGCAATGTCCTTGATCTTCTTCTTCGTGCGCTCCTTGAGCTTTTCCCAAGCTCCGGTGCCCAATCCCGTGATGCGGGGCGGCTCGCCCTCCTTCCCCTTGTACTTCGACACCTTGTGGAGCGAATGGATCGACACGTACACGGCATCGTCGTTCTTGTAGGTGAGCTTGATCATTTCCTGCATCTCGCCGTCGGAAGCCGGCATACGCACCAGTCCGGCAAAGCGCCCGACCCCATGGTCCATGTGCACGATGTAGTCGCCCGGCTCGAACTGCATGAGTTCCTTGAGCGAAAGCGCCATCTTGGCATCGCGGGCATGGTCGGACTTGAGGTTGTACTTGTGGAAACGGTCAAAAATCTGGTGGTCGGTCAGGCAGCACACGCGCAGGTCGTCGTCGGTGAATCCTTCGTGGATGGTGCGCTCCACCGGCTGGAAACGCACGCCGCCGTGCATTTCCTCGAAAATGTTGGCCAAGCGCTCCGTCTGCTTCGGACTGTCGGCCAGGATGTACACGGCATAGCCGTCGGCCATGCTCTGCAGCAAGGTGGACTGCAGGAGGTCGAACTTCTTGTGGAAGAGCGGCTGCAGATGGGTGTGGAAATGCAGCACGGCCGCCGGATTGCCCAACGGCTGCGCCCCGATGTTGAGGCGCTGAAGCGAAGCCACCCCCCGCAGGAAGCATTCGCCGGTGATGAGCAGCGACTCCTTGCGCAGGCGTTGCTGCTGCTCGGCAGCCTCCATTTCCGAAGTCGGCTGCTGCTCCAGCTCGGCCTGCCGCGCGAAGCCTTCGGCATAGATGCGGTCAATGTCGTCGTGCACCAACGACAGGTCTTTCACCACCAACACGGTGTCGGAGGGCAGATAGTCGCACACGGGCACCAGTTCGCCGCCGGCGTGCTGCTCCACGTCCGACACGATGCTCACCTTCGCCAGCTGCTCCTTCGACAGCTGAGTCTGCACTTCAAAGGTGCGGATGGAGTCCACCTCATCGCCGAAGAAGTCAATGCGGAAGGGATACTCCGAAGCATAGGAATAGACATCGAGAATCGAGCCACGGATGGCAAACTCGCCGGGCTCGTACACATAGTCCTTGTGGCGGAATCCGAGTTCGGGCAGCCGGTGGCTCAGTTCGGTGAGGTCGTACGTATGTCCTTTCTCGATGGTCAGTGTGTGGTCAGCCACCGCCGCCAACGGGGCCACCCGTTCGCTCAGGGCGGCAGGAAAACTGACCACGAACAAGGGCGCCTCCAGCGGTTGCTTCCGAATGGCCGCCCAGCGGTTGAGCACTTCGGTGCGCAGGATCTCGTTGGCCGAATCGCGCTGCGCATACTTCACCGCCCGACGGTAGGTCGAGGGATAGAACAGCACCTGGCCGTCGCCCAGCATCTGCGTGAGGTCGTGATAGAAATAGCCGGCCTCTTCCTCATCGTCCAAGGCGATGAGGAACGGACGGCACGGCACATGGCTGCGCGCCGTGAGCGAAGCCAGCGCCACAGACGCAGCCGAGCCTTTGAGTCCGTCGGCATGGATGGGAGAAGCCTGCCCGTCGGCCAGCAGATGGGCCAAAGCCGCCACCTGCGGGTGCGAGGCAAAGCGCGAAAGGAGTTCAGAAAGTTGCATGATAAAATATGAAGGAAAATCCAGAAGAAAGGTACTTCGGAATGGAGGATTTTAAGAAAGAAAAACGCTTCGGGAGCAATGAGCCAAGACCGCTCTGCTCAGGACGGCTTGCTGCCGCGCAGCAAGGCCCGCACATTGTCGTCCTCGCCCACGATCCACATGGCATCGCCACGCACGATGGTGCGGTCGGCCGTGGCCGGCACGATCAGGCCGTCGGCATCCTCAAATCCCACCACCATGCAGTGATGGGTGGCGCGTATGCCGCTCTGGCTCAAGGTGAGCCCGATGAAGGGCGACGACTCGCCCACCAGCAGGCGCTGCAGCTGCAGCCGGCTGCCGGCATCGGCCCAATCGGTGCGCACCTCGGTGCTGAGCCGCTGGGTAAAGGCCTGCATGCTCTCGTCGCTGCCGATCACCTCCATCACATCGGAGGGGAAAAGCATCGTTTCGCCATCGGGAATGTTGATGCGGTGGCGCCCCCTCACGATGGCGGCAATCATCACACCGTCGGTGTGGCCGAAAGCCAGCTGCTTGAGCCGTTGTCCGGCCCATGCCGAGTCCTGGGGAATCTCTATTTCGGCCAGGTGCACGTTGCGGCTGGTGAGCCGTCCGGCATAGGCCGGCTGTCCGCCGGCCTCCTTGCGTGCCTTCACCTCGCGCGAACGCAGATTCTGCAGGAAGGTGCGCTCCATCTTGATGCTCAACCATTTCACCCGTCGTGAACGCAGCATCAGCAGCACCAGCGCCAAGGCTGCAGCCACATGCCAGGGCCACCACAGGGGCGAGAGGAAGTCGAGCACATAGTAGACGGTGGCCGTGGCCAAAGCCAAACGCACGCCAAACGTCAGCCACAGTGCGATGCGGTTGGCCCATCCGCGCGCTTGGAGCTGTTTCCACTGTTCGGAATGGTTCTTGCGCATGACGATGGCACGCAGGAAGGGCGAGGCCGTGAGCAGCGTGAGCAGTCCGCACGCGGCATTGCCCGGCCAATGGCCCAGGGTGGCCCGGCTCAGGGGCAGCAGCACGGCAAAAGCCAGCAGAATGACCGCGATGCTCAGCGTGAGATAGGCTCCCACCTGTCCGGCCAAGGCCATGAGCAGGCGTTTCCACAAGGCCGGCGTGGCATTGGCTTCTGCCGTCACGGCTGCGTGCCGGGCATCCTCGCGGCGGTCGATGCGGCGCAGCACCGGCGTGGGAATGACGCGCTCGAGCAGGGCATAGGCCGGAGCCGCCGCCCGAATCATGTAGGGGGTGGAGAAGGTGGTGATGATGCTCACCGCCACCACCACGGGATAGAGGAATTCGCTGGTGACGTGGAGCGAATTGCCGAGCGAAGCCAGGATGAAGGCAAACTCGCCGATCTGCGCCAGCGAGAATCCGCTCTGGATGGCCGTGCCGAGCGGTTGTCCGGAGAGCAGGAAACTGGTGGTGCCAAACACGGCCTGCCCCACCACAATGGTCAGGCAAAGCACCAGAATGGGCAACCAGTAGTTCACCAGAATGGCCGGATCGACCAGCATGCCCACCGACACGAAGAAGATGGCACCGAAGAGGTCCTTCACGGGCGACACCACGCGCTCGATGCTTTCGGCCTGCACCGTTTCGGCCAGGATGCTGCCCATCATGAAGGCACCGAAGGCCGAGCTGTAGCCGGCCTTGGTGGCACACACCACCAGCAGGAAGCACAGGCCGATGCTCACCACCAGCAGCGTTTCGCGGTTCATCCAGCGTTGCACGCGCCGCAGGAAAATGGGCACCACATACACCCCCACCACAAACCACAGGATGAGAAAGAACGCCAGTTGCAGCAGGCTGCCCACGAGTGCCATGCCCTGAAACTGCTGACTGGCCGCCAGGGCACTGAGCACCACCATGAGCAGGATGCCGAGTATGTCCTCAAGAATGAGCACCGACAGCACTCCACCGGCAAACTTGCGCTGGCGCAGCCCGAGGTCGTCGAAGGCCTTGTAGATGATGGTGGTGCTCGACATGGCCAGCATGCCGCCCAGAAAGAGGCTGTTCATGTTCGACCATCCGAACAGGTGGCCGACGGCCGACCCCAGACTCATCATGCAGAACATCACGGAGCAGGCCGCGATGATGGGGCCCATGCCCATCTTCACGATTTTCTTGAACGAAAATTCCAGTCCGAGTGTAAACATGAGGAAGATCACGCCGATGTCGGCCCACGTGTGGATGCTGCTCATGTCGCTCACCGAAGGGGTGTAGGGCATGTGTGGACCGGCCAGAAATCCGGCCACGATGTAGCCCAGCACAAGGGGCTGCTTGAGGCGTTTGAACAGGAGGGTGACCACTCCTGCCGAAATCAGGATGAGGGCCAGATCGGTGATGATGGGTTCCATGGGCGGGGTTTTGATTGATGATGAAAACTCCACGTTTGCAGCGTGGTGAAGCAAAATTAAAAAGAATTTTTCGGTAGGCCACCATCGGCTGCCGACTTTA
>DAIRWG010000158.1:0-5849 GCA_036802405.1 Alloprevotella sp.
ACACGTACAGGGGCCATCAGCATGCGCCAAGGGCTGTGCAAGGGCGGGCTGAAAGGCACGATGGATTGACCGGCACACGTACAGGGGCCATCAGCATGCGCCAAGGGCTGTGCAAGGGCGGGCTGAAAGCCCAACTGTTGCTTTCAGCCCAGGGCATCGCCCTGGGTTAGGCCATTCAACGATGGATATTCGCCCTGAAAGGGCAAAAGCGTGGCCGAACAAAATAGGTCGCGCCAAGTACATGAAGTCAGTAGGGCTTTTGCCCTTACAGGGCGAAAGGGAAATGAACTCGCTTTAACCCAGGGCGCCAGCCTGGGCTGAAAGCAACCGCTGGGCTTTCAGCCCGCCCCTTTCAAGCCCTCTCACATGAATGCCCATTGAAGCCACAAAAACTGGACTCTCACACCGTGGTTTCACGGCATGCAGATGGGGCATTTACAGTACCGCGGTAGCGTGATTACGGCACCGCGGTAGAATTTTTACGGTACCGTGGTAGAATTTGAAAAAGTCTGGGACTTTTTCACCGCGGTGGTTCGGCACGAAAAAACGGCCTAGCCTTCGGGGCCCGGAAGCCCCTGTTTAGCTGTTGAACCACCCCCTCAGTTTACCCAAGAAGGAATCCTGGTTCACGCGGGGGATCACGTGCTTCTGGATGACGCGCAGAATCTTCAGCGAGTGGGTGTCGTCGAAGGTGTAGACTTCACCGGGCATGAACTTGCCGATACAGAAAGGGTAGAGTCCGGGCTGGAATCCCGTGGGCTTGTTGATGTCATACTTCTGGCAGATCCGCTTGATGCCTTCCAGCACGGGTGCATAGCCCTGCTCGTGGAGGCGGTCCATGATGAGGTGCTCGTCCACATAGTCGCCCAAGGTGTCGCTCTTGGTCAGGATGATGTGTACGGCCACCACTTTCTTCATGAAGTCGGGGTTCTTGGCCAGGAGTGCCGACACGCAGTCAAGCACGTCGCTCTGCACTACCCAGAGGGAGTCGTTGCTCTCCCCCATGTGGACGTTGTGCTCGTTGGTCGGGTCAATTACGAAGAAGATGAGTTTGCTGTTGTCGTTCGACAGCAGACTGGCGGCGCCGGGACCGAGGTCGTCGAAGCTCGTGGGGGTGTCCATGGCCGAAAACTGGGCCGTTTTCTCACCCGACATTTCGATGAACGCCATCTTGCGCAGGTTGCCCTCCTCGTCGTTGATTTCGGCATCGATCACCTGGATGTATTTCTGGTCGGTGGCCGGCGGCAACATGCTGTTGCGCGCATAGTTGCGCAGTTCCATGGCATAGTTGCCACCCCCGCCGGGGCCCTTGGGGTCGAAGCGGAAACCGAGCCGCCCGGTGAGGCTCATCAGGCCCGACAGCACGCAGGTCTTGCCCGAACCGCCTACGCCGAAGAAGTACACGTCGGTGTTGCCCGGCTCGCTCTGCGGGTTCTCCAGCTGCGACACGGGCAGCTTGCGCTGCTCGTCCTGCAGGTGCGGATAGCGGCGGATGTGGCTGTAGGCGCGGTCGGTCAGCACGTTGGTGTTGTCGACGAGGTCCTGCATGGTGAGCGCATTGGTGGTGATGTAGGCCGAGAGGTCCTCGCGCTTGTACTTGAAGGGGAAACGCGTCATGTCGTTGAGCAGGTCGCCCTTCATGTTCTGCACGCGCATTTCGGCCTCTTCGCGGTATTCGCAGTAGGGATGCGCCTCGAGGAAGCGCACGTAGGAGAGGATGGTGCCCACGTTCTTGGCATCGATCCAGTCGATGCGCGCCTGCTCGGCATCGGCCAGGCGGTTGATCTGGGCATTGGCCTTGGCCATGTAGTTCTGCACGGTGGGGGCCGGATTGCTGCCGTAGGTCTGGATGAAGAGGTTCAGCTCGTTGAGCTGCACCTGGGCATCGGCGATGGCCGACACGCGCTGCCAGTCGTCGGCCACGGCGGCAAAGGCCCATTCCTCCAGCAGTTTTCGGCCCTCGGCCACATGGCGGGTGGAATAGATGCCCGACTGGCACTTCTGGATGAAGGCGTTGACGGCTGCTGCCTGACGCGAGTCGCGCACATGGTTCCACTCCAGTTCCTCGGCCGCTTCCTGGGCCTGCTGCAGGTGCACCTCGGAGTAGATGCCGTCGGTGCATTTCTTGATGAAGGCTTGGAGAAGGTTGAGGTCGTTGGCACTGCGCACCGCGCTCCACTCCTGCTCCTCCTGTGCGGCGGTCAGTTCGCGCATGCGGTCCTTGGCCTGCGCCAGATGGGCGGAGGAGAAGGTGCCGCGCTTGATGTTGTCGATGAAGGCGGAAAGGGCTTCCACGGAATCCTGCGACCGTCCCCACATGATTTCCTCGGCCTGCTCCCGGTAGAGCTGTTCGAGCTGGTCGATCTTGTTGTAGTGAACGGCGCGCAGCCCCTCGACGGTGATGCCCGATTCGGGATCGAGGCAGAGGTCGAGCAGCTGGCTCATCTGCGCCATGTTGCAGCGCAGGTATATGTTGTTGATTTTCTCTTCAGATAATCTGGGCATGGGATGGATGGTTGTTTTTTGGGGGTTAGTAGTTAGGGTGTAGAGTTATGTGTTCTCATTACGCTTGCGCCAAGGGCGGGCTGAAAG
Source organism: Alloprevotella sp. (assembly GCA_036802405.1). GTDB lineage: Bacteria > Bacteroidota > Bacteroidia > Bacteroidales > Bacteroidaceae > Alloprevotella. The sequence goes on from DAIRWG010000158.1 coordinate 2,593, forward strand.
CCCAACTGTTGCTTTCAGCCCAGGGCATCGCCCTGGGTCAGACCATTCCACGATGGTTGTTCGCCCTGAAAGGGCAAAAGCACGACCGAACAGAACGGGCAGGGCAAGTAACATGGAGTGGGCAGGGCTTTTGCCCTTACAGGGCGAAAGGGACTCGAACTCGCTTTAACCCAGGGTGTTGCCCTGGGCTGAAAGCAACAGTTGGGCTTTCAGCCCGCCCCTTCCATGTACGCTCACACGAATGCTCTTTGAATCAAAAAAAATGCGAGCATCAAACTCTGGACGCCACATTTTGCAGCTGCTTAGAAGGCGATGCCGCCGTCGGAAGTGATGGAGCTGGAGTCGCCCTTCTTGAGCGAGAGGACGGTGCGCTTGGCTGCAAACACATATTTCAGGAAGCCGAGTCCGCCCAGCACCAGCACCACGAGCAGCCCCATCGGGGTGATGCCGCTGATGGTGGAGAAGCGGTCGGCCACGTTGACCTCGGAGGCATACTTCGCGGCCGAGAATTCGGGCACATCCGTTTCAAACTTGTTCTGGTGCTTGGAGTAGAGGTCCTGCAGCGTCTGGGCATACTTGGCCTTGGCCGCACCCAGCTCCTGGGCAGCCTGCGGCACGAGCATCAGGTTCCACTTCTTGAAGTTTTCCTTCACCATGGCCTCCATCTGGCCCTTTTCGGCCTCGAGAGCCTGGAATTCGGCCCCGCGCAGACTGTTGAGGAAGCTCTCGCTGGCCTGGCGGATGTTGGCGGAGTTGACGTCGCCCACACCGATGCCGAGCGTCTGGGCAATGCGCACACGGCCCTGCTTGTCCTTCGACAGGGCTTCGAGCGCCGTCTGATAGCTGCCGCAGCGGGCATCGCACATGCGCTTGTAGTCGGCAAACATGCGGTCGATGCCGTCGACATCGGCCTGCACCTGACTCACGATGTCGGCACGGCCGAACTGCACTTCACAGAACTTCGACACGTAGACGTAGCACGGGGCGAGCGCGGCCACATAGAGGGCGAGCATGGCCCACTCCACTTTTTTCCACATGTCCTGGTAGCGGTCCTGCCCCTTGGCATAGGCCGCCAGAAAGATGAACAGCGTCATCAGCACGACCAGCAGGATGGACACGGCCAGGCTGGGCACCTTGTCGCCCAAAGTCTTGAAATTCATGCCGAAGAACACGAACACGCCCATCAGCAGGAGGGCAACGAAGGAGAGGATGTCGCTCTTGGAAAGATTGCCTGAATTTTGATTTGCCATCATATAGTTATTTGTTGTTTGTTAGGATTGTTATCAATAAAGGAGTGGGCACCGGGGCTTCGCCAAAGTGGCTTGCCGCCGCGCTCACCTGACTCTGACGAGATTGAACTCCACACGTCCGTTGGCATTCGTAGCGGTGCAGAAGAGGTTGCCCTGCCGGTCGGGCGCGCACACATAAGCATAGGGTATGAAGTAAATCGGTGCGGAAGGGCAGGTGGCATTGCCCGCCTGCGTGATGAGGATGTTTCCGCCACTGATCTGCACGAAAAGCGGGGCCGTGTACACCAGTCCCTTGTTGTGGATGGAAAGCTGGCCCCGGAGGCTGTGGAATTCCATGTAGATTTCGAGGGGCGACTCGTCGGAACCGGAACAGAGCTCGGTGGTCGTTTTCCACGTGCCGTCGAGCGCGCGTCCGTCCTTCACGGCATCGTCATACTTGAGCGTGTCGTCGGGACAGTCGGCTGCCGGGCACAGGCGCTTCAGGCTGTCGATGCGAGCCTGCAACTGGCGCACCTGCTCGGCAATGCGGTCGCAGTCGTTGCCGGCGGCGGCAGGGCCCTTGCCCCAGCCCTTCACGGTGCGCACGGCCCGGCCCAGATCGATCAGCGGCCCGATGGAGGGATTCACCTCACGGCCCGTCTGCTGGAAGAGCTGCACGATCTGCGCACAGGTGAGGTTGCGGTCGCAGCTCTTGAGCAAAGCCACTGCGCCCGACACGATGGGGGCCGCCATGCTCGTGCCGTTCATGCTGACATACTGCCCGTGGGGCGCGGCACTGTAGATCGACACACCGGGGGCCGACACCGTGGAGTATTCGCGGTGCAGGTTGGGATAGCGTCCATAGTTGCTGAATTCGGCCTTCGTCAGGTCGGTGCTGAGGGCCGACACGCGGATGGTCTCGTTGCTGCGCTTCTTGGGGTCGATGCCCGCAATCACGTTCTCGTTGCCGGCGGCAAAGACGATCACGCAGTTGCGCTGGCGGGCTTTTTCGTAGACCTTGCTCCAGAGGTATTCCTCCTGGCGCATGGAGTTGCTGATGAAGTTGAGCTGCTGCGCTTCGCTCATGTGCCGCATCTGCTCCGACGCGGTCATGCCGAGCGACACGTTGATCACGTCGGCCCCCTGCTGGATGGCATACATCACGCCGTCGAGCACGGCCTGGTTCGACATCACCCCTTCGGGATTGTCGTTGGCCACCTGCACGGGCATCAGCCGGCACTTCGGGGCGACGCCGAGCAGGCCGCTGGCGTTGTTGCAAGCGCCCACGGCCGTGGCTGCCACGTGGGTGCCGTGGGCATTCTCGCCGTCGCTCGTCACCACGGGACGGATGCTGGCATCCTGCGTCAGCACGTTGTAGGGGTGCACCACCTTGCCGCGGAGCTCGGGGTGGGTGAGGTCGAAACCGTTGTCGACCACGGCCACCACCACCTCCTCGCTGCCCAATCCCTGCTGCCAGGCATCGGGGGCGCCGATGGCGCCGAGATACCAGGCGTGCGAGGGGTTCTTCAGTTCGGGGTCATTGAGCGTGAGGGCATCGGTGCGGTAGACCGTTTCGTCGTACACCTCGAAGCGGAATCCGCTGAGCTTCTGCGGAAGTTCCTTCTTCAGCCGTTCGCGTTCGCTGGCCGGCACCTTTATCTGGAGGTTGCAGAGTTCCTTGTTGTAGTAGAAGATGTAGTAGTCCTCGCCGGGATAGGCCCGCTTGAAGGCTTCGGCCCACTCCTTCATGGTGCCTTCGCCGGTCTGCTCGAGCAGGATGTTGAGGCGGTCGGTGGCTATCTGCGTCAGGCCGTCGGCACTCATGCCCACGCCTCCCTTCTCGACGGGCAGGATGACCGACTTGTCGGGCAGCGCGTGGTAGAAGGGGTTGATGCGGCTGACCGGGCCTTGGCAGCCACGGCAGCTGAAGAGCACCACCACGAGCAGGATGAGCAGGAGCAGCAGCCACCACAGGCGGCGGAACAGAAACACCAGTGCCTGCCAGAAACTGCGCAGCAGGCTGCCCCA
>DAIRWG010000159.1:0-5839 GCA_036802405.1 Alloprevotella sp.
CTCAAGCCCACCATCTGGGGCGGCGAGGAAGTGACCCGAATCAAACAACTCACCGATGCGCCCCAGCACGTGGGCGAAAGTTGGGAAATATCCGGCGTGCCGGGCAACGAAACGCCCGTTGCCGAAGGCGAAGAAGCGGGACTCACCCTCCCGCAGCTCATCGAACGCCACGGAGCCGCCCTCGTGGGCCAAAAGAACCTCGAGCACTACGGCACCACCTTCCCGCTGCTCATCAAGTTCATCTCGGCCCGCCAGGATCTGAGCATCCAGGTGCACCCCGACGATGCCATGGCCCAACGCATGGGCCATCCCTACGGCAAGACGGAGATGTGGTACATCGTCGGCACCGCCCCCGGCGCCAGCCTCTGCTCGGGATTCAATGCCGACTTCTCGGCCGACGGCTACACCCGCAGCCTTGCCGACGGCACCCTCATGCAGCACCTCAGCCGCCACACGACCCACCCCGGCGACTGCTTCTTCATTCCGGCCGGCCGCATCCACAGCATCGGTGCAGGAAACTTCCTGGTGGAAATACAGCAGTCGAGCAACGACACCTTCCGCGTCTACGACTTCGACCGCACCGACGCCCAAGGCCACAAGCGCGAGCTCCACGTGGAGCAGGCCCGTGAAGCCCTCGACTACAAGGCCCAGCCCGACTACCTCACGCACTACACGCCGCAGCGCAACGCCTGCGTCGAGCTGGTCGACTGTCCGCAGTTCACCACGCGCCTCATCCAGCTCGATGCACCGCTCACCTCCAGCTATGCCGACATCGATTCGTTCGTCATCGTCATTGCCTACAAGGGAGCAGCCACCCTCGCCTACGATGAAGGTGAGCTCCACCTGCAGGCAGGCGAAAGCGTGCTGCTGCCGGCCACCAACCGCAGCATCACCTTCACCCCCGAGGCCGGAGGCTTCGAAGCGCTCGAAACCTTCTGCCGATAGGGAGAAGCCCCAGCGACCTTCAGCGCAAATGCAACAAGAGCAGTGAACGGAAGTCCGCCTTCCCCACCATCCTCGGTGTGGAAGGCAGGCTTCCGTTCACTGCTCTGTGTGTTTGTTGCGGGCGGACCAATGCCCGCCTCTATCGCCCTCAATACTCCACCTTGTCGTCCTTCGCCTTCCAGCGCACGAAGGGCGCCAGCGTGGTGGACGGAGCCAATCGCTCGGTGGGCAAGTGGCGCTCCGCGTAAGGCAGAGCCAGCTCGCGGTAGATGAACGCATCGTCGAATCCGGCATCTGCCGCATCGTCCTTCGTGGCCGCATAGTAGAGGTGGCCCAGGCGCGCCCAGTAGATGGCCCCGAGGCACATGGGGCAGGGCTCGCACGAAGCATAGATGTCGCAGCCCTCCAGACTGAAATCCTGCAGCTGGGCAGCAGCAGCACGTATGGCCTGCACCTCGGCATGAGCCGTGGGGTCGGTGTTGGCCGTCACGCGGTTGACACCTTCGGCCAGAATCTCACCGTTGCGGGCAATGACGGCCCCAAACGGACCGCCCCCGTTGCGCACGTTCTCGTCGGCCAGTTCAATGGCCCGGCGCATCAGTTCGTCATGAGTCATGATGGTTGCTAATTGTTTGTGGTCTGAGTTAGAGTCGGTTCTTGAATTATGGAAAAAAGAAGAAGAGTTGAAAAGCCCGGAATGCCATGTGCCACCGTCCGTTCCGCTCCGCCTCTCGGCAAGCGGACTCCGGGTGCCCATGCTCCGACCCTTTCAACTCTTCTCCGTTTCAGCGGCACATTGCGCCCCCTCACCCAGCCCAAGCGGGGGAAGGGAGGAAAATCAGCCGCACGGCCTTATTATTTCACCACCAGCTTGCGCGTGAGCTTGCTGGCCGTGGTGCTGACATGGAAGAGGTAGACACCCGGCGTGAGCGACGAGAGCGTGATCACGCTTTCCTCGCCACGGCGCGGAGCCTCGAGGTGACGGCTGGCCACCACCTGTCCGCCCATCGTCACCACCTGGATGTCGGCATAAGTCTCGTCGCTGTTGAAGAGCACCTTCCACTGGTCGGCATTCTTCTGCAGGCTGACGGGAGCCTCGGAGTTGAGCACCTCGCCCACACCTTCCTTGTTGGCCAGTTCGAGCGCACGCTTCAGTCCGGCATAGGCATCAATCTTGCCGTAGCCTGCCTCCTTGCTCCAGCCGTTCTCGTCGGCCGAACCCGTGTAGGTGTCGCGCACCGACGTTTCGCGGATGATCTGCTGCACCTGTTCGGGCGTGAGCTTCGGGTTGGCCTGCAGCCACAGGGCGATGATGCCCGTGGTCATCGGCGTAGCCTGCGAAGTGCCGCTCATCATGCCGTAGTAGTCATACTGGCCGTCGCCGGAGTTCTTCACGCGGGCCACCACATCGGCAGCCGAAACCGACACATTGGTGTCGAAACGGTTGAAGGCCGAGTAGATGCCGGCACCCGGAGCAGCCACATTGGGCTTGTACAGGTTGGGGTTGGCCGACGGACCCGGGCTGGAGAATGCGGCCATGCGGCCCTTCGGTCCGTAGCCTACCTGGTAGTTGGCACCACCGAGCGAACGGAAGTTCTGGCGGTTCACATAGGCAGCCACCGTCACGGCCTTCTCCATGCTGGCAGGGAAGTCGCCCACCAGATAGTCCTGCGTGGGAGGCTGCACGTTGTGCACGGAATAGCTGGCCAAGCGGCCGCCGAAGATGGCAGGATAGGAAGAATTCGAAACAATCCAGGCATGGTAGCCGTTGCCCGTGTTGCCCGTCACCTTCACGATGAAGTAGTAGGTGGAAGTGGTGGGCACGCCGAGTATGGCAGCCAGGCTGGCGATCGAGCCGTTCAGGTAGTAGTGCTGCTTGTTGTTGAGCGCATTCACCTCATCGGTGATCTGGAATGCCTGGCGCAGCTGGTTGCTGGTGGGCACATAGTCGCGGCCGTTGCAGCGGATGAGGGGCTGGAAGGTGAGTCCCTTCGTGCCGTCGTCGCGGGTGCTCCACATGTCGAGGCCCACATACTTCTGCGTGTTTTTATTGTCATCGGGAATCACGCACACGCTCTTCACCTGGTCGTCCTCGTCGAAGGAGGCCTTGGCATGTATCTTGTCCTCGCCCTCGTTTCCGGCAGCAGCCACGAGGATGCCGCCTTCGCCCGTCAGGGCAGCCATGTTGTGCTCGATGGCCGTCGAACCGTCGTGCGGACCGACGTGGCCGCCGAAGCTCATGTTCACCACCCAAGGCATGCCTTTGCCCTCGGCATACTTCTTGATGGCCTTCGTCTGGCTCAGCACGGTCGATTCCTGGAAGGTGGAGGAACAGAGCAGCAGGTCGGCAGCATAGGCCACGCCGTAGAGGTTCTTCACCATGTCGTCGCCCGTCACCTTCTGTCCGGCAGCGATGTTGGCCACGTGGGTGGCATGGCCGTGGGCCGAAGTGCTGTAGGTGTCGCCCGAGGCGGGCAGGTTGTCGGAGAAGCGCACACCCGTGTAGTAGGATGCATGACCGCGGAAAGCCGAGTGGTTGTACTGAAATCCCTGGTCGATGATGCCCACCACCACACCGGTTCCGTCGAACGGCGTGTCGAGTCCGGTGCCCTTGTGGATGGCATCCACATTGGTCAGTTCGCGGGCGGAGTCGAGCAGCGGATGGCACTGGCGCGACTGGCTCACGTAGACCACCCCGCTGCGCTGGGCGAGCACAGGCACGAATTTGGCGGGAATGCTGGCCGTGAGGCACTGGTCGGTGATGACCTCAGCTTCGTAGCCCTGGGCCTTCACATAGTCGGCCACGGCTTCGGCATTGGAGCTGACGTTGACAATCACTTCGTTGAGTGTGGAGGGAGTGGCCGTGGTCAGCGCGCCGTCGGCGGCCACGCGGCGCACGCTCTCGCCGGCTATGAGCTGGTCGAACGCACCGTCCCACTTGCGGCTGGCATTGCGCACCACGAGGTCCTGCGCCAGCAGAGAGGGAGTGATGAGTGCAAGTGCACTCAGGAGAAACTGCTTCTTGTTCATTTCTTCCTTTCTGAGATATATGTGTTTTGTTGTTTTATGTTCTGACAGGGGATGTTCCCCCTTCCCATGATGAATTTTGGTCGAATTCGCCGCAAAGGTAGCGATAAAATGCGAGTGAAATGCGTTTTTGTGTTTTAAAATGTCTTAGGTCGCCGCCAACGGGCTTGATTCCCGTCGGGAAACGTGCCCCGATGCCCACCCGCACGGGCCGATGTCGTCCGCATGGGCCGACCTCAGCGGCCGCACTCCCACGGCCCCATTCGCCAAGGCTGCAGTTTTTTGGGGCGGGAAATGCCCCTTGCGACGAAAAAGCATTAATTTTGTCGCACAATCTGCGGCGTTTCGGATAAAAGAACGTCGCACAGACAAGAATCCGGTTATGTACATACACGAAAGAGACAATTGGACGGCATTCGAATGGGATGCATCCAAACTGACGGCAGTGCTTGAAAATGTCAGCCGCAAGCAAGGACTGCTCTATGGCCGGCTCACCTCACTCGGCTTCGACAGCAAGCTGAAAGCCATGGCAGAGAATCTGACATATGATGTAGTGCATTCGTCTGAGATTGAAGGCATTCGGCTGAATGCCGACGAAGTCAGGTCATCGATTGCACGAAAACTGGGCATTGAAAATGTGAGGCAGACCGCACCCTCACACTACGTCGATTCCGTGGTAGCCGTAATGCTTGATGCAGTCAGCCACTACGACAGACACTTGAGCAAAGAAAAGCTGTGCGCATGGCAAGCAGCATTTTTCCCCACAGGCTTCAGTGAAGGTGCACAGATTGAAATTGGAAAGTATCGCACCCACGAGGAACATATCGTCTCAGGCATGTTCGGCCGCGAAAAAGTGCATTACATAGCGCCAGCGCCCGAACGTGTGGAGCAGGAAATGGAAAAGTTTCTTGAATGGTTCAACAAGGAGGAAAATGTCAGTTCCGTCATACGTTCTGCCATTGCCCACTTATGGTTTGTAAGCATCCACCCGTTTGAGGACGGAAACGGCCGATTGGCCCGCATACTTTCCGACATGTTGCTGGCACGGGCCGACAGCAGCGAATTCCGATTCTATCACATCTCGTCACAAATCAACAAAGACAAGAGCCACTACTACAGCATACTGGAGAAAACCCAACGCGGCGACGGCAACATCACTGAATGGATTGCCTGGTATGCCAACACGCTGTCAGCAGCCATCGATGAAGCAGAAAGCATCGTCAGCACCATCCTCAACAAGAGCATCTTCTGGCAAAATGCATCTGCTCTGGCCATAAGCCAACGGCAGAGAGACGTTCTCAATCTCTTTCTTGACGGCTATGAGGCAAAAATCACCTCCAAGTCATGGGCTTCGCTCGGCAAATGCTCCAAAGACACCGCCATTCGCGACATTCAGGACCTCATGCAGAAAGGCATCCTGCGCGAAGACATCCCCGGGGCGAAACGTCCAAGTTATTCGATTGTATATCATCCGCAAGATATCCGTACCTTCTTCTCCGACATCATGATTGAGGAGTGCAACGGCACTCCTTATCTTACCGCTTTATACAAAGGCCATACATATGTGCGTGAACGCATATTGCCTTTAGATGCCGAACGATACAAGAAGGGCGATCTAACCGAAGAAAATTTGCTTGCCAAATATTGCTCGTATTTCTGCAACGGATAAGTAACCACTCCGCCGCCAAGGGCCACGAAGAAGCACGAAGCCCTGCGGCAAAATAGGACGGCAATGGCCATCTGTGCTACGTCTTGGGGGTATTCATTGGTTACTAGGGTGTCCAGTTTGATGTTCTCATTTCGCATGCGTCTAGGGCGGGCTGAAAGCCCAACTGAAGCTTTCAGCCCAGGGCATCGCCCTGGGTTA
>DAIRWG010000160.1:0-5796 GCA_036802405.1 Alloprevotella sp.
GGGGGACGAAGGTCAGATGCGCTCGTAGTCGGCAAACGTGTAGGGCTGTGCATGGCGTTCGTCCGGCTCATGCCGTTCCTCACGCACCATTTTCCAGGCAGCCTTGTCCCAGGCAGGGAAGAAGGTGTCAGCCTCATCAGGCACGGCATGCACCAGCGTCAGATGAAGACAATGAGCCTGCGGAAGGGCTGCCTCGTAAACGCTCTCTCCGCCAATGACGAACACATGCTCGTCATCCGCACAGGCCTGCAGGGCATCCTCGAAGGAGTGAAACACTTCGATGCCGGGCGCAGCGTAGCCGTTCTGGCGGGTGATTACCACATTGCGGCGATTGGGCAACGCTCCTTTGGGCAACGATTCGAAAGTTTTGCGCCCCATGAGCACCGTGTGTCCGGTGGTGAGCTGTTTGAAATGCTTGAGGTCGGCGGGCAAATGGTAGAGCAGTCCGCCCTTGTTGCCGATGGCACTGTTTTCGGTCAGTGCGCAAATGATGTGTAAGGTCATTCAGCGAGAGGTTCTTGAGAAGGGTTGCACGTGGCATCTTCCGCGGCCTCGCGGTGGCGGAAGAAGGAGAAATTGACACTACCGTAGGCACGGTGTTCAAGGAAGTCGGGATGCTGGCTGAAGTCGTGGTCCTTGCCATGCTCCAGCACAAAGAGTCCGTCGGGCTTCACCAGGGCCGAGTGCATCACGCGGTCGGGCAACTCGCCCAGTTCGGGCAGGGCATAGGGCGGATCGGCAAAGACGAGGTCGTAGGATTCGCGGCAACGATCGACATACTTCAGCGCATCGCCGCAAAGGGGAGTCCAAGCCTCGTCGGCCAGTGTGCGCTGGCACTGCGCGATGAAAGCATAGTGCCTGCGGTCGCGCTCGACAGTGCGCACCTGCTGGCAGCCTCGCGACAGCAGTTCGAGCGATATGCTGCCCGTGCCGCCGAAGAGGTCGAGTGCACGTGTTTCCTCAAAGTCGAGGTAGGCGCGCAGCACATTGAAGAGGTTTTCCTTGGCAAAATCGGTGGTGGGACGTGCCTTGAACGTGCGCGGCACTTCGAAATGCCGTCCTTTATATTTTCCAGTAATGATTCGCATGAGAAAGAGGGGTATGTGGATAAGAGGTGGAAGAAAAAACTTCGGTTCAAGCTCCCGCCTTGGCAAGCAATTTGATCATCAGGTCGTAGGGCACATGGGGCGTGAGGGCCACGGCATGGCGGTTGAAGTCGGCTGCAGGATTGATGCCAAACACCTTGGGAGCATATTTCTGCAGTTCGTCCACCACGGGGGTGCGCAACAAATCCTCACCAGCCACGAAGATGGGTTCCTCGGCCGTGTCCAGCCCCAAGTGGTGAGCCAGGTTGAAGGCATAGTAGGCCACATCGCTCTGCGCCCGCACGGTGTAGGAATTGAACATCAGCAAATGGTTGGCATCGAACACCGACAAGTCGGCCGTGCCTTCGTGCACGTAAACGAACAAGCGGCGGCGCGTCGGCGAAGAGTCCAAGCCCTTGCCCGAGAAATACTGCAGCACGGAAGTTTGCACCGAGCTGTAGCGCACCTCGCCGAAAGCCTCCTCCAAGGTGTTGCACAAGAGTTGTTCCAAGGCAAACACCAGCACCACGTTGCAGGCCGGCACCGTGTCGTAGAACACGCGCACTTCCTTCTCCGGCGTGAAGCAATAGTTGTAGATGGTCCGGCAGTCTTCCTCCTGAAACTCCATCAGCGGCACGGGTGTGACCGGGGTGTGGATGAGCATCTCCACGCGGTCGGCAGGATGCTGCAGCAAGTCACAGGCCTTCATGGCTTCCCGCAAGTTCATCGTGAGCGACACTTGCGGCCGCAAATGGTAGGTGTCGAACTGGAAGGAAGCTGACGGGGCGCCGTCGTAGCGGGCCATGTGGATGTCGGTGTCGGAAAGTCGGATGAAGAGAGGCACGGATGGAGGATTATTAAAATATTTACTGAAATCTACTGCTTATTATGATGGAGTGGACGCACGGCCCCGGCAAGTGGAGCATGGGCCGAGGCATGGGCCGTCCGCAGCACCGCTTGGGCGGTTCATGCATCCTGCCATTTGCCCAGACGGCGATAAACGGCGGCGGCCACCAGCGAGGACAGCGTGGCTCCTACCGAGTTGGCCACGAAGTCGAGCCATTCGCCCGAGCGGTAGGTGGTGAGATAGGCTTGCGCCAGTTCCACCAGTCCGCCCATCGCCACGGGCATCAGCCAAGCCGCCACCACAATGGGGCGTACCCGCGTCTGCCGGTGCTGCCGGCCATATTCCACCCACACCAAGGCACTGATGCTGGCATACATGAGGCAATGCACCAGCTTGTCGAACCACGAGAAGAGGTGCACCGGGGGAGGCGGCACCCGGTAGAGGCTCAAATACCACACGGCGGCCACGCAAAGCAGTGTGAGCGGATAGCGACGAAGGAAACGTAACAACTGTGACATATCTCACATCGGGATTGTGGGTAAATTCACCAGAATTTGTTCTGCTGCGCATTGTATTCGAATCCGGCTTCAGCCAGTTTCGATTCAATCTGCTGCTTGTTCACGTTCATGTCCTGGCAAAGTTCGTCCAGGTTGGCATATTCATCGCGCAGTTTGGTGTTGACCACGCTGAAGAGCATCATGGGGTCTTGGGGTAAACTCATTTTTTATTGATAATCTGATTTTCCAAGTGCAAAATTACGGCAAATGAGGGACTCAACCAAGGCGAAGCTTGAGAAAGTCCCCCATTTGCCGTTTGTTCAAAATCGATCAAGGCAAGCCAGATTGTCCTTCAGCTGCTCCAGCCGGCTGACACCTACGATCACGCTGGTCACTTCCTCATGGCCGAGCACCCAGCGCAACGCATATTGGGCCAGCGTGAGCCCCTGGGCTGCCGCCTGTTCCTGCCACGCGCGGAGCTGCTCCAGAAGTTCGGGCGTGAGCTGCGACTCCTTCAGCGTGTTGTCGGTGCGCATGCGCGAGTCGGTGGGAATGCCGTGCAGGTAGCGGTCGGTGAGCAGTCCCTGCGCCAAAGGCGAGAACGACACGAAGCCGGTTTCGGCGCGTCGCACCGCTTCCATCACGCCTTCCGTTTCCACCGCACGATCGAGCAGGTTGTAGCGTCCCTGATAAGTGAGCACCCGCACGTGCTGCTGGCCCAGATACTCCACCGCACGTTCAAAAGCCTCGACGGGCCAACGCGAAATGCCCACATAGAGCGCCTTGCCTTGCCGCACGATGTCGGCCAGCGCCTGCAGCGTTTCCTCCAAGGGAGTGTGGGGGTCGTAGCGGTGCGAATAGAACAGGTCGACATAGTCCAGCCCCATGCGCTGCAGGCTTTCATCGAGACTGGCCATGAGATACTTGCGCGAGCCCCAGTTGCCGTAGGGGCCGGGCCACATGTCGTAGCCAGCCTTGGTGGCAATGAACAGTTCGTTGCGATAGGGGCGGAACGAATCGCGCATCACGCGACCAAACGTTTCCTCAGCCGAACCATAGGGCGGCCCGTAGTTGTTGGCCAGATCGAAATGGGTGATGCCGTGGTCGAAGGCATAGTGCAACATCATCCGGCTGTCGGCATAGGGATGGGTGGCTCCAAATCCTTTCCACAACCCGAGCGCCACCTTTGGCAGCATCACGCCGCTGTGCCCGCAGCGCCGGTAGAGGCGGTCGGCCTCCGCATAACGCGACTCGGAGGCACGGTAAGTGAGATGGTCAAGCATAACGTTGTGTGATTTATTAGGGTGTACAGTTTAGCGTACTCATTTAGCATGCGTCAAGGGCGGGCTGAAAGCCCAATGTCACGATAGCCCAGGGCAACGCCCTGGGTTAAGTAAGTCAGGTGCCTTGCGCCCTGTAAGGGCAAAAGATTTATTCATTTCTTACCACTCAAATCCAGGACCAATAGGAAGTCTTTGCCCTTACAGGGCGACATTGGGCTTTCAGCCCGTTATTCTGCAATGATGAAACTTTATTGGTACACGAAACTGTACGCCCTGTGATTTATCAAAAAAATACATACGGATATCAATTCCTGAGAAACCGATGGCGGCAGCCAACAATGCCATCTGAGGCTATTCCTCCGTCCCGGTTTTCCAGTTGACGAGGTACACGCGCTCTGTGGTGCGGGTGAAGGCCGTGTAGAGCCAGCGCAGATAGGCAGCGCCGGTTTCATCCTCCGGCACAAAGCCCTGATCCACATACACCCTGGCCCACTGCCCGCCCTGTGCCTTGTGGCAAGTCACGGCATAGGCATACTTCAGTTGGATGGCATTGTAGTAGGCATCCTGTCGGAGGGCCTTCATGCGCTCGCGCTTGTTGGGAATGTGCAGGTAGTCCTGCAGCACCCGCTCGAACAGGCTGTTGCTCTCCTCGCGGGTGAGCGAGGGCGACTCCGACTGCAGCGTGGAGAGCAGCACGCGGCACTCCAGCTCGAAGTCATCGTAGTCGGGAAAACGCAGCGTGGCATCGGCAAAACGAAAGCCATGCTGCTCGTGCACATGACGGATGCGCACCACCTCGGCCGTGTCGCCGTTGGCCACGAAGGTCATCGGCAGGCGTTCGTCCTTGCCCAGCGACTTGGCCGCCTGCTCCGTCCAGTAGTAGTTGTTTTTCACCGCCATCACGAGATCGCCCCGTGTGAGTTCTTCCTCGCGGTCGAACACGCGCGAACGGATGCCGTTGTTGTAGATGTTGGCACGCTTGTTGGAGCGCGTCACCACAATCACGCCGTTCGTGCCGTATTCCCGGTAGTCGCCCACGAGGCTCTCGATGAGTTCGTTGCCGGGCAAGGCGCGCACCTCGCCCTTGGGCGAAGTGTGAATGGGGGGAATGCCTTCAAAGTCCTGGCCGAGCAGCTGGCGCAGCATCGTGGCCCCAGCCAGCACGTCGCTCTCGCGGCTTTGGCGCACCACTTCTGTCAGGTCGGCACTGCCCACCAGCAGGCCGTAGCGGGCCAAAGTGTCATTCTGCAGGGCGGGGCTCTCCGTTTCGCCCACCGGTGGCAGCTGTGCCGTGTCGCCCACCAGCAGCAAGCGGCATCCTTCGCCTTCGTACACGAAGCGCACCAGATCGTCCATCAGCTCGCCCGTGCCAAACACGGTGTTGCCCCCCGCTCCGCTGCCGCTCCCGATCATCGAAGCCTCGTCCACCACGAAGAGGGCATTGCGCAGCTTGTTGTAGCCCAGCGAGAAACGCGTGCCTTCGCCCTCAAAGGTGTTTTGGCGATAGATCACGCGGTGGATCGTGTAAGCCGGCATCTGTGCATGCTGCGCAAACACCTTGGCAGCGCGTCCCGTCGGGGCGAGGAGCACCACCTCACGTTCGAGCTGACGCATCACGCGCACCAAGGCTCCCACCAGCGACGTCTTGCCCGTGCCGGCATATCCGCGCAAAATGCAGGCTGCATCCTTGCGGGGTGTCGTCACGAAATGGGCCAGCAGCATGGCTGCCCGCCGTTGGGTGGAAGTGAACTCCATGCGGAATTCCTTCTCAAGCATCAGAAACACTTCTTCGTTGAGCATCGGCAGTATTCGGTTGGGTATTCCACTTAGTTCTTGCAAAAGTACGGCTTTTTGACGGCAAATGAAACCATCTTTGGCTGACATTTGCAGAAACGGCCATAAAAACGCACCATCTCGGAAAAACAGGTGATCCACTGCGCCAAACTTGCGAAAGTATTCATCGGACATGGCCTCGCAAGCATCACCCACCACAACATTTGGCACAATCCAAATCTTTTTCTTACTTTTGCATCATCACTACAACCGTTTGCACCATGGGACGATTCATCAACCCCTTCACCGAC
>DAIRWG010000161.1:0-5733 GCA_036802405.1 Alloprevotella sp.
ACTCCAACCTGCCCAACCGTCAGGACTTCTGCTACGTACGCTGGTTCAACTAATGCCTAATCCATGAAGAATGGCATGCTTCGGCACCGTTCATTCTTCATTCTCACTGAAGGTTCGTTGCCCAATGGTGGAAATGCTTCCCCATTGAGCAGCGAACCTTTTGCCAAACTGCAAAAAGAAGAAAAAATGAAACACCTCAAAACGATGATGGCCACTCTGCTGGCCACGCTTCTCATGGCCTCCTGCGGCACCACCAGCACGGTGCCCGTCACTGGCCGCAAGCAACACCTCCTCGTGAGCGACGAACAGGTGCTCAGCCTCAGCAACCAGGAATACACCGACTACATGAAGACGGCCAAGCCTTCCACCAATGTCACCAACACGGCCATGGTGAAGCGCGTCGGCCAGCGCTTGGCCAGTGCCGTCGAACAGTATCTGCGCGAACACAACCAGGCGGATGAACTGAAGAACTATTCGTGGGAATTCAATCTCGTGCAGGACAACTCTGCCAATGCCTTCTGCATGCCTGGAGGCAAAATCGTGGTGTACGAAGGCATCCTGCCCATCACGCAAAACGAAGGCGCACTGGCCATCGTGCTTGGTCACGAAATCGCCCATGCCGTGGCAAAGCATTCGGCCGAACAGATTTCCAAACAAATGCGCGCCCAGACGGGTTCGCAAATCCTCGGTGCCGTGCTTTCCTCCTCAGGTGCCAGCGCCAACACGACGGCCATTGCACAGAACGTGTTCGGCCTGGGCAGCAAATTCAGCAGTCTGCACTACTCGCGCAGCAACGAAAGCGAAGCCGACCATATGGGGCTGATCTTTGCCGCCATGGCCGGCTACGACCCCAACGTGGCCACCAGCTTCTGGCAACGCATGGCCGCCAGCTCGCAAAACACCACTCCGGCCTTCCTCAGCGACCACCCTTCCGACTCGAAGCGCATTGCCGACATTCAGAAGTGGATGCCCGAGGCGCTGAAGTATTACAAGCCCATCACAACCTCAAGCAAGACGAGCACTGGCAAAAAAGCCACCACAACGAAGAAAGCCACAAGCTCCAAGAAGGCATCTACGAGCAAGAAGACTACAACAAAGAAAAAGTGACAGCAAAATCGTTTACCAGGCAAAGTACCCACGGGGTTACCCCCCCCACTTGTAATCACATTTTTTGCCGTCACGCTGTCACTTTTCCCCGACCGAATGGCAATTATCCCATTTAGCACCTGCAATGTGACATTTTGACAGACTATTCCAAGGCAGGAAAAAGTCCCTTTGGAATTTGAACAAGTCCCTTAAGAGTTTCGACAAGTCCCCGACTTGTTCAAACTTTTAAGGGACTTGTTGTTGCACCTCCACAAGTGACATTTTGTTACTCTGAAACGAGGTTTCAAGAAAGAGAAAGTGACAGGTGACAGCAACTTGCGCAATTCCCTGTAACGCGCACGCGCGCGAGAAGGCGGTGAAGGCAGAAGGCTTGGCCCGACACCAGCCAAGTGTATGAATTGATGCCATCGTTTACAGCACCGTGGTAGAGTAATTACGGTACCGCGGTAGAATTTTTACGGCACCGTGGTAGAATTTGAACAAAGTCTGGGACTTTTTCACCGCGGTGCATGGGAAAACTTGCAGACGAGTCAAAGCACACACCAAAGGCGAAACGTAAAAACTGCAGATGTGATTTTTCCACACTACTAAGCCTACAGCCGCAAGGCTTCGCGGTCCTTCGTGGCACTTCGTGGTAACACACACTCCGCCGCAAGGCTTCGTGTCCATTCGTGGCACTTCGTGGTAAACCAACTCCACCACGAGGTCTTCACGCCACTTAGCGGCAAACAGGCAAGGCATCCCCAAGCCCACGGCCGGAAGCCGCGGCTTCCAACCACTTTGTGGCAATACCACGCCACTTTCTGAAACAGAAAGGCCCAAAATGCCACTCATTTTCAATAAATTCGTAGGTCGTGCGTGAGGAATAACGCAAAATTTGTAACTTTGCGAGCTGAAACATTAGTAACACAAACTTAAACAAGTAACTAACGTGTCAGAGACTAAGTACATCTTCGTGACAGGAGGCGTGGCTTCCTCCTTGGGAAAGGGCATCATCGCAGCATCCATTGGCAAACTGCTGCAGGCCCGTGGATACAACATCACAATCCAAAAGTTTGACCCGTACATCAACATCGACCCCGGTACGCTCAACCCCTATGAGCATGGGGAATGCTACGTGACTGACGACGGGCAGGAAACAGACTTAGACCTCGGACACTACGAGCGTTTCACGGGAATCCAGACCACCCGCTACAACAACTTCACCACCGGGCGCATCTACCAAAGCGTGATCGACAAGGAACGCCGCGGCGACTATCTCGGCAAGACCATTCAGGTGATTCCCCACATCACCGACGAAATCAAGCGCGACATGCTCTACATGGGCAAGAAGCACAAATACGACTTCGTCATCACCGAAATCGGCGGCACGGTGGGCGACATCGAAGGCCAACCCTTCCTCGAAGCCATCCGCCAGCTGAAATGGGAACTGGGCAAGAATGCCGTGTGTGTGCACCTCACCTATGTGCCCTATCTCGCTGCAGCAGGTGAACTCAAGACGAAGCCCACCCAGCACTCCGTGAAGGAACTGCAAAGTCTGGGCATCCAGCCCGATGTGCTCGTGTTGCGCGCCGAACATGAGCTGAACGCCAACCTCCGACGCAAGATTGCCAATTTCTGTAATGTTTCACCCGATGCCGTGGTTCAGAGCCTCGACATGCCTACCATCTACGAAGTGCCCCTCCGCATGCAGGAGCAGGGATTGGATGCCACCATCCTGCGCAAGCTCGACATGCCCGTGGGCGAAACTCCGGGATTGGGCCCTTGGCGCTCCTTCCTCGAGCGCCGTCACAAAGCCACAGAAGTGATCAACATCGGCCTGGTGGGCAAATACGACTTACAGGATGCCTACAAGAGCATTCTCGAAGCCCTCTCGCAGGCCGGAACGTACAACGACCGGAAAGTGAAGTGCCACTTCATCAACTCCGAGAAGATCAATGCCGGCAACGTGGCCGACATGCTGGCCGGCATGGACGGCTATGTGATTTGCCCGGGATTCGGACAACGCGGCATCGAAGGCAAGATTCTGGCAGCCCAATACTGCCGCGAGCACGATGTGCCCACCTTCGGCATCTGCCTCGGCATGCAGATGATGGTCATCGAGTTCGGACGCAACGTGCTCGGCTATGCCGATGCCAACTCCATCGAAATGGACTCCAAGACCCCGCACAACGTGATTGACATCATGGAAGACCAGAAGAACATCACCAACATGGGCGGCACCATGCGTCTGGGTGGCTACGAATGCCAGCTCCGCGAAGGCAGCCGCGTGCGCGAAATCTACGGCAAGGAACTGATTCGCGAGCGCCATCGCCACCGCTATGAGTTCAACAACGATTTCCGCGAGGAATACGAAAAGGCGGGCATGCAGTGCGTGGGTGTGAACCCCGACACCGACTTGGTGGAAATCGTGGAGATTCCGACCATGAAATGGTATGTCGGCACCCAGTTCCACCCCGAATACTCCAGCACCGTGCTGAAGCCCCATCCATTGTTCCTCAACTTTGTGAAGGCGGCCATCGAGCACAAAGACTGACAAGTAAACTAAAGCATTCCCTCCGCCCCGTGCGGAGGGAACCCTTCAAACAACAAAATGGATAAAAACACAATCATCGGACTTGTTCTGTGTGCAGCCGTGCTCATCGGCTTCAGCTGGTACAACACCAACCAGGAGCGACAAATGCAAGGCAATGCACCCACCGAACAGACCACCCCGAAAGCACCCGCTGCAGCTGACGGCAACGACCCTGCAGCCAAGCAACTGGCAGCAAAGGCTGCCATCGACAGCACCAACCTGTTCTATGCGGCCACGCAAGGCCAGCAGCAGGACGTCACCTTGCACAACGGCAAGGTGAACGTAAAGATCAGCAACAAAGGTGGCGTAATCTCAGAAGTAAGACTCAACGAGTACAAGAGCTACAGCGACTTCAAGGACAACAAAAACGTGCCCCTGCTGCTCTACTCTGCCAAAGATGCCAACCTCAACCTCGTGATGGACACAAAGACGGGCAGCATCGACTTCTCTAACTATTACTTCACTCCCGTCAATGCCACCGACAGCACCGTCACCATGCGCCTGCAGGCGGAGAACGGTGCCACGCTCGATCTGGAATACCAGCTCCTGCCCGACAACTATCTGGTGAACTTCACGGTCAAGACGAAAGGTCTCCAGCCCTACCTGCCGAGCAAGAACAATGTGCTCCAGATGGAGTGGAACGACCGCGTGGCCCAGCACGAAAAGGGCTTCTACTTCGAGAACATGTACTCCACGCTGACCTACAAGCAGCATGACGACGACACGCACAAGCTCTCGGAAAACAGCACTGAGGAAGAAAAGGCTGAAGGCAGTGTCGACTGGATTGCCTTCAAGAACCAATACTTCAGCGCCGTGCTCATGTCGGCCACCCCGCTGCAGGACGTGAACCTCAAGAGCGAGCAGCTCGATGAAAGCGGCAAATACCTGAAGGCCTATCATGCCGACATGAATGCCTCCTTCGATGCTTCGGGGGCCCAGCCCACGAAGTTCCAATTCTATTTCGGCCCCAACAACTACCGTCTGCTGCAGTCGATGGACGACTACAAGGTGTCGGCCCACGACAACGACCTGCAGGGACTGGTCTATCTGGGCTGGCCGATCGTGAAGTGGATCAACCGTTTCTTCACGCTCTATGTGTTCGACTTCCTCACCCGTTTGGGACTGCCCATGGGCATTGTGCTGCTGCTCATCACGCTGCTGCTCCGCGCCATCGTGTATGTGCCCACCCGCAAGAGTTACCTCAGCAGCGCCAAGATGCGCGTGCTGAAGCCCAAAATCGATGAGATAGCTAAGAAGTATCCGAAGCAGGAGGATGCCATGAAGCGTCAGCAGGAAACGATGTCGCTCTATTCGCAGTATGGCGTGAGCCCCATGGGCGGATGCCTGCCTATGATTATCCAGATGCCCATCTGGATTGCGATGTTCAACTTTGTGCCTAACGCCATCGAGCTGCGCCAGCAGAGTTTCCTGTGGGCCGAGGACCTTTCGACCTACGACAGCCTCATCAGCTGGAATGCCGACATCTGGGGCATCGGCAACCACTTGAGCCTGTTCTGTCTGCTCTTCTGCGCCACCAACCTGCTCTACAGCTTCATGACCATGCGTCAGCAGCGTGAAACGATGTCGGGCGAACAGGCCGAACAGATGAAGATGATGCAATGGATGATGATGCTCATGCCGCTGTTCTTCTTCTTCATGTTCAACAAGTATTCCTCCGGTCTGAACTACTACTACTTCATCTCGCTCCTCTTCAGCGCACTCACCATGTGGTACCTGCGCAAGACGACCGACGACCAGAAACTGCTGGCCAAGCTCGAGGCCAACTATGAGGCCAACAAGCACAATCCCAACAAGAAGCCCAGCGGACTGGCAGCACGCCTGGAGGCCCTCCAGAAGCAGCAGGAGGAAATGCTCCGCAAGCAGCAGGAAGTGCAGAACCGCCGCCAGCAAAAATGACCTGACCGGGGAAAACCGTCTTGACGGCACTCTCCGCTCACTTTCCTAAAGAAGAAGCTAAAAGCTATTACTCCGAATTGAAAGGTTTTGGCTTTTAGCTTCTTCTCGTATCATACGTTCAATACTCCAGCCCG
>DAIRWG010000162.1:0-5687 GCA_036802405.1 Alloprevotella sp.
GCTGGATCTTCGCCCAGTGCCTCATCTACGCCGGATCGGCCTTAGGCCTGGCCGGGTATGTCGACGTGCTGCTGCGCAGGCGCCAGTGATCACCCTCCCCCCTCTCGCTCATCCTCAAACGAGAACCCACTAAAAAAGAGGAGCCGGACACTAATGCTTCGGCTCTTCTTTCTTTTACAAGGGCCTGTCCACGTACAGGAGCACGAAATTCCGCACGGAAGTGGCCCAGTACTTCAACGTGGCCAACCTCTGCCTGTGGTATCTGCTGACGGACTACGATGCCATGGTCGATCAGCGCGTGAAGAACATGATCCTGCGCACCTGGGACGGCTTGGTGTGGTGGTTCACCTACTATGACGGCGACTGCCAGTTCGGCAAGCGCAACGACTCGATGCTGAAGTACCTCTACAACATGAGCCGAGATACTTGGGATGCCGAGAAGTCGAAGTATGCTTTCGAGGGCCACGATTCGGTGCTGTGGTGCCTGCTGCTGGCCAACTGCGAGGACTGGCTCACCACCTACGCGGAGCAGTTGCGCCGCAGGCTCACTCCCGAACGCGTGAAGCAGGTGCTCAACGAGGAGCAGATGGGCAACTGGTGCGCCCGCATCTACAACCGTTCGGGCGAGATGAAGTACATCCTGCCCGAAACGGTAGGCACGAAGGTGAACCGGGGTGGCATCGTCACCACCGAGAAGGCTTACTACATGTATGCCGAGAACGGTTCTTCGGAGATGCACCGCAACCACTTCATCGACAACCGCTACGCCCTGCTCGATGCGCGGTGGGGATTGGCGGGCTGGCAGGCGGACATGGTGGATGCCTACCTCACGCGCTCCGCCTCGCAGGCAGCCTCGAAGATAGTGATCACCTCTTCCGATGAGTACTACTTCGGTTGGGGCACGAACAACAATGCCAAGCTGGGCACCACGGGGCGCGTGCCGGAGGGCGGGCAGTGTACGCTGAGCATCAGCCGCGCGCTGACGGTGAACGACCCCATCCGCATCTATGGCGCGAGCCGTATGCGTGGACTCGACCTGACGGGTGCCTGCTCGGTGCTGAGCGGTACGATGAACCTCAACCAGTGCCGTGCGCTGCGTGTGCTCGATGCGCACGTGCCGAGCGGCAGCAGGGCTTCCTCCTCTGCATGGAACTTCTCCCTGTCATCCTGCGCCCAGCTCCGCACCATCAACGTGAACGGACAGACGCAGGCTTCGACTGCGGGCACGCAGGGTGCCATGGACCTGAGCGGGCAACCGCTGCTGCAGAGCCTCGATGCGGGAGGCACGAACCTTCAGAGCGTGACACTGTGCAAGGGCGCGCCCGTCGCTTCGCTCACGCTGCCGAAGACGCTCACCACGCTCCAGTTGCAGTACCTGCAGCAGCTCACGGACGAAGGGCTGGTGCTCGAAGGTGCGGACAGCATCACGAGCCTCACCGTGGAGCAGTGCCCGAACATCGGGTGGCAGTCGCTCCTTTCCCGCTGCACGGCGGTGAAGACGCTGCGCGTCGTGGCGGACACGGCAAGCGGTGACGGTGCGGAACTGCTGAAGCTCATCACGGACGGTGTGGGCGGCATCGATGACCAGAGTGCTGCCGTCAGCAAACCTGTGGTGCAGACGGAGTACCAACTCACGCTGCTGCGCGAGGACACCGAAGTGAGGGCCATCGAGGAGGGCATCACGGGCATCAGTATCGTCATCGCGCTGGAGGCTTACATCCGATTCGTGGACGGCGAGCTGACCTGCGGCGAGACGAGCGATGCGCCCGAGGTGGACACGGTGACACTCGCCAACATCGGCACGCACCTGCAGTACTTCAACGGCGAGACCTACGAGGACTATCTGCAGCACTTCGGAGAAGAGAACATGGACATCAACGACTTAATCAACAAGCAATGAACAACGAACAAAGCATCACTCTGCTGCGCCAGTCGAAGCGCGCGCTGGCGGCAGCCTTCACGGAGGCAGGCATGCAGGGCGTGACGGAACATTCGCGCGCAGCCGAGTTTGGCAAACGCATCAAATGGGCTGCCGGACTGCTCGACATCACGCTGGCGTGCCAGCGTGTGAGCGACGGCTCGCACTGGTACTTCACGGAGAGCGAGTGGGACTCGCTGACGAACCAGAACAAGCAGCTCTTCCTGATGCGGGGGCTGCGCGTACGTGCGCTGGGCCACTCCTTTGTGCTGGCCCCGACGGACGTGAAGAGTGCGGATGGCGAGAGCACGATGAGCTGGGCCAATGCGGCAGCTGCCGTGCCCGACCTGCCGGGCCGCGGATGCGGCGAACTGTACAGCGACTTCGCCGGCGCGGAGAACACGCGGCTCATCCTCTCTGCCGTGGCCTCGGACAGCGTGCCGACCCTGACGCAGGCTCCGGCTGCCGAACGTGCGGCGGCCTACCACTCGTACCGCCGCGAGGACGGCGATGCGCTGGACGACGAGAGCGACTGGCACCTGCCGGGTGCGGGCGTGCTCATCGTGTGCTACCGCTACCGCACGCAGATCAACGCGGCCTTCAGCCACTTCTGGGGCTCGGACGCACTGCTCTCCGGTGCGGAATACTGGGGAAGCACGGTGTGGGACGCCAGTTCGAAATGGGCCGTAAATATATCGTCTTGCACCATCTATGCCACGAATTACAGCGAGAAACGGCGCGTGCGCCCTGTGTGCGATGAAGTCTAACGCTCAACATTCACTTTACGACAATGACAGCTTTACAGGATGCGATGCTTGCGCGCATGAACAAGCAAGCGATGGTGGATGCCTTCCACGCGGAAGGATTCACGGAAATCAATATGGGCACGTCCCTGGAGACGATGGCGGACTACGTACGCTGGTGCGGTGGCTTGCGCGACCTGACGTTGGCCTGCGTGCGGAAGGCGGACGGCGCAAACGTGTTCTTCACGGAGGACGAGTGGAACGCGATGAGCGCGAACACGAAGAGCCGCTACGTGAAGATCGGTGTGCGCATCCGCGCACGGAAGCGGTGCTTCATCCTGGCGAAGGACAACGTGAAGGATGCGGACGGCGGTCTGACCTTCGCATTCGGCTGCTACGGCACGGACCTGAAGGGTGTGCAGAACTACGGCAGCAACTCCACAGGCCTCTACGGCATCACCTCCGGGCAGGCGGACACGAAGGCGGCCATCGACCAGAGTGCGGGCAAGACGGACAGCCAGAACATCAGCGGTGCGCCGGCCTGCGAGGCGGCGTGGAACTACAAGGCGGCGGACGAGGACCGCAACCAGTGGTACCTGCCGTCCATAGCGGAGCTGCGCCTCGTGGCGGAATACCGCGTGGAGATCAATGCCTTCCTCACGCGGATGTTCACGAGCGAGAACCTGCTCCTGCTGGAATGGTACTGGAGCAGCACGGAGGTGTCCTCGGCGTACAGTTGGAGCGTGTACCTGCTCGACGGGAACTCGGGCACGAACTACCGTCCGTACCGTAACAGGGTGCGGCCTGTGTGCGAGTGTTCTTCCGCAGAATAAACCTGCCCAATCCCTTCACCTCTTTATCCCTTTATCTCTTTAACCCTTAAAAAATGCAGTAAGTATGGCACTGGCTGAAGAACTCCATATATACAAGCAGATGTACGCACTGCTGAACCTGCTACTCGACGCGAAGGACCGGCTGCCGAAGGCTTACAAGTATGCCTTCGGCGAACGGCTGATGATGACGGCGCTGGAGTGCTGCGAGCTAATCCAGGCGGCCAACATGGACCGCGGCGGCCGGGTGGGGCTTCTGCGCCAGTTTGCCATACGCTTCGGAAGTCTGCGCCTGATGATGCGGCTGATGCGAGACCGTCGGTTGATCGACGTGGGCCGATTCGCAGAACTTCTCGCCCTGGCGGGTGAGATCGGTGCGCAAGCCACGGCCTGGCGCAGGGCATCGGAGTGATGCCCTGCAATGAGATGCCGGGCCGGAGCCGGAGTCCCCGACCGCCACGGTGGCGGGGAGTGAGCAGCAAGAAGGTTTATCTGGGTGGCCCGCCTGCGGGGCTTCCTCCCATTCATCCCAATCCAGAATGAAGAACGACATGAACCCCGACGGGCAAAGTGAGCGTGCGGTGCAAGCCGCACCGGAGTGGCCACAAACGTCCTCGACGAACAGTTGGAACGTGAACCTGAACAACGGGAACTCGAACACGAACAACCGTACGAACCGTAACAGGGTGCGGCCTGTGTGCGAGTGTTCTTCCGCAGATGGACCCATTGCCTACGACATCACGCTGGAGAGCCTGGTGGAGGCTTTCGAAGACTGCCTGAAGGCCAAGCTGTCGAGCCGCGACTGCCTGGCCTTCATGGGGAGATACGAGGAGGAACTGCGGCGGCTGTGGCTGGAGCTGCGGAGCGGACGGTACGTGCCCGGGCGGAGCAAGTGCTTCGTGGTGCGGTGGCCGGTGAAACGGGAAGTATTCGCTGCCGACTTCGCGGACCGCGTGGTGCACCACTGGTGGGCGCTGCGCGTGAACCCGCTGCTGGAGGACCTCTTCACGGAGCAGGGCAACGTGAGCAAGAACTGCCGCCGGGGTGAAGGCACGCTGAAGGCCGTGGAGGCAGTGCAGCGGATGGTGGATGCACACCCTGATTGGTGGGTGGGCAAGTTCGACTTCGAGGGCTACTTCATGAACATCGACCAGCAGGTGCTCTGGGAGATGATGGACGAATTCATGCGCAGCCGCTACCGCGGTGCTGACCTCGATGCGGTGCTGTGGGTGACACGCACGATCATCTTCCACCGCCCGCAGGACAGCTGCTTGCTGCGCAGTCCGCGGAGCGCATGGCTCGACATTCCTCCGCGCAAGACGCTCTTCTCCCAGCCCGAAGGCAAGGGCTGCGCCATCGGCAACCTTCCTTCTCAGCTGATGGCCAATTTCTACGCCTCGGCCTTCGACGACTTCATGCGGCGGCAGGGCATCACGGACTACGTGCGCTTCGTGGATGACTTCGTGGTGGTGATGCCACGGCGCGAGGATGTGGTGCGGCTGATACCCCGGTTCCGCGGCTTCCTGCGCGAGCAGCTGCGCATCCGCCTGCATCCGAAGAAAATCTACGTACAGCCGGTGCGCCATGGTGTGCTCTATGTGGGTGCGTACATCCAGCCGGGGCGCACGTACATCGGCAACCGCACGCGTGGGCGATGGGTGGATTGCCTGCGCCACTTCAACCGATTGGCGGCAGAAGGCCAAGCACTGCCGAATCTCGAAGCCTTCGTCTCGTCGATGAACTCCTATCTGGGTCTGATGCGACACCACCGGAGCTACCGCATCCGCAGGCGGCTGCTGAAGGAGATGCACGCGGAGTGGTGGCGGTACGTGACCATCGAAGGCCACGTGGAGAAACTGCGCATCAAGAAGCGCTGGCGGCAGAGCGAGCGCTGGCGGCAGATGGTGAAGAACGGGAGCTATGCACGGGTGCTGATGCCGGAGATCTGCTGAAAATATTTACTTGATTTTCTTGCATAATTACAAAAATGTTATCACCTTTGCCTTAACTGCTATTCATTCATTCAACCTCAAGTTTCTTTGACAATCGCATGGCCCAGAATAGCGGGCCATGCCCACCATTTCAGCCGGGTCATTAATCGTCACCCATTACACAAGTCGCCCGCGGCTGACGGGCGCACAAACCGAGATTGGGGTACGCGCATTTCCGCTGCGTGCCCCAATATTTTTTCCATAA
>DAIRWG010000163.1:0-5663 GCA_036802405.1 Alloprevotella sp.
AGGCCGATTTGCGGTTTTTCGAAAGCCGTTTGCGATTAAACGAAAGGGATTCTTGGCCCCGCTGCCTACCTTTGCGGCAGAATCGGCTTGGAGCCTTCCTTCCCGATTCATTTCACACACACATTTATCTCTTTCTCTTTTTACTCCTTAAGTTTATGACCTTACTCATGATCATCGAGCTGCTCGTTGTGCTGGTGGCTCTCTGGGTGGGAGCACGCTACGGCTCCCTGGCACTGGGCGCCATTTCGGGCATCGGACTGGCCCTGTTGGTGTTTGCCTTTCATCTGAAACCGGGCAATCCGCCCACCGACGTGATTTACATCATCATTGCGGCCGTCACCTGCGCGGGCATGCTGCAGGCATCGGGCGGCATGGACTGGATGATCCAGATTGCGGAGCGCATCCTGCGCAGCCATCCCGAACGCATCACTGTGCTGGCACCTTTCACCACGTTTCTGCTGACGATGCTGGTGGGCACGGGCCATGTGGTGTACACCCTCATGCCCATCATCTGCGACATTGCCTTGAAAAAGGGCATCCGCCCCGAACGCCCGTGCGGCATCGCAAGCATTGCTTCGCAGATCGGCATCACCTGCTCGCCCATTGCGGCGGCGGTGGTGGCCTTCTCGGCCATCAGCATCGACAACGGTTTCCACGTGACGGGCGTGCAGATCATCCTTGTCACCATTCCGGCCTGCGTGGTGGGCATCCTCTGTGCCGTGGCTGCCAGCTGGCACCGCGGGCTCGACCTCGACAAGGACCCGAAGTTCCAAGCCCTCATCAGCGACCCCGTGCAGCGGGCCTATGTGTATGGGGCCACGGCCACGACGCTCGACCGCGTGATTGCGCCCGAGAGCAAGCGGGCGGTCTACATCTTCCTTGGTGCGCTGGCGGTGATCGTGGCCATCTCGCTCTGCAGCATGCTGGGGGTGAACCTCCTGCCCACCTATGAGAAGGTGACGGCCGTGGCCGGCGGTCCGCAGTCGGTGACGGTTGCGGCCGGCGTGGAGCAAACGGTGAAGCAGCTCGTGAAGGCCGGTGTGGTGGTGCCCGGCGTGACGGAGGCGGTGCGAGAGCCGCTGTCGATGAACATCGTCATCCAGATCACGATGATTTCGGCTGCCGCACTGATGGTAATCTGCTGCAAGGCCAAGCCCAAGAAGGCCATTGCGGGAGCCGTGTGGCAAAACGGCATGGTGGCCGTGGTGGCCATCTACGGCATTGCCTGGATGAGCGACACGTTCTTTGCCAACTATCAGGCGGAAATCCAGACGATGCTCACCGACCTGGTGAAGGCCTGTCCCTGGACGATTGCGTTGGCCTTCTTCTTCGTGTCGGTGCTCATCAACTCGCAGGGGGCCGTGGTGGTGTCGATGCTTCCGCTGGCCTATGCCTTGGGCATCGACGGATGGGTGCTGCTGGGCGTGATGCCTTCGGTCTACGGCTATTTCTTCATCCCCAACTATCCTTCCGACATTGCCACCGTCAACTTCGACCGTTCGGGCACGACGGTGATCGGCAAGTATCTGCTCAACCATTCCTTCATGATGCCCGGACTGGTGCATGTGGTGACGGCTTGCGTGGCGGGCCTCGCCATCAGCTATGCCTACCACTTCTGGCTGGGGATGTATTGACACCGCCGGCCCCTTTTCCCCCTCTCCCCCCGTCAGGCCTTCTCGCGCCATTCGCTGGGGCTGACGCCAAACTGCTTCTTGAAAGCTACGGAGAAGTGGGCCGCCGTGGCGAATCCCGTGAGCATGGCCACCTCGGCCACGGTGTGGTCGCCCTGTCGCAGCATCTGTGCGGCGCGGTTGAGCTTGTACTTGCGGAAGAAGGTGCCCGGCGTGTCGCCGGTGAGCTGCTTGAGCTTGTAGTTGAACTTCGACTGGCTGATGAGCAGGTCGTGGCACACGGTGGCCACGTTGAGGTCCATTTCGGCCGAGCGGCGCTCCATCAGGGCGTAGAGCTCGTCCATGAAGCGGCGGTCGGGCTCGGCAAGGGCATCGGCCGCCGTTTCCGGCATGTTGGCGGTGGCGGTGCTTTGGCCCAGCTGGCGGCGCAGCGTGTCGATGCCGTTCAGCTGGGCGGCCACGATGGCTTGCAGATAGGCAGGGTCGAAAGGCTTCGTGACGTAGGCCACGGCACCCTGCCGCAGGCCGTTCACCTGCTCGCTCATGTCCGACTTGGCCGTCACCATCACCACGGGAATGTGGCTGAGCATGAGGTCGGCCTTGATGCGTGCGCAGAATTCATAGCCCGACATGCGGCCCATCACCACATCGCTCAGCACGATGTCGGGCTGGATGTCGGCCAGGTCGGCCAGGGCCTCTTCGGCCGAGTAGCGGTTGACCACCTCGTAGTGGGGGGCAAAGATCGAGCGCACGTATTGCGCCACGTCGGTGTCGTCGTCGACAATGAGCAGGCGTTTGCGCCCCTCGGCCGGTGCTCCTGAGGCGGGTGATGACCCGGATGCCGCGGCGGGCGGCGGACAGTCCACGGGAAGCTGCATGGCGGTGTGGGCTTCGCGGTTGCGCTCGTCGGACGTGTAGGCCTGGGCATCGGCTGGCAGGGTGAAGCGGAAGAGCACCCCTTCGGGGGTGTTGCTCACCATGATGGTGCCGTGGTGCAGGCCGACGAGGCGGCGCACGTAGTAGAGTCCGATGCCGGTGCCCCATCCGTAGTGGTGCGTGTCGGCAGCGGCGGCGCATTGGTAGTAGCGCTTGAACACATCGGCGATGCGCTCCTCCGGGATGTGCGACCCGCTGTTCTCCACCCCGCAGCGCAGGGTGCGCGTGTTGCCTTCGCCCTCCTCGTGGCCCACTTGCAGCGTGAGGTGGATGCATCCGCCGTCGGGGGTGTGCTTGAGGGCGTTCGTGAAGAGGTTGCTCACGATCTTCTCCAGTTTGTCGGCATCCGTCCACGTTTCGCCCCCGTCGGTCATGGTGCTGACCTCGAGGCGTATGTGGCGCACACGGGCCGTTTCGGCGAAGGCCGCTGCGAGGGTGCGGAGCTGTGCTTCGGCATCGGCCGGAGTCACGCGCAGGCGCAGGGCATCCGTTTCGAGCTGGTTGAAGTCAAGCATCTGGTCGATGAGGCGCAGCATGCGGTTGACGCTGATGCACACGTGGGCGAGCGTGCGCTGCACGGCATCCGGCAGCGAAGCATCGTGCCGGAGCGAGAGCAGCGGCCCGGCAATAAGGGTGATGGGGTTGCGAAACTCGTGGGAGATGTTGGCAAAGAAGTCCATGTTCATCTCGTTGATGTGCTGCTCGCGTTCCCGTTCGTGGCGGGCGTGGTCGAGCTTCAGCCGTCCCACGCGCAGGCGCAGGTAGAGGTGGTTGACGTAAGCCAAGAGGGCCAGCGCGCAGAGCGCATAGCCGAGCCAGGCAGCGGCCGAATCCCACCAGGGCGGCCGGATGCAGATGCTGACGGCCACTTCGTCGGCCGGTGGCAGTGTGCTCGATTCGAGCAGCCGGAGGCGGAAGGTGTAGGTGCCCGGCGCGAGGTTGGCATAAGTGGCCTCATGGCGCATGGTGGGGGCCTGCCATTGCTGGTCGTATCCCTCCAGTTTCCACTGGAACAGCCGTGCCGCCTGGTGCGTCAGGTCGGGATGGAGAAAGTGCAGGGTGAGCGTGTTGCGGTCGTGGCTGAAGGTGAGGCGCGAATCGCGGGCCACGGGGCCGTTGAGCACGAAGCGCTGCCGCCTGTCGGCAGTGGCCACGCTGAGGCCCCAAAGGCGGATGCTGCCGGACTTTGGGGCATGGGCCGGATCGGGGGACAGTGCGGCGGCTGCATCGGTGAAGAAGCATCCGTCGGAACTGCCGAATGCGATGCTGCCGTCGGGGGTGGTTGTGATGGCTTTGTCGAAATACTGGCGGTGTCCGGCGGAGGGTTCCGGCGCGAGAAGCGGATGGCGCCGGGCCGTTTGTGTGGCCGGGGAGTAGCTCACCACGTCTTTGAGTGTGGTGAACCACAGTTGGCCGTGTGCGTCCTCAGCCACGGCTTGTATGTGCACGTCGTCGAGAAAGCTTGTGCGTTCGATTCGCCCTGAAGGCAGGTGCAGGCGGAACAGTCCCGAACGCTTCGTGCCCAGCCACACCGTGCCGTGCGAATCCTCGTAGGCAAAGGCCGGGTCGGCATTGCCGCCCATGCGGCTGCTGTCGGCTATTGTCTGCACCGACCGGCTGCGTGGGGAATAGATGGCGATGCGGAGGTTCTTCATGAACAGCAGGATGCGCCCGTCGTGCAAGGTGGCGAGCTGCGTTTCCTCGTCCATCCCTAAGTGTCCCGTTGCGAGGCATTGCGGAGCATGGGCATGGGGGGCGAAATGCAGCAGGCCGCGGCTGCTGCTGGCGTAGAGTCCGCCACCGGCTGCCGTTCCGGCTCCGAGGCGCGTGAGCGTGTCGGATGCTCCGAAGGCTTTGGCTTCCACTTTCAGCCGGTGGCCCTGCACCGAGCAGAACAGCACTTGGCGGCTGCCCACGAGCCACACGTGGCTGCTGTCGGCCGGCACGAGGTCGCAGCGCCCGTCGTGTGCCTCGGGCACACTGTCGAACAGGTGCGCGAAGAAGGTTTCGCCCACGTGGCCCGTGGAGGTGTCGTAGACGAGGAGCCGCAGCGTGGTGGCGGCCAGCACGCAGCGCCCCACTTGGGCCAGACCGGTCACGTCGCGCCCTTGCGTGGCCCGTGCCAGGGCATTGGCATTGGCCCGCTTGAAGGCCGTCAGGCCGGGAGCCACCACCTGATAGCCCGCATGGCGGAATCCCACCCACACGTTGCCGCGGCTGTCGCGGAAGGTGCAGGCCACGAGTGCCTGTGGCTTGCTGAGGCTGAAGGGGGCATCGGGCACTTCCGTTTTCTTTTCCTCGGCCGGCACGGAGGGGCAGGGCTTGGCCTGGTTACCCTCGGCCGGGCTGATGAGGTAGGCATGACGGTTGCCGTGGTTGTCGGTCGTGGCCACCATGCGGTCCGTCCCGTCGGGGGCGGGGGTGAGCTGCACCACGTTGCAGTCGGTTGCGGGCAGGCGGAAACGTCGGAACCGTCCGCCCCCGATGGAGAGGGCCACCCCGTTTTGTGTGCCCACCCAGATGCGTCCTCGGCTGTCGCGGCTGAGGGCGTTGATGTAGTCGTCGGGCAGGGCGGTGGAGTCGGCCGTGTCGTGGAAGAACTGCAGGTAGGACTCCCCGTCGTAGACGTTGATGCCGGCAGAAGTGCCGATCCAGATGCGTCCGAGGCTGTCCTCGGCGAAGGCCGTCACGTTGAGCGACGAGAGCATGTTGTCGGTGGCAGCGCAGGCCGACACGGGTTGCAGGCTTCGGGAGGTGCGTCGCCTGTCGGGGTCGGCTGCAGTGGCCACAGCCAGCACGATCGTCAGCGCCATGAGCGACGAGATGAAAAGGCGGGGAATGGACTTGCGGTTCATGTGCAGGTGGGGCTGAAACGTTGCGTTTTGAAAATGCGATAAAGGGTGAAATGCTGACGTGCTCCCGTCATTCCGCAGTGGGGCTTCATTGGAATGGCGGGAGCACGTGCCGGCTATTGGTTGGCAAGATATGGTTTCTTCACGGCCAGGGGAATGCAGGGCATGCTATTCCTGTTTCTGCAAGTCGCGCACCTCGTCTGCGGTCATGCCGAGCGCTTGTGCCACGAAATCCGTGGTCATG
>DAIRWG010000164.1:0-5609 GCA_036802405.1 Alloprevotella sp.
ACGTCGACGGGGATGGGCCAGGCACTTTGGGTGGCATCGTGACCCAACGCCGCGAGTTCGTGGCGAAGGTCGGGCGTAAAGGGGCCGTTGACGGCCGGGCGCAACGTGGAGAGGTCGATGCGGATGAGCTGGTCGTAGTGATGCTCGGGATCGGCCTGCACTTCGGCATCGGCCTGCAGGTCGGCAGCTATGCTTTGCAGGAAGCTTGCCAGACCAGTTCGGCCTGTAGCCGTGAGATAGCAGTACATCTGGTCGTCATAGGGAAAGACGGAGGTGGTGGCACCGATTTCGGCTCCCATGTTGCAGATGGTGGCCTTGCCGGTGGCTGAGAGGCTGCGTGTGCCTTCGCCGAAGTATTCCACAACGGCATTGGTGGCACCCTTGGTGGTGAGGATTTCGGCCAGACGGAGAATGACATCCTTGGGAGTGGCCCAGCCCTTGAGATGTCCGGTGAGCTGCACGCCGATGATGCGGGGCAGCTTGAGTTCCCATGGCTGCCCAATCATCACATCGACAGCATCGGCTCCGCCTACGCCTACGGCAAACATGCCAAGGCCTCCCGCATTGGGGGTGTGGGAGTCGGTGCCGACCATCATGCCGCCCGGGAAGGCGTAGTTCTCCAGCATCACCTGATGGATGATGCCCGCTCCTGCCGGCCAGAACCCGATGCCGTAGCGCTGGGCGGCCGATTGCAGGAAGCCGTATACCTCTGCATTTTCTGAACAGGCCGACGTAAGGTCGGCAGCTGCGCCGTGACAGGCTTTCACCAGATGGTCGCAATGGATGGTGGTGGGCACCGCTGTGCGGGTGCAGCCGGCATTGATGAACTGGAGAATAGCCATCTGTGCGGTGGCATCCTGCATGCACACGCGGTCGGGACGGAAAAGGGCGTAGTCGGCACCTCGCTTCAGTCCGGCGCATTGCTGCACATCGTCGGCATGGAGGTAGAGAATCTTTTCGGCATAAGTGAGGGGACGCTTAAGAACGTCGCGCACCTGCTGCAGACGTTGGGGGAAACGGGCATAGAAGTCCGTCAGCATGTGGCTGTCGTAGGTTTCCATAAGTCTGGTCGTTTTTATGAGGTATGTTTGTCGTTTTGGCGGATGGAGTGAAGCTTTTACTGCCGAATGACGTGGGACTGTCGGTATACGGACCGAGCTTCAAAGCAAGGTGCGGGAATCACTATCCGCTTTCTTTTACTTGCAATTGTGGGCAAAGATAACACATTTTTCTCTCTATCGTGCTATTCGCGTGACGTTTATTCATCTTCTTACCCGATTTGTTGACGATCTTGTTTTGTTTTCATCTCGATTGAGCGCAATCGTGCTTTCTCGGCAATGCATTTCAAGAAAGCAACAAGGGCTTGGGGAACAATGCACAACGGAGTGTTGCGCAAATGCTCTCAAAGCCCTTGAAGGTGTGTTTGTTATTCATGCTCGGCAGGCCATGTGGCGTGTCATCAACGGCCGAACACACGCGTTGAACTACCATTTGAGCCACGTTGCGCGGAAGCGTTACCACGCGAAGAGGCGGCTGCGGAACCAGAACGGCTCGGGGAGTTGCCCACCTGCCGGAATCCACCAACATTGGAGTTGCCGCGGTTCATGCTGGGACGTTGGTTTCCATTGTTGTGGCCCCGATTGGGGGTTGAGGAGCCATTGCTTTCGGTACGACCATTGTTTCGGTCATACCCCTGCGGACGGTTGCCGTTGGGACGATTTCCGCCAGAGGGACGCTCGGCATTCCAGCCTGGACGATTTGCATCGTGACGTCCTCCGCCATCGGGACGGCGGTGGTCATCGGGACGCATCTGTCCAGGACGACCGCCCTGCGGACGGCCGTAGTAGGGACGCGGACCGTCGGCATAGTGATTGCGCATGCCGTAGCCCGGGACGGGACGATAGGCATAGTAGGGGCTGCGGCTTTCGTGGCCACGACGGTTCCACATGCCGCCGCGATAACTCACATAGACGGTTGGACGGTCGAAATAATAGTAACCCATGCGATAGTGGTCGCACACGGGATAGTACCATGCCGAACGCACCCAACGCACGGGGCGGAAGAAGTAGTCGAGGGTGGCATAGAGCTGGTACTGCCTGTCGAAGAGCACGCAGCGGAAGTCGGCATCGCGGTAGCGCCAGTAGTAGCCGTCGCAGTCGGATGCGGTGCGGATGCTCATGAGATAGTCGAGGTTGATTTGGTAGGCCCGGTCGTACTGGTCGGGGGTGAGATTGAGTTCATAGGCCATTTTATCGGTCAGGAACCATGCCTGCTGGCGCGCTTCCTCATAGCTCATGGAAAAGGCTGGCAGCAGGGTGGCCAAAGCCAACAGGCTGGATAGTAGGAATCGTTTCATGACTTTCTTGTGATTGGGGCTGCCCATGAGGACGGCCGGGTGATTTTTTCGATGGATTACGTGCCATGCTCCTTTCGGAAGCAGGATTCTCGGCAGGATTGCCAGGACGTGGAGGCTGGATGGCACGGGGCAAATATCTGCATTAACTGCGAGATGAGAAAACTTTTCTTGAGAAAAATGTTTCCGAAAGACATTTTTAAAGAAATTGCGCCTTGATTTTAGCAAATGTACGGATTCTATGCACTTTCTTTTGCTATTCGAAAGAAATGTCGGTGACGACTTGCGCCTGTACCCGCTCGTTCAACTCCCGCACCAGTCGTGTGCGTTGCATCACCAGCTCCTGACGAAGCACTGCTGAACGCACACGCACGTGGAGTGTCTGATTGCGGATGTAGCTGGCCTCGCTGAGGCGGGCAGCCACCTCACCCACCACTTCGCCGGCCACTTCAGGCCAAATGGCAATGACACGATGCTCGTTGAGCGGGGTTTCAAGTCCGCTCTGGCGCAGATAGCGGAGCAGCACGTCGGTAAATTCTTCTGATTTTCTTCGTTCCATAACGCGGAAGGCGATTGTTGGATTGGAATGGACTGGGAAGGCCGATTAGACCTGATCTGCGGCCGTTTCACGACTGCAACGCTGGACTATGCCATCCGTCACCTGAAAGAGGCTGTAATCGCGCTGTGTGGCCGAAAGAATGCGGTCGAGGTGTTCACGGCGGGTGTCGGTGATGAAAATCTGACCGAAGGCGTTGCCGCTGACAAACTCGATGATTCGCTGCACACGACGGGCATCAAGCTTGTCGAAGATGTCATCGAGGAGCAGGATGGGCACACGTCGCTCTCCTTTTTGCTTGAGGTAGAGGTACTGGGCCAGTTTCATGGCGATGAAGAACGTTTTCTGCTGTCCTTGCGATGCCTCCTTCTTCACCGGATAACCGTTGAGCGTGAGCAGCAGATCATCCTTGTGCATGCCATGGAGCGAATAGCCCACAATGCGCTCTTTGGCGCGCCACGAGGCAAGTTGCGGGCGGAGTTCCCCGCGTTCACCGTGGCTCTGGTAGACGATGTCGACCTGCTCATTGGCATCGCCCGAGATGCGGTGGTACATATCGGTGAAGAAGGGCATGAACTCCTGGACGAAAGCTTTGCGGCGCTCGTAGATCAGGCTGCCGGTCATGCTCATCATGTCCTCGAGCACGGACATCAGCCCTTCGTCGGGTTCTTCTTCCTGCTTCAGCAGTGCGTTGCGTTGCTTGAGTGCCTGGTCGTAGCGGATGAGGGCGTCCAAATAGGGCGCATCAAGCTGCATGATGACGGAGTCGAGGAAGCGGCGGCGGTCCTCGCTTCCGCCCACCACCAGCTCGGAATCGGCCGGGGCAATCATCACGAGAGGTATGCGTCCCACATGCTGTGAAATGCGTTTCACATCCTTGTCGTCGATTTTCAAGCGTTTGCGCGAACCGCTCTTCATGCTGCACACCACATGCATGGGCGATCCTTCCTCGTGCTCGTATTCGCCGTCGAGCATGAAGTATTCAGCACCGTGCCGAAGATTGAGCGAATCCTGCACACTGGCGAATCCTCGGCAGAAGGACAGATAGTAGATCGCGTCAAGCACATTGCTCTTGCCCATGCCGTTGGCACCGACCAGGCAGTTGACATTGGGCGAAAACTGGAGGTCGGCCACAGCCAGGTTGCGATAGTTCATGACAGAGAGGTGGCGAAGTAGCATAACTTATTGTTTGGGAAATGATATCGTGTGAAACTGACAACCCACGGCGGAGCATGGGCGCAAACTGAAGGTAGCCAAGGGAGGCCACGCGGGCCTGAAAACAACCTTCAGCATGTGCAAAGTTATACTTTCCGCAGCTAAAGAGCAATGTATTAGGCCCCGAATTGAAGGAAAGTGCAAAAAAAAGGCACTTTCATTTCAGCGAGTAAAAGGAAAATCGTACTTTTGCGCTTGCATTTTTTCGAAACAAACGAACAAACATATCTATGAGTACAGAAAAGACCAACCAAACATTGGACGTGAATGATGCACTGGCACAGTCAGAAGCCTTTGCCATCAAGTACAAGAAACAGATTATCACCGCCGTAGTGGCCATCGTAGTGGTGGTGGGCGGCGTGTTTGCCTACATCTACGGCTACTCGAAGCCCCGCGAGGACAAGGCTCAGGAGCTGCTTGGCGTGGTGATGCAGAAGTATGTGATGCAGCAGGACTATGAGAAAGCACTCAAGGGCGAGGGCAAGACCATGGGTCTGACAAAGATTGCCGACACTTACGGTTCGACCGATGCCGGCAACGTGGCTTGCTACGAGGCAGGCATCTGCTACTACCAGCTGGGCAAGAATGCCGAAGCCATCAAGTATCTCGAAAAATTCAGCACCAAGAGCGACAACACCGTGTCGGCACAGGCCCTGTTTGCTTTGGGCAACTGCTATGCCAACGCCAAGCAGCTGGACAAGGCTGTCGATACATTCAAGAAGGCAGCCAAGGCCACGGACGTGCCTGCACTTGCAGCAGAGTACCTCTTCCAGGCTGCCACCATCCTTGAGTCGCAGAAGAAGAACGATGAGGCTCTGCAGACCTATCAGGACATCAAGGCTAATTATCCCTCCGCTCCTATCTGCAGCCGCCAGCAGCAGAACGGCGTGGTGATGGATGCCATCATCGACAAGTATATCGAGCGCCTTTCGAAATAAGCAAGACGGATGCGGCCCAGCAGGCCGACACCGCCCGCACGGAAAGCTCTTGACACAATGGACCTGAGGACGGTTTCCACCGCAGGCTCTGCGCACAAAGCGCAAGCAGCTTGGCAGCGGCAACCGTCCTCAAGCATTTTCCACAAACATCTCTTCCAACACCTTTCACCATGTCATCCAACAATTTTTCCTATACGCAAGACCAGACAACCCCCATTCCCGATGCATCGAACATGCGCATGGGCATCGTCGTGACCGAATGGAACAACCACATCACCGACCGCTTGCTTGAGGGAGCCATCAGCCAACTCAAGCAGAATGGTGTGGCTGAAAGCAACATCAACGTCAGCCGAGTGCCTGGAAGCTACGAACTCATCTATGCCGCACAGCAAATGGCCAAACGTGGCCATGTGAACGCCGTGATCATCATCGGATGCGTGATCAGAGGCGATACGCCCCATTTCGACTACATTTGCGAAGGGGTGACACATGGGGTGGCTGAGCTGAATGCCAGAGGCGATGTGCCCATCATCTTCGGACTCCTCAC
>DAIRWG010000165.1:0-5548 GCA_036802405.1 Alloprevotella sp.
CATATTCTGCTGGAAGGCGTTCCTGGATTGGCCAAGACTTTAGCCATTAAGACTTTGGCCCAGCTTATTAATGCCCAATTCGGACGCATACAGTTTACGCCTGACCTGCTTCCGGCAGACGTTATCGGCACTTTGATCTATAGCCAGAAAGAAGAAACCTTCAAAGTGAAGCAAGGCCCCGTTTTTGCCAATTTCGTGCTTGCTGATGAGATCAACCGCGCTCCGGCCAAGGTGCAGAGTGCCTTGCTTGAAGCGATGCAAGAACGTCAGGTGACCATCGGAGATTCCACTTTCAATCTGCCCACCCCATTCCTGGTGTTAGCAACCCAGAACCCTATCGAGCAAGAAGGCACATATGAACTGCCGGAAGCGCAAATGGACCGATTCATGCTGAAGGTGACCATCGGATATCCTTCACTGGAGGAAGAAAAAAGAATCATGCGCGCACACATTGACGGCACATTCAGAAAACCGAATTCCGTGATTGACGTAAACAGTATACTAAAAGCCAGAGAACTGGTCAAAAAGGTATACATCGACGAACGCATCGAACAGTACATTGCAGACATCGTATTCGCCACCCGCTTTCCTCAGAATTACCAGCTTCAGGAGCTTCAGGGGCTGATTGAGTTCGGAGGTTCGCCTCGCGCAAGCATCAACATGGCGTTGGCTGCGCGTGCCTGTGCTTTCATAAAACGTAGAGGCTATGTTATACCTGAAGACATACGAGAAGTTGCCGCTGATGTGCTGCGCCATCGAATCGGATTAACCTACGAGGCAGAAGCCTCCAACATCTCTGCAGAAGATATCATCGTGAAGATTCTCAACAAGGTGGAAGTGCCCTAAAAATCGCCCAACGAAGGAATACCCAGTGCATGGCGAGCATTTCCAACAATGCCCGCCATGCGCCACACTGCAATCAACAATAGCATCATGGACACCAATGACATACTGCGCCGGGTGAGGCGTCTGGAAATAAAAACGCGCTCACTGACCAACAACATATTCGCCGGTGAATATCATTCGGCATTCAAGGGACACGGGATGTCGTTTGCAGAAGTGCGCGAATACCAAGCGGGGGATGACATTCGCGACATCGATTGGAACGTAACGGCCCGTATGGGACACCCCTACGTGAAGGTTTACGAAGAAGAACGCGAACTAACGCTCATGCTTATGGTTGACCTTTCTGCAAGCCAACGTTTCGGTACGGGGACGCGCACGCAGCGAGAATTGGCTGCCGAAGTAGCCTCTACACTTGCATTCTCGGCCATGCAGAACAACGACCGGGTAGGAGCTATTTTCTTTACGGACAGAATCGAGAAATTTATTCCTCCCCAAAAAGGGAGAAAGCACATTCTCTACATTATCAGAGAACTTCTTGCCTTTGAGCCCATAGGAAAGCGAACAGATGTCAAAGCAGCTATGGAATATCTGATGCGCGTGCTGACGAAGCGTTGCATCGCATTTCTTATTAGCGATTTTCTGGATACGAACGATTTCTCACGCCCTCTCACGGTGGCTGCGCGGAAGCACGACCTTGTGTGCCTTCGCATATACGACCCTCGGATGGCAGAGCTGCCCGATGCCGGGATTATCAAAGTGACTGATCTGGAAAACGGACATGAACAATATATTGACACGTCTTCACGAAGGGTGCGAGAACACCACAAGCGATGGTGGGAACTTCAAGAATCGAAGCTGACGCAGATTTTCAGAACGAACAAGGTGAACTATGTTTCGCTCTCAACGCAAGCCGATTACGTTCGCCCATTAATGAACCTTTTCGCAAGGAGGTAGGTCCTGAAAAAGAAACCACCCAAAGAAGCATCACGCAAATATGAAATCGAGAATCATACATTTCTTCGCATACGTATTCCTGCTTTTCTTTGTATGGAGCGCGGGCATCAAGCTACATGCCCAAACTGTCGTTCGTGCAAGTATTGACACCGCATCCATATTGATAGGCGAACAAGTGCAAGTGACAATCAAGTGCAACACAAGTGCGCGAAGCCAAGTAGCATTTCCGGCATTCAATCCCATGCAAGAAATCATGCCGGGTGTCGAATTTGTCAATTGTACGAACACTGATACCGTATTCAGTAACGGGGGACAACGAATGGAACTGACAAAACGCTACACCATCACCTCCTTCGATTCAGCACTATATGCCCTCCCACCCTTTGAAGTGACCGTTGACGGAGCCAAGGTACTTTCAAAGGGTAGTGTAGGGCTGAAAGTGAACACCATCCCCGTTGACACAGTTCATGTGGACCAAATCCGCGCGCCGCATGGTGTGGTGAACCAACCTTTTGAATGGGAATGGAAGAGGCTGGCCCTCGTATTGTCAATATGGGCATTTGCAGCATTGGCACTTCTGGCTTGGATTAGATACACCGACCCAAGGCTCATCACTAGAAAAGTTGTCATTCATCCCCCTGTGCCCGCGCACATCACGGCATTGAGCAACATCCAGAAAATGGAAGCCGAGAAAAACGATGCGGATTTGAAGGAGTACTACATGGAGCTTACAAACACGCTTCGGCGTTACATCCAACAACGTTTCGGATTCAATGCCAGAGAAATGACGACATCAGAAATCATAGGAAAGCTGACGCTCAGTCACAACAAGCAGGCACTCAACGAACTCAAAGAAGTGCTCACCCAGGCGGATTTGGTAAAATTTGCCAAACTTGCCCCTTCGAAGGATGACCGGAACCACAACCTCATGCAAGCCCTGGACTATGTGCAATCAACGAAGCCAGAAGCCGAGCAGAATGAGGCACCTCGCGTAGCATACCTGTCGCTGACGGACGAAAAGCAGTCGAAAGTCAGAATGGCCATCCTGCTTGGAGCTGCTTTTTCCACATTGGCAATGGCCATACTGCTTGTACTTGCAAACATAGACTAAACAGCTGCAAAGGCAAAAAGGTTGCACGCCTCTTCCAGCAACATCCACAAGCCTACAAGGACTGAGGATTGCAGATTACCCGATTGCCATAGCAGCCAACAACATTTCCATAGAAAAATCAGGCTTCTCGCCATAGTAAACACACCGAACATGTCTTTTGCATCTCCATCATATTTGGCTTTGCTCCTGCTGCTCGTGCCATACATCTTGTGGCATTTTCTCTTCAAGAGCAAGCAAGAAGCGAGTTTGAGCATTGCTTCTGCCGAAGCGTTCCGCAACAGTCCTCGAACATGGCGTACAAGCATCTTGAACCTTCCATTCTGGCTTCACGCATTATGTTTCACACTGCTAGTGCTTGTTCTTGCTCGCCCTCAAACAAATTTCGCATTAAGAGACAAAGAATCTGAAGGCATTGACATCATGATGGCAATGGATGTATCCACGAGCATGATGACACGGGATTTATCTCCTAACCGAATAGAAGCGGCTAAGAACGTAGCGGTCAACTTCATCAACAATCGTCCCAACGACAACATTGGACTCACACTATTTGGAGGGGAAGCATTTACACAATGTCCACTCACTACAGACCATGGTGTGCTCATCAGAATGTTCAAGAACGTGAATTGCGACTTGCAAGCAGAAGGTATCATCCAACCTGGTACTGCCATAGGAATGGGCATTGCCAATGCCGTTTCGCATCTGAAAGAAAGCAAAGCCAAGAGCAAAGTC
This sequence comes from Alloprevotella sp., assembly GCA_036802405.1. Taxonomy (GTDB): domain Bacteria; phylum Bacteroidota; class Bacteroidia; order Bacteroidales; family Bacteroidaceae; genus Alloprevotella. Next base: position 3,644 of record DAIRWG010000165.1, read on the forward strand.
ATCATCCTCCTTACAGACGGTGAAAACAACACCGGGGAAATTTCCCCACTCATGGCTGCAGACATGGCCAAGAACTGTTCAATCAGAATCTACACTATCCTGCTTGGTGCAAATGGCAAGCAGTCTGTGCCAGTGGCGCAACTTCCCAATGGTGAAGTGTACACCGCACAAGTGGACGGCGCTTCAGACCAAGGCACTCTAAAGGAAATAGCCCAAAGCACTGGCGGCATTTTCTACAAAGCACAGTCAAAGAGTTCATTGAAAGATGTGTACGACGACATAGACAAACTTGAGAAATCGAAGCTGAAAATTATCAATTATGATCGCCGCTATGAAGCTTTCCAACCCTTCGCATGGGTTGCCTTCTTCGCGCTTATTCTCGAAATGTTGCTACAAATGACTGTATTGAAGCGCATTCCGTAAGGCATGACAAAAGCATCCATATAATCCAATCTTCCCCGACAATGCTCATCTTTCAACACCCACAATATCTGAACTTGCTGTATATTCTCCCCGCATTGGCAATGCTTTATGTGTGGAGTGTATTTCATAGCAGAAAAAGGGTCGGCCGATTAGGAAACGCGCCCATCATAGCTTCCTTGATGCCCAATCGTTCCACCTTAAGACAACACATAAAAGTGTCGCTCAAGTTACTTCTTTTGGCGCTTATCATCTTGATATTGGCACGTCCGCAATACGGTACCAAGCAATCAAAGGAAACAAGCAAAGGCATTGAGGCTGTGGTGATGCTTGACGTTTCAAATTCCATGATGGCACGCGACGTTACCCCCTCAAGACTTGACAGGTCCAAGTTATTAGTATCCAACCTCATTGACAAGATGCGCAATGACAAAATCGCCATTGGCGTATTTGCGGGGGAAGCTTATCCTCAACTGCCCATCACTTCCGACTATGCATCTGCAAAGCTCTTTTTAGACGCACTCAATCCAGGCATGGTGACATTGCAAGGAACAAACATCGGAGCTGCCATCAGACTGGCAGAAAACAGCTTTACAGATAACAAAAACGTTGGCAAAGCCATCATACTGATTACGGACGGCGAAAACCACGAAGACGGTTCGTTGGAGGCTGCAAAGAATGCCGCCAAAAATGGCATACACATTTATGTGGTAGGAATCGGATCAGCACAAGGTGCTGAAATCCCAACAGATTCGGGTCCCATGACTGACGCACAAGGACAGGTCGTTCACACAGCCCTCAATGAACAGATGTGCAGAGAAACTGCGCAAGCCGGAAAAGGACTTTACATGCATCTTGACGAAACGAATCATGCACAAGAAGAACTGCTTGACCAGCTTTCTCAACTCAAGCAAGATTCTTCGGAGAATACCTTCACCGAACAAGACGAGCAGTTTCAGGCTGTGGCATTAATCGCATTGCTGGTACTTATCCTTGAAGTCATTGTACTTGAAAGGAAGAACAATATATTCAAAGCTATCAAACCATTCAAGAACAGAAAATGAGAATCTTTAGAGGCATACTAACAACATTACTCCTCTTGACAAATGCATGCTACATGTCTGCGCAAAGCCATGAGTGGAAGCTGATGCATGATGGCAATACGGCTTTTCGTTCACGCAATTACGAAAAGGCTCAATCATTATACCTACGTGTCTTGAAGGAGTCGCCCAACAATGCACGAGCCTATTTTAACTTAGGAGACACATACCTTGCCAAAGGAGATGTACAGTTAGCCGATAGCTTGTTCAACAAAGCAGCGCAACTCGAAAAGAATCCACAGGTGAAATCCATGGCCTTCCACAATAAAGGATACATCAGGCAAGCAGCTGCCCTACACGATGCGAAAAACCAGCAACAGCTTTTGAGAGAAGCCATAGAATGCTACAAACAGGCATTAAGGCTAAACCCGCGGGACAATGACAC
>DAIRWG010000166.1:0-5507 GCA_036802405.1 Alloprevotella sp.
CCTGCAGAAGAGGCTAAGGCTGAATAATCAGCTTGCATCACGCAGCAAAGCGGTTCACATGCCACTTTGCGGATAGCATACAGAAATGAGGTTGTTCCCTATGTGGATCAACCTCTTTTTTTATTCCCTCTTCTCTGGATGGGGCAGACTCACGTGCCAATGCCCTATACTCATTCGTGCTGCGTAACGTGGATCGAATTTTGTAGCCTTGCTTGTTGTTCGATTAATTACCACTGCTGTTGTGCACCTTAGTTGCCAAATATCAGTTATTCTACTAAAAAGCATCAAGATTGTGCATTTATTGGGGTAAAGTGTTGGAGGAAATCCGATAATCCCGTACTTTTGCAATGTTTTTCATGGTATTAGATTTAAGGTTAGTAAAAGATTGGTTGTCGTGATGACAATCAATTTTTTTTTTGGCCTTTACCAGAGCGCTGCAAAAGCGCTCTTTTTCCTGCCGTTTTAGTGAAACAATGGGCGAAACAATGGCTCTGTGGGCGTTGAGAATAATCCGTGTTTGCTATTCCTCCTTTGGCATTCTGCTTAATTAACGGCTGAATATGCGCTTTCTGATTAGCAATCTCCCGTTGCATTTCACAAATGCTATTAAATCAGAGGAAAAAGACAACGATATACTTGCATGGAAACGGGAAATCCCGTACTTTTGCAATGTTTTTCATGGTATTAGATTTAAGGTTAGTGAAGATTGGTTGTCGTGATGACAATCAATTTTTTTTTGTGCCTATGCCCGATGGGCCTTTTCTCAAGGTGATTTCTCTGGGTGATTTAGAAAAGTGCAGTGCTAAGCAGTGCATATTCATCGGCATCGGCCCAACTGTCGGCATCCCATTCGAAGCGTTCCAGCAGGTTGGAACAAGCTTCTTCCTCTGTTTCGCCTAAGGCGCAGGTTGAGTCGTGGCCTCTGAGGTGTGCCATGTAAAGGCCGTCATCCGTAATTTCAATCCACACGTTTTCGTTTTCTGTTTCCATTTTTGTTTGATTGCAATTTGCTGGTTTTCGATGCAAATTTAAGAGAGAAGTGTGAAGATTGGGGCAACGCCTTGTTACGTTTACGTTATCTTTTCCGTCGGGCACGTTTATGTTCCGTGGTGCTTGCCTTTTCTGGCTCGTTTGTCTTTACTTTGATGTTTGAAATGTGTTTCAAGTACTTTTAAGTAACCGGATTTGATTAGAGATAACTAAAAATGATGCCCTAGATTCTGAAAAACGCTGAAAAAGCGCGTTTTTGTTTGTTCCGCCAACAAAAAGCATTTATATTTGCATCATGGGAACACTCTATTTGGTGCCCACACCAGTGGGCAACCTCGAAGACATCACACTCCGTGCCTTGCGCATACTCAAGGAGGCCGACCTCGTGCTGGCCGAAGATACCCGCACTTCCGGACTGCTGCTGAAGCACTACGATATCAAGAACCAGCTCGTGTCGCACCACAAGTTCAACGAGCACCAGACGGCCGATGCCTTTGCTGCCCGCATGGCAGCTGGCGAGGTTATGGCCCTCATTTCCGATGCCGGCACACCGGGCATTTCCGATCCCGGATTCATGTTGGTGCGTGCGTGCGTGGCCCGTGGCGTTACGGTGCAGTGCCTTCCCGGTCCGACGGCCTTTGTGCCTGCCCTTGTGGCTTCCGGCCTGCCGTGCGAACGTTTCACATTTGAAGGTTTCTTGCCGCAGAAGAAGGGGAGAAATTCTCGCCTGGAGGCATTGAAAGAGGAACCACGCACGATGATTTTCTACGAGTCGCCCTACCGTGTGACCAAAACGTTGGCCCAGTTCATCGAGACATTCGGCGCCGGGCGCCGTTGCTCCGCCTGCCGCGAGATTTCCAAGGTCCATGAGGAAAGCGTGCGCGGAAGCCTTCAGGAAGTACTCAGCCATTTCCAGCAGAATGAGCCGCGTGGCGAATTTGTCATCGTGGTGGAAGGCTGCAGCGAGGAAGAGGACCAAGTACGTTCGTTGACGGATGGAGCAGGGGAGGAGAGTGGCAAATCGAATCGCCGCTCCAAGCGTCAGAAGAATGAAGGAAACATGCCCCATCTTTCGTCCTACAAACGCAAGCTGCTTGCGGCACAGGGAGCGGAGGATGACTCGGATTCCGAAACGGCTGAAGAATAGCCTGGAGAATGGCTGAAGAACGGCTGAATGATAAGATTTTTGAACCGTCATACTTTCCCTTGTGGAAAATGCCGTGCGCCATCATTTTGAAAGAAGCATAACCAGTTACAACACATTTCACATCTATGAGAAAGTTTATCATCATGCTGGCTGCAGCCCTCACTCTGACCGTGGGCTGCGATACGAAGAAAGAGAAAGAACAAGCTAAGGACAACAGCACTGCCACCATAGACTCCTTGCGTCAGGCACTCACCCAGTCGCAGAACGAATCGAGCGACCTCATCGAAACCCTCTCGCAGATACAGGACGGATTCGACCAGATCAACGAAGCCGAGGGGCGTGTGACGGTGGAGAACCGTCAGGGCGAGCGCGCCAACAAGCAAGCCATCATGGAAAACATGGCTTTCATCCAGCGCACCCTCAAGCTCAACCGCGAACTCATTTCCAACCTCCAGCAGCAGCTGCGCAGCACTTCGCAGAGCGATGCGCGCACCAAGGCGAAATTGGAAGAAATGGTGGCCAACTTCACCAAGCAACTGGAAGACAAGAACAAGGAAATCGATGCCTTGCGCGAAGAGCTTGCCAAGAAGGACATCCAGATAGCCGAACAGGGTGAGCAGATTTCCAACCTCAACAACAGCGTCAACAACCTTTCGCAGCAAAACGAGGCCAAGGCACGCACCGTGGCCGCACAGGACAAGGAGCTCAACACGGCCTACTACGTGTTCGGCACCAAGAAGGAACTGCGTGAACAGCGCATCCTACAGCGTGGCGATGTGCTCAAGGCAAACGATTTCAACAAGGACTACTTCACCCGCATCGATCTGCGCGTGACCAAAACCATCCATCTCTATTCCAAGAGCGCCAAGCTCATGACCAACCATCCCGCCGGTTCCTACTCACTCGAGAAGGATGTACAAGGCCAGAACAAAGGCAATTACACGCTGCGCATCACCGATCCGAATGCTTTCTGGAGCGTGAGCAAGTATCTCGTCATCACTGTCAAGTAAATCTCCCGTCTTCTCCCAAGCATGCTTGGCCAAATCAGCCAAGCCAGCGTCAGTCGGGCTAAGGGCGCACCACGAATGTCATGCTGACCCGTGGTGCGCCCTTCGGTCGCACTTGATGCAGTTGCGGAGATCCTATTTTTTCGCGCACTCCCATATGGAGGCGAAACCGTAAAGTAAAGAAAGTAGTATGAAAAGTTTTCCTATAAAGGCGCTCGCCCTTCTTCTTCTCCTTTCCTCCACAAGCACTTCCTGTTCCTATCGTGAATACAGTGCCATCACCAGCGGCAGTTCGCTCGGGGCCATTTTCGGTTCCAGCATCGGCGGCCTGATCGGAGGCCCTCGTGGTTCCGACAAGGGCACGCTGGCCGGCATGGTCATCGGTGCGGCAGCCGGAGCGGCAGTGGTCAACCAATCCAAACAGAAGGCCGAAAGGCAGGCACGTGCTGATGCCGATGCTGACTACGACGACGCTTATGCCGCCCAGCGTGGCAGCGGTGCCGATGTGCAGTATGGCACCTACAACACCCCCTCACCTGCCAACCGCATGGCCGCCCATTCCGACCTTGAGTTTCTGGAAGTGACACATGTGCGTTTCCTCGATTCCAACAACAACCAGTGCCTCGACCCCGATGAATCCGCCTTCATCGAGTTCGACCTTTACAACCGCGCCGACCATACGCTCTACAACGTCACGCCGCTCATCACCTGCACCAACAAGCGCGTGCTCGTGTCGCCCGCTGCCACCGTGGCCAGCATTGCCTCCGGCCGTGGCGTACGCTACAAGGCTGCCATCCGTGCCCCCCGTCGGCTCCGTGCCGGCAATCTGGGCTTCACTGTGAGCTTCGGTGCGGGCAAATCGCGCGTCACCGCCCGCCAGTTCACCATTAAAACCGCCGACTAAGCCCTCGCATGACACTTCTCACCGACTACAAATCCACCCTCCGCTTGGGGCTTCCCATTGTGGTGGGGCAGTTGGGCGTCATCGTCATGGGCTTTGCCGACACCATGATGGTCGGCCGCTTCAGCACCGATGCCTTGGCTGCGGCCTCCTTTGCCAATGCCCTGTTCAATCTCATCACTTACATGCTTCTCGGCTACAGCTATGGACTCACGCCCCTCGTCAGTTCCCTCTACGGACAAGGGCGCAGCCACGAGGCCGGCAGCACGCTCAAGCACGGCATCGTTTGCAATGTCAGCATCGCGCTGCTGCTCATGCTGGCCATGACAGTCGTATTCTTCTGTTTGCCCCATTTCGGGCAGCCTGAGGAAATCCTGCCTTTGGTCCGTCCCTACTACCTGTGCCTGCTCCTCTCCATGCTCTTCGTGGCATTGTTCAACGCCACGCGCCAGTTCACAGATGCCGTCACCGACACCACCGTAGGCATGGCGGCCATCCTCAGCGGAAATGCACTCAACATTCTGGGCAACTGGCTCCTCATCTATGGCATCGGCCCATTTCCCGAACTCGGCCTCCTGGGCGCGGGCATCAGCACCGCCTTCTCGCGCCTCTACATGGCCCTCTTCATGAGTGTGGTCATCGGCTTCCGCGGTCGTTATGCCGCTTTCCGTCGAGGGTTCCAAAGCATCCCACTGCGGAGAAGCTCCCTCGTTCATGTCAATGCCAAGTCGATGCCCGTGTCATTGCAGATGGGCATGGAAACGGGGTCATTCACTTTCAGCGGCATCATGGCCGGATGGATCAGCGCCATCGATCTGGCCACTTTCCAAGTGATGGTGACGGTGGGCACACTTGGCTTCCTGCTCTACTACAGTTTCGGATCCAGCATGAGCATCCGCCTGTCGGCAGCCTACGGCCAGCGTGATTGGGCAGCCGTCCGCCGTGCCTACCGTTCCGGCCTCCACATCCTGTTGGCCATGTGTGCCGTGTCGTCGCTCACCTTCTTGTTTTTGGGGAAATACATCATCCTCGGATTCTCTTCCGATCCGGCCGTCATGGCATTGGCCGTATCGCTCATTCCCTTTCTGGTGCTCTATCAGTTGGGCGATGCCATGCAGGTGTGCTATTCCAATGCCCTCCGTGCCACCGGCCATGTGCGCCCCGTGATGAGTGTGGCCTTCATCAGCTACATTGTGGTCAACATCCCCGTGGCCTATCTTCTCGGGTTCACCTTCCATCTGGGCAGTAAGGGCATTTTCCTGGCGTTCACCGTGGGACTCGTCACCGCTGCGGCCCTCTTTGCTTGGCATTTCCGCAAGGCTCTGCACGCTGATTGCCCCGAACATTTCTGAAATGTGGTGGAGAAGTTATCCACACCAAGGCAAGTTATCCACACCAAGGCAAGTTATTAGGGTGTCCAGTTTGATGTACTCATTTTGCATGCGTCAAAGGCGGGCTGAAA
>DAIRWG010000167.1:0-5501 GCA_036802405.1 Alloprevotella sp.
GTTATGGCCCACGGATGAGTGCCTTCAAATTCTTGCATGTTCGTTTCAATACCCACGCACGTTAGTGTGATGTACGAATTGCCATCAGTGCCGTTGATGGTTGCGATTGGCAGGATGGCGGTCAATCCTGTCAGTATTGCAGCCAAAAGCAGGTATATGCTTTGAACTCGTTGGATCATAATTCGTTGTTTAAGTTCTCTTTCTCCTTGGATGGATTCCGGAAATAGATTCTGCCGTGCAGGAACTCGTCTGCAGCGATGAGTGTGGGCTTCGGTAGTCTCTCGTAGTAACGGGATATCTCTATTTGTTCGCGGTTTTCGAAGGTCTCCTCCAGATTGTCATTGCTCGAAGCGAATTCCTTGAGCTTTTTGGAAAGATCTTCCTTCATCTTCACGGAAATCTGATTGGCACGTTTGGCCATGATGGCTACGCTTTCGTAGATGTTGTCAGTGCCTTTGCAGAAATCCATCAGATTGTGCGTCACGGTGTTCGTAGGCGCTTTGCTCTTTTTGTAATCCATTTCTTTGCTGATTTGTATTGATTTGTATTTGTTTGTCTATTTTGTTGGCCGTTCTTCCAAACTGTGGCCTTTGTTGTCGGTGATTATGCTTCTTAACTCCTTTCTCCAGATATCTGCGCAACGGACTTATTCAGTTGTTTCTTTGGGCAGGTAGGGCTGTGCTGACTTAAAGAGTTTGCGTGCTTCATCCATGTGCTTTGACTCAGGATATTCAGTGATGAATCCATAGTACTCGTCAATGGCTGCATGATACCGTTCTTCTTTCTTTGAATCCACACTCAATTTTGCCAATGCAAACTTAGCACGCAGGATGAGGATGGAGAAATCTTCTCTGCGACTGGTGTAAGGATAATCCTTGATTGCATTTTCTGCAGTAACTATGCAGGCACCATAATTTCCGTTTACGCCGTTCCCGATGTAGCCTCCCAAGTCGTAGTAGAGTTTGGCGGAGAGGTATTCCTTTTCTACCAATTTGTCTTGAAGCTTAAAAATAAGGTCTTGAGCTTGCCCACGTAAATGGCTGGATGGAAAACTCTCGATGAAATTCTGGAATTCCGTTACGGCCTCATAGGTGGCAGTTTGGTCAAGACGTGGTTCGGGAGTGTTCTTGTAGAGAGCATAACCTGAGTAGAACCGAGCATATTCTGCATACTTTCCTTTAGGGTATGTGCCATAATACTTGCGAAAGATAGTTGCTGCGGAATTGAAGTCTTTTGAGTTGAAGTGGCACATTCCTGTGAGAAAGAGAGATTCTTCACCCTGATCGGTTCCTTTGAGCGTGGTGAGGATATCGCCAAGAATTGTGGCTGCACGATTGTACTGCCCCTCTGCATAGTACTGCTTTGCGGCTTCGTACTTGTATTCGTAATCGGTAGTTTTTACTATCCGATTGTAGTCTGCACACGAAGCGTTGGTTAAGAGCGTGCACAGAATGATGGCGTTGAGTATTCTTTTCATTATCGAAATTTGGGGGCAAAGTTAAGAATTTATTTTCGTTTGGTGGTAGAGTTTGTGTGCGGATTTATCTGTATTCTCACTTTTTGCTCTTGCAAGCAGATATTACGGAAGGCAACCGAAAGATTTTTCCTGTTGCATTGGGATTTTTCCAATGCGGCTTTTGCTATCGGCTTTGGAACTATGTCTTGTGTCCTCAAAGGTTGAGCCATGTTGCTTTGAGGGTAATATATAGATAAGTTACCGCTATGCCTGCGCAGAGCAAGTGGATGCTGCTGATGCTGTATCCCCCCAAGGAGAATCCTCCAACTGCTGCTTTTCCACATTGTTTTATGGCGTTCTCTTCTTGGTGAGTTTTCTTCCATATTTCTGAATGATGGCAGAATCGAAGCCACAACTGGTATATGAAATACCCAGTCGCAGTTCCCCAAATGGCTCCTACTGCCAAATCGCTTGCATAATGTACCCCTAAATATGCACGCGTCCAACAGTTGATTATTGCCCAAGATAGAAGCCAATAAGTCAGTATTCTGTTTTTCATAAGCAGGATGAGAAACGCTGATACTGCAAAGGTGTTGGCCGCATGGCTTGAGAAGAATCCGTAGAGTCCGCCTCGATAGCCGCTGACAACGTCGACAGCGTACATAATGTGAGGATCCTGCGCTGGGCGGAATCTGGCGAATATGGGTTTGCATATACTCGATGCAACTTGGTCGGCAATCAATATACACAATGCAATGGCCAATACGAGTTCTACAAAGCTAACAAGGTCGTTATGCCTTATAAGTATGTATATTAACAGCACCGCAAGCGGAATCCATGTAATTGTTTGCGTTGCAGTTTGTGCCCAATGATCAATATATATGTTGCTGCTGCCATTAAAGAATAGAGTAATGGCTTTGTCTATTGTGTATGCAGTCATGTCAATTCACTTTCACGTAGTCGAGATGCTTCTTTTGTATCCATGTGGTTTTTCCGTCTGGCATTTCCACTTCGAGCCATTGTGGTGCGTCTGCGTTAATGACTTTAACCGTAGTGCCTTCATTTAGAATGCGCATTTTAGCCGATGTAGTTGACGGGGAACCGTAGGATTGCAATTTTTGCATGACCACAACGAGCGAACAGTTGTTGAAGGCTCGGTTCTGTATGATGCCATTAACGCCTGTGTATATTGCAATGAAGAAGGTGGCTAAAGACATTGAAAATGCAACTTTGCGTAGCATCATAATGGAGGAAAAGCGATACGTCAAACAGAAAATCATGCACAAAGACAGAAGTAGAAAACTGCAAAATATCCAAAAGGAGGCATCATACGATTGTGTGATTGTGCGCAGCCAGCTCACGAAGAACATTTCTGTAGGAGCATCGAAACGGTCTGCCAGTTTTGTTTGTGTCAGTTCAAGGTTGAATCTGGCGTCTTTGTTAGCTGGATTGTATAGAATAGACCTTTGGTAGGCGAGAACGGCTTGAGGATATTTTTTAAGCTTATAGTAGCAGTTCGCAAGATTGTAGTACACGTCTGAAAGCTCCCCGTGTTCGATGCGATCGGCTTTGATGGCTGCTTCATTTGCTTTTAGCACATGCTGGTAGCTTGTTGCGGCTTGCATATAGTCCTTTTGGCTGAAGGCTTGCATAGCTTCCTTCATGTATGAAGCCGTCAAGTCTTCTTGCGTAGCGACTCTTGATGCGTCATCAGTCTGTGCATGGCATGGTGCCGGAATGATGAAGAGGTATGTACACCAGAGAAATGCAATGAATAACTTTGAGATTATCGTTTGGCGCATTGTTCGATGGTTTTGATTGATTGAACAGTTTCGTTGTATACATCCCTACCCATTTCAGCGGGAATAGGGGCATATCTCGCTTGTTCACAAAGACTGAGAGTTTGGATGAATTTTTCAGCCGATTCAGCAGGTACACCTTTTTCCTGAAGAGTTTGGCGTATGTTCTCTTTGGTCAATTGTGTGGTTTCGATGTTGAATTTATTCTTGAGATATGTGTCAATGGCTTTCGCAATCAGCGAGTAGAATTCATGAGAGTCTGAATTGCTGGCACATGCATGCGCTTGTTCAAGCAATTGCATACTTACCTTTTCTGCTTCCTTCATTCTCCTGCCAGTTACATCGGCATTTCGTTTTTCCAGTTTCTTCAATGTAAAGAAGGCTGCTGAAAAAGCCAATAGGAGAAGGGCATATGGAATAAAAGCCGATTTTGTACCGAAATCAATGCTTGGCTTTTGGGACAATCTGCTTGCATCACGTTGCGGGTGAATGTCACTGTGCAAGAGTTGGAGCTGCCGGTCTATGTCATCGTTTGAGCGGCTTCCTTGTACGACATCAAATGTAAGTGCTTGAGTGAGCAGTGTGATGTATCTTTGTGTCTGTGGGTCGAAATAGGAAACCGCGGTCGAAGGAATTTCGTATTTCCCCACATTTCTGGGCACGATTGTATAGTCGAACGAGATGCTTCCCGTTTGGCCGTTTGCCGAAATTTGTGTGTTGTCGTTCGTCTTTGGGGCGTAGTGGTCAAAATCCTTGGGAAAATCCACTTGAGGCGCAGCAATGAGCTTCATATTTCCCGTTCCGCTTATGGTGATACGGTACGTTGCCACCTCATTGGTTCGTAAAGTGGAGTTGAGCAGTTTGCCTTCTATTTTCAGATGGCCGACCGCGCCTGTGAATCCTTGTGGCTTGGGTTGCGGTAGGGGGTTCACAGTAAGCTCCAGTTCGGGGACGGTACGCTTCACGTCGATGCCAATTCTTCCTCCTCCATTGAAGAAAGCATCAGCTAGATCGAGTGTGTTGTCTTGTTGTACAACGGTACAGTTGAATGTAATGCTTGGCACTTTGATTTTCCCGCTTCTTTGCGGAAATACGACGTAGCGTAGCAATGTGCCCGTCTTGTAAGTACCTGATTTCGTGTGTTCTATGCTTGTCTGAATCTGATTATTGGGCAGTGGTATCTCTTGGGAGATGAAGTCCTTGAAGTCAGGTTTGCTAACTAATCCGGTATTGTAGAGTCCTACCCCCAATCGGGAGTGGATGCGGTAAGTGAGCAGCACGGCTTCTTGCTCATAGATGACTGTACGGCTAGGTACTACATCTATGAATAGATCCTTTTGCGTGACGGGACTTCCGGCTTGTTGCAATTGTGCGCCGGAAGCGGTTGATGAGCTTGAAATCGAATTGCTACGAGTTGAGTTGGACGATTTGCTTACTTTGGCTTTGATGGAATTGGATTGTATGATGTGGCCGTTTATCTTGACAGAAGCTGGGCCAATGCTGACAGTTCCAGTCTTACGTGCAGACAATACCAAAGTGTATGTGGTACTTTCGGCATGTGAGGCTCGTCCGTTCACGATTTGATAACTGCTCATTTTCGATGTTTGGGGCGGACTCAGTATTTCGAAATCGGGCAAGTTTGGCGCGTTGAATGAGCCGTCTTCGCTGCTGTTGATGGTGTAAATCAGACGATAGTATGCTCCTGCACTTTCAATATGTCCTCTGAGCGTTTGGGCTTGAAGCCATATAGGAGTGCATAGAATGCATAGCATGGTGATAAATGCATTGCGAATGTGGGTGTTCATATGAATAGATGAAATATGGGAAATCTTGATCGACTCAGCGGTTGAACGACAGTTCCTATTCGGAGGTTAGCCAAAATGGCGCGCCATCCATGAAACTCTTCGATGGTGGGCGTTACCAGTTCTTGTCAAGAGATTTTTGTCTTGGCTGGCGTCCGTTAATCCTTTGTCGTGTTTGGAGCTCAGCTTGTCGGGCAAGGTTTATGTACTGCTCGGTTTGCTGTTGGCTTTGTTTGTTCTTATCAGAATCGTTTGCCTGATTGGGCTGTTGGCGGTTTTTTGTGTTGCGCTGCTTGGGTTCTTGCTGCTTCTCTTCTTTTTGTTTGTTGCTTTGGGGTCTTGAGGGAGACTCTTTCAATTGCCGTTGGCATAGCACAAGATTGTAACGTGTGTCATTGTCCCGCGGGTTTAGCCTTAATGCCTGTTTGTAGCATTCTATGGCTT
>DAIRWG010000168.1:0-5371 GCA_036802405.1 Alloprevotella sp.
TTTTTCCTATGAGCCTCACTTGAAGCAATTCGAGTGAGGCTTTTTTGTGCGCCTGATGGCGGTGGTGCGCTCCCATCCAACACTCAAGCCCCGCGCCCCTATCCAGTCCACATTCTCCCCCGCAGCGCTATTGCCGTTGTCCAGGGAGGCCATTTCATGGCCGACCCCAGTCCTCCCTTTTCCCTCGCAGAATGAGGCCATCCCATGGCCGACCATTTTGGCAAACCCATATTGCTTAATTCCTCCCAATCAGTCATTCTCTCCCAATAATACCCTCTTTTCCGCCAATACATCCCCCTCAAGTCAGTGAGATTGGCTAACTTTACCACCAAATAATCGAATTACTTTACCACACATCTATTTCACGAATTAACGGACTATTCTTATGCTTTATAGAGCTTGCTGGACTTTGTGCTTCCTATTCCTTCTCTTTTCGACTTCTTGCCATAGAAGCAAGGACACCAATGTTTCTGATGATCCCACGCAGGAAGTACCTATTGACCAGATTGACGATGCACCCGCTGACCAATTGAAGGCACTCACTGAAGAAGTGTTGCCTGACTCCACAGAGCCCGACCGCAATTTCAAATACGATGGGGCCTACATCTATGTATCAAAGCCTCTAATGCGCCTGTATGTGGTCGATGCCAACGACAGTGTGATTTATTCTTGCGGCATTGCCTGCGGTCTGCGAAGAGGTCCGAAACAAGAAAAGGATGACTATAAGACACCTGAAGGCCACTTCGAGATTGCCGGCATGTTCAACAGTACAGATTGGATTCACAAGCGTAAGGATGGGCGCGAAGTGAAAGGCTGCTATGGGCCCTATTTCCTTCGGCTGCGTACGGGACGGTTTTCTGGCATTGGTATTCATGGTACCAATGCACCGGGTAGCATCGGGCGTCGTGCTTCGGAAGGCTGCATACGTGTGAATAGTGCCAATATCGTGGTGTTGCATGACGAATATGCTTATGAAGGTATGCCCGTCATCGTTTCCGGCGAACGTGAATTGCTGCCCGATTTCAAGGGCTTGCATAACGATGAGCAAGCTGCCAATCGAAGTGTGACCCATTCGGACAGTCTGCACAACCGTGACACGCTGCATGTATCTCGCGAAACTGTGAATCCAGATGATGTTTCTGCCGACCGTCATCCAGCTACACGCCGTGGTGAGGATCACACCACACGCATTCATGATGATTCACGTCATGAGGCGCAATCGCCCGAGGATGACAATTCGGAGTCCTTGTTTGATTGACGCGTACTTTGCGCACCATTTCTCGCACATACCAAATGAGTCTGTGCAATTTATGCGTTGGTATAGTTTTTGTATTCTAAAAAGTTATTAATCCTCTTGCCCGAGTCATTGATTTTCAGTAACTTTGCGGATGTTGAAAATTTGAAGGGACAGGTAAAGCGCGCTTGGGGAAAAGTTTAGCCCGCTTTGCATTGTTGATCCTTTCTAACCTATAGTTTAATCATACAAAAACCGCTTGTATCGTGCAAATCAAAAAATATGCTGCTGCAGCCGTATTCGGTTTGGCCAGTTTGTTCAGTGCCCAGGCACAGGACATCATGCCTGAAACGTTACCGAGTCACCCTACAGCTGAAAGAATCGTGAAGGAGGTGGCTTCCGTAGACAGTTGGGAAGCACCGACAACTGAAACCGTAAAGACTGTGCCTTTCAATCAGGCCTTTGGCGAAGGTGTGGTGAAAACCGCCTTGCAGTATCTGGGAGCACGTTACCGTTCAGGCATGTCTGGCCCGACGGCATTCGATTGCTCTGGTTTCACCAGCTACGTTTACGGTCTTTCGAACGTGTCTATCCTCCGTTCTTCACGTTCACAGTTTACGCAAGGCACCCCGATCGCCCGCATCTCCGATCTGAAGAAAGGCGACCTCGTGTTTTTCGGAGGAAGTGGCCACTCCCGTTCAGTGGGCCATGTGGGCATCGTGACGGATGTGGATCCTTCGGGAAGCAATTTTTCGTTCGTCCATGCCAGCCGTAGCGGAGTGAAGATTTCCGATTCCAATGAGGCATACTACAGCCGTCGATACATTGGGGCACGTAGAATCGTTGAAAACTGACGAGAATATTCTAAAGTTTTTTTCGGTGAGATGCATCTTTCATTTCTGGCAAAAGAGATCCTAGGTGTGCTCATTTCGCTTATCATTGACATAGAATACATTTCCATACAATCGTTTGCCGGCTCTTTGGAGTCGGCAAACGTGTTTTATATTCCATCCCATGCATTTTATTCATTATCCCTTGTTGCTGGCTTCCTCGAAGGTGGCGAAGGAACTGAATGTTTCACGTTTGGACCAACTCGTTGAAAAGTGCTTTGAACTTGCTTTGGCGGCGGGTAAGCATTTGCTGATTGCATTTCTGGTTTATCTGGTCGGATCGTTCATAGTAAAAGTGGTCAACCGTTTGGTCCATTCCATGCTTCAGCGCCGCAAGGTGGATGTCAGTGTGCAGAGCTTCCTGCAGAGTCTGGTGAACATCTTGCTCACGGTGCTCCTCATCATTTCGGTGATAGGGGCTTTGGGCATCAACACCACATCCTTTGCTGCATTGCTGGCTTCGGCGGGCGTGGCAGTCGGCATGGCATTGTCGGGAAATCTTTCCAACTTTGCCGGAGGACTGGTAGTGCTGTTCTTCAAACCCTATAGGGTGGGCGACTGGATTGAAGCACAAGGCACCACCGGATGCGTTACGGCCATTCAGATCTTTCATACCATCTTGCGGACCTACGACAATCGTGTGGTCTATATCCCCAATGGATCGTTGAGTGCAGCCATGGTGGTGAATCATTCACGCGAAGCACTTCGCCGGGTGCAATGGACCGTGGGCATAGACTATGGACAGGACGTGCAGCATGTGCGTGAGCTGCTTCTGGAACTGTTTGCACACGACGAGCGTATCGTTCGAGACATTCAGGGAAAAACTCCTTTCATTGGCCTGGAGAATCTGGCAGACAGCTGTGTGGAACTCACCGTCCGCGTATGGGTGAAGAACGAGGATTATTGGGCAGTGCACTACCAGCTTCTGGAACGCATTTATGAATGCTTCAACCGTGAAGGCATCAACATTCCCTATCCGCAGACAGTCGTTCATTTACAGCAGGATTCCTGCAAATAATGAGGTGCCAAATCCCATTTTCTCACCTATTTGCTTAGAGCAGCCAAAAAATGCCCTCAAAACTTGCGCAAGCCGAAGGAAATGCCTAATTTTGCACCTCGCAAGAAGTATGCAAATTAGTAACAACAAAATAAAATCCAAAATCAAAAAATGATCGTAGTACCTGTAAAGGAAGGCGAGAACATCGAACGCGCCCTCAAGAAGTTTAAGAGAAAATTCGAAAGAACTGGTGTTATCAAGGAACTCCGTGCCCGTCAGCAGTTTGACAAGCCCAGCGTGCTGAAGCGTTTGGCCAAGGAGCACGCTGTTTACGTGCAGCAGCTCCACCGCGAAGAGGACTAATCTCGCTCTAGTACTTTCGACACGAAAGAAAAAGAAAGCCGTTTTACCACAATCATGGTTTGTGGTGAAACGGCTTCCTTTTTTGCATATTCCGCGTATTATCATCGAACTCCCATTCTTTTTCCACCGAAAATTTGGCCCGTTCGGAAAAAGTGCCTATATTCGCTTTTGAAACAAGTGAAGAAGGCCACATGAAGGTGATTGACAAATTCCTGTCCTATCTGGCAGCTGACAGAGGATATTCCCCCAGCACCATCCTGACATATCAGGTGGCCTTGGAAGATTTCGAGCGCTATTTCCGGAATTTGGACGCTGAATTGGATTGGGCTACTTTGGATGCCGATGTCATACGGCGCTGGATGGCTCAGGAGATGGGGCAGGGGATAACCGCCCGCACCATTTCAAAAAAACTCAGTGCACTGAATTCGCTCTATAAATATTTGCTCCGCATGGGGTTGGTGACGAAAAACCCAACTTCGTTGGCAACCCGGCCAAAGCAAAGCAAGCCGCTGCCGGCATTTGTGAAGGAATCGGACATGGATCGCCTTTTCGACGAAGTCGTTTTCCCGACAGACTATGAAGGGCAGCGCGACCGTACGATTTTGCTCCTGTTCTATCATACGGGCATCCGAGTGTCGGAACTGATGGGCCTTGATTTGGCCGATGTGTCCTTCCAGCCTAATGAGCTGAAAGTAACGGGCAAGCGAAACAAGCAGCGTATTGTGCCATTCGGAGAGGAGCTGGCCGATGCTTTGAGGCGATATCTCCAAGACAGGCGCGAATGCCGCACACAGAGCGTAGCACTGTTTCTGAATGCGAAAGGAAACCGTGTGCCTTACGACACGGTTCGGCTTGCGGTTCGAAAATATCTGTCACTTGTGACGACTCAGAAAAAGAAGAGTCCGCACGTGTTGCGCCACACTTTCGCTACAGTCATGCTCAATCATGGGGCAGATCTGGAAGCCATCAAGGAACTTCTGGGCCATGAGGACATCTCGACTACGGAAGTGTATACCCACACCACGTTCGCCGAACTCAAGAAAGAATACGAACAAGCCCATCCAAGGGCATAACTAACAAAGGAGGATTACTATGGAACTCAAGATTCAAGCCATCCACTTCGATGCAACGGACAAGTTGCATGCGTTCATCGAGAAGAAAGCAGCCAAACTTGAGAAAAACTACGAAGGCGTAGTGAAGGCTGAGTTTATATTGAAGGTTGTGAAGCCCGAGACTGCCAAGAACAAGGAAACGGCACTCAACGTGAGCCTGCCCGGCACGGAACTTCATGCAGAAAAGGTGTGCGACTCTTTCGAGGAGGGCGTGGATCTTTGCGTGGACTCTTTGCTTCGCCAGATTGAGAAGTACAAGGAACGTCAGGGAAAGTGACATGAATTTGCGTGGCCGGAACTCAAGTCTGTCCGCGTGATTTCTTTCCTCTTTATGTTTGGGCGACTTTTTAGAAGCCGCTTATGCCAAAGTTTGCCACCGAATGGCAGATGACACACAACTATGAGCAACAGAATGTAGAAAATGCCCGAAGGTTCAGCCCTTCGGGCTTTTTCGGCAATATATATGGGTTCGTAGGGCATAAAAGGCATTGAAAAGGATATATTTCCCCATTTTTCAAAAAAAAATACGGCCAAATGTTTGGTGCGTGCGGAAAAAGTCGTATCTTTGCACCCGCAATCGAGAAACAACGATGCGCATTGAATGGTGTGTTAGTTCAGCTGGTTAGAATACATGCCTGTCACGCATGGGGTCACGGGTTCGAGTCCCGTACACACCGCTCATTCAAATGCTGGTCGTTTACTTGATTTATTTATTCAAACTTGGTGTGTTAGTTCAGCTGGTTAGAATACATGCCTGTCACGCATGGGGTCACGG
>DAIRWG010000169.1:0-5335 GCA_036802405.1 Alloprevotella sp.
AGCTGCATCCCGATAAAGCACTTCTAATCTAAAAATAATTCTGAACACCTACTTAGTTGAAAAAGATGGTATGAATATATTATTGATGGTGTGCCCGGTACCCGTCTACCCCCAAACTCATTCACTCATATCCTCTACTCCGTCAACCAATCCAGCACATATTGCTGCTTGATGCCATCGTGAAACACCAAAGGATCGTTGTCCAAGGTAAGCAGATACTTCGGGAAGCTATCTGATATGGCAAGCAATGGAGCCAGTTCTCGTTGCATGGTCGACTCGTCTCTCACACTGAGCGACACCTGATAGTAGGATTTGTGACCACCCCGAACAACAATAAAATCTATTTCTGCATCGCCCATCTTTCCCACATAGATTTCACCGCCCCGTCGCGCAAGCTCCAAATACACGATATTCTCGAGCACATGCCCCAAGTCGCCACTTCGGCTACCATTGATCACTCGTCGCAGTCCCACATCAGCCAAGTAGTACTTCTGACCTGTTTTGAGCAGTTGTTTTCCTTTGGCATCATATCGCTGCACGGGATAGAATATGAAACTGTCCACCAAAGCTGTCAGATAGTTTTCCACCGTATGAGATGAGACTTTCCTACCCAATGATGTCAACGTGTCGCTGATTCGTTTGACAACAGAAATATTACCGATATTATCGGCCAAAAAACGGACCACGCTTTGCAGCATCATCACATCAGCCACCTTGTTGCGGCTGATCACATCCTTCAGCACAATCGTGTTGTAAAGTCCGAGCAAATATTCATGCACCATCTCGGCATCGCTGCTGATTTGCACAACGTAGGGAAAAGCGCCTATTTCCACATAGCGGCGATAGGCATTCTCCAAACTCCCCGATGAAGGATGGGCCAATAGAAATTCCTTGAAGGAAAAAGGAAATAGCTTCACTTCCACATAGCGGCCCGTGAGCAAAGTGGCTATTTCGCCCGAAAGCAGATAGGCATTCGAACCTGTCAGATAAATATCGACGTTGTCCAACAGAAACAGACTGTCGACCACCTTCTGGAAATGTTCAACCATCTGAATTTCATCAAAGAACAGATAGTTCATCCGACCGAGACAAAGACCTTGCTTCACATGTGCATACAGTGCCTTGTAGTCCAGATAAGGCTCATTGTCAAGGTCCTCAAAGTTGATGTCCTGCACTTGTTCTCTGCCAATGCCTTCCGAAAGGAGTCTCTCTCTGAACATTCGCAGCAATGACGACTTGCCGCAACGGCGTATGCCCGTGACCACTTTAATTACTTTCTTGTCCCTCCACTTCTCAAGGAGAGCCATATATTCTTTGCGTTCTACCATGTTTCAAAAATGTAATGCACTGCAAATTTACCAAGGTTTCGCGAGAAAAATGCAACACACTGCATTTTTCTCGCGAAACCAAAGGAAAAATGCAACGCACTGCATTTTTTCGGCCACCAACTCTCCCGCATAGCCTTTGCAGCCGAGGGCGAAATGGCTAACTTTGCAAAGACATTTGCATCCGAACGCAAAACAAGATCCTTAGCAATGAACCCCTATTTCCAAAAAGAAGATTTTGAACTGTTCGCCACCTACGGCGGACAGGCCGCAGCCAGCCATCCCGAAGGCCATGAGGCCCTGCGCCGCGTTTACGACAAACTGGGCGAAATCGTGGCGGCCATGCAGCCGCACGGATTCACCATGCACATCCGCCGCAACCCGCAAAACCAGGGACAGGTGTTTGAAAAGTATCATTGGGCACAGCTCAACCCGAAGGGACTGGGCGACACTGTAGGTCAGGTGTTCTTCGTGGTCGACCTCACTGAACGAGGCATCGGCCTGCACATCGACCTCAACAGCCGTCAAGGCATGCAGCTGACCGACACGGCCAAGGGCCTGCAGGGATGGGAAACGATTCACACCGACGAGGCATGCGCACTCACGCTGGAGCAGATTGTGGCCAAAGTGGACGACTACTGCCACCGCCACTTCGACGACTTCCTGCGCTTCGGACGGGAATACGGCATCGGCAGCTGCATCCGCCTGCTGGCGCTGCGGAAATACGAACTCCTGCTGAGGGCCAACCGCAACCTCATTCTGACCGGGGCGCCCGGCACGGGCAAGACTTTTCTGGCCCGACAGCTGGCGGCACATCTCATCGACGGCAATCTGGATCATGCAGCCGGTGGCTCGCTGCAGCAGCGCATGGAGGAGCAGTGCGCCTTCGTGCAGTTTCACCCCTCTTACGACTACACCGACTTCATGGAGGGCCTGCGCCCCACCGACGACGGGCAGGGCCACGTGGTGTTTCGGCGCGAGGACGGCATTCTCATGGCTTTCTGCCGCAAGGCACTGAAGGCGTTACGCGCCGCACGAAGCGAGGAGGAAGCGCCGAAATATGTGCTCATCATCGATGAGATCAACCGGGCAGAACTCTCGAAAGTGTTTGGCGAACTCTTCTTCAGCATCGACCCGGGCTATCGCGGCGAGGCGGGCAGCGTGCGTACGCAGTACGCCAACCTTTGGCCGCAGGCCACCGATCCCGAGCAGCGGAGCTTCGGCGGTTCGGCGGAATTCTTCATTCCCCAAAACGTGTATGTGATCGGCACGATGAACGACATCGACCGCAGCGTGGAGAGCATGGACTTTGCCCTGCGCCGCCGCTTTGCCTTTGCCGAAGTGAAGCCCGCCGACCGCCTGGACATGATCAGGGAATGCGCGGAACTGGCACCGCATTTCGACTCCATCTGCCAGCGCATGAATAACCTCAACCGCTGCGTGCTCACCACGAGCGGCCTGTCGGAGGCATTTCAGATCGGCCCGGCTTATTTCCTGAAACTGCGCCACTACCTGGACGAGGGGAAACTGACCGACCGCTCCTGGCAAATGCTGTGGGACTGCCACTTGGAGGGACTCTTCTTCGAATATCTGCGCGGACTGCCGGACGCCACGCAACTGCTGCACGAGCTGCACCGGGCCTACGACCTGAAGCAACGCTACACGACGGACGCTAACGGGAATACGGTGAAGGACGCTGCTGCCGAACCTTCTGCTGCCTCCACTACTGAACCATGAGCGGCACGACCATCCACCTGACCGACAACTGCCGCGAGGGCCGTTCTCTGCAGGGCGAGGAGGCACGCACCGCCCTGCAGCTGGCCCATCTGGACCTGCTGGAGGACCATCCCAACCTAATGGTGCTGCCGCAGCCGGCCGACAACCGCGCGACCGGCCTTGCCGACCAGCCCATCCTGACCGTCAACCGCTGCAGGTTCGCTCCCGACGGGCAGTGCCTCTCGCTCAGCGCCTGCACGGGCAACGTGATGGGATTCGTAGGGCTGAACGGCACGTCTGTCAGCATCCACTCACGCTTTGCCCGCGGGGAAAAGGACTTTTTCCTCTACTATATGCTGCAGCAGGTGCTTGGGGTGAACGTGGTGCGGCTGCTGCACGGTTCGAACCGAAGCGACCAAGTGATGGACTTCCTGCTCTGCCTCTTTCCGCAACGGCTGAAGCAGGCGCTCGCGCAGGGACTGATGAAGGCTTACACCACCGTGCTGCACGACGATGCGCACGTGAGGGGAAGCATCGACGTGGCCCGGTTCATCCGCCACGACGTGCCCTTCCGAGGCCGGGTGAGCACCCGTCGGCGCGAACAGTCGCACGACCATGCCGTCACGCAGCTCATCCGCCACACCATCGAGTGCATCCGGAGGCATCCGCTGGGCCCCTCGCTGCTGAACGGCGATGCATCCACCCGCGAAGCGGTGACCCGAATCATCGAATGCACACCGAGCTACGACCTGCGCCAGCGGCCCCAAGTGATGGCGGCCAACCTGCGCCCCAAGGTGCATCCCTACTACCTCAACTACCTGCCGCTGCAGGAACTTTGCCTGCGCATCCTGCGCCACGAATCGCTGCGCTACGGCGACGAGGAGCAACAGATTTACGGCATTCTCTTCGACGGTTCGTGGCTATGGGAAGAATATTTGCACACCATCCTCCGGCGTCAACGATTCCTTCACCCCGACAACCGCCGTGGCACAGGCGGCCTGCCTCTGTTTGCCACGCCTTCGGCATCGGCTCGCGGCACGGAGGCATTCGACAAGAATGCCCGACGCATATTTCCCGACTTCTACCGCCACGACTGGGTGGTGGATGCCAAATACAAACGGCTCAACGGATGTCCCGGACGCGACGACCTCTACCAGCTGGTCAGCTATCTCTACGGCATGGACCGCCCGTTCGGTGCCTTCGTCTATCCTGACGAGGGGTTCCACCCCACCCGCACTTTCCAACTGGCGGGCAAGGGCTTGGCCTACGCTCCCGGACAGGGCGGCACGCTGTCGGTCATTCCCTTCCACATTCCGCACGATGTGCCCGACTGGCCGTCCTTCGTCCGGGCCATGAAGCAGGAGGAAGCGGCCTTGGCCGGCAGGTTTGGCTGATCGGGAATCGGCACGACATATATGCTAAAGAATCAGCCTCCCGGAGCAGGACTTTGCTCTGGGAGGCTGATTCTTTAGATGGGTTTTGGAGCCGCAGCTTCCTTACGCGGCATCGGCAATGCATTGTGTTTTTAGTGTTGAAGAGTAGAGAAGCTGAATACGACTCACCCGATCAGCCTTCCACCACCCAGTCAGTGAGCTGGCCGTTCGAGGTGTCGAAGTTCACGCCCACCCGCGTCACGGGCAGGCCGCTCAGTGCGAAGCGGCTGCGGTAGTCCTTCAGGTCAATCTGCGCCAGGGCCGTCTGCGCATCGCGGTTGAGCTTCACTTCCAGAATGTAGATGCGCGTGTGCGTCATCAGCACCATGTCGATGCGGCCGTGGTGCGTGTGCACCTCCACATCCACCAGGAAGGGCGTCAGCAGCGAGAACACGATGAAGAGCATCTGCTGGTAGTGTCCCTCGCCCGCCGCACGGTTGCAGTAGGGCACCGTCGAGAAGAACGTCTGCAGCAGGCGCAGTGCACCGTCGATGTCGTCCTCGCGAATGAGTTTCGACATGCGGGCGATGGTCACGTCGCCCTCATCGGTGTATTCGCACAGATAATCCGGCAGCATGCTCTCGAACAGGCCCACACGGATTTCGCGGTTCGGGAGGTCGAGCGTGTAAATGCCCGTTTCGCGGTCATAGTCCTTGATGGTCAGATAGCCGCTCTGGTAGAGCAAGGGCGTGATTTGCTTCATGTGCTCGGTGGGCGCGTCGAAGGCACTTTTCCGCGCATGGAACGGGCTGGAGAAATGAGATGCCAACACCTTGAACCGGGCCATCATCTTGAGCAGATAAGTCGGCGTGCCCGTCGAGAACCAGTAGGCATCCAGATTGCCGTTGGCCAACGCGCTGA
>DAIRWG010000170.1:0-5301 GCA_036802405.1 Alloprevotella sp.
GGGCTTTCAGCCCGCCCTTGACGCATGCGAAATGAGAACATCAAACAGGACACCCAAGAAAGGAATCCCCCCATCATCATGGCCGAGAAAGAAGGCAGAAAGTGTCACAAATTTCCATGAAATTTGTGACAAAATCAAGTTGCTGTCACTCCCCCTCGCGCGCGCATTATACGCGCGCGCGTATACACCGCAATTGCGTTTTTTGCTGTCATCTGTCAGCAGCCTCCGCGCGAAGCACCGTCCGGCCCCATGCAACGCGCATGCTTGGCCGCACGGGACCACCGCGGTGGTGGCACACCACCGGGCGCCATTTCGGCAGTCGGCGGGGGCGTGAAAAAAGTCCTAAGGCTTTTTCGCACAAGTCCCCGACTTTTTCTTACGCCACCGCGGTACCGTGCGGACGGGATGCCGGTACATTTTCCGTGCATTTCGGGGCAAGACGCATTCCGGGCGGCTGACAGATGAAAGCAAACGGTGCAATTACGCTGTAAACGCGCGCGCGTGTAGGGCGTTGCTGTCACTGTCGGAATTGCCTGCTCCGTCACGCTTCGTGCGGGCAACGGGTGAATGGCCGTGAAAGGCCGTTGCCCGAGGGGCAAAAGCCCCGTCGTGTGACAATCGCTTGCCCTTTGGTGAAAAAGGCAGGCTGATGTTGGGCAGAGTTGGCATTTTAAATGTAAATTTGCAGACAAAAGAAATTTCAAGACACACACACCTAACAACCCAATCCTTAGCTATGAAGCAAATACTACCCTTGTTTCTCTTGGGAGCCGGTCTCACCCTGGGTGGGGCCCTCAATGCCCAGGCGCAGGACGTGAAGGCAGGCACCATCACCTCGCAGTCGGCCGACACAAAGGCCAACGCGGTGAACGTCACCCTGACGGGCGCGCTCACTTCCACCGCGAACGGCGATTTCCGTCAGCTTCGCGACCTCTGCTGGCAGATGCGTTCGCTCAACCTCCAAATGGCCAGCGTGACCGCCATTCCCGACAATGCCCTTCATTCACGCCACCGCCTGCACGAACTTGTGCTGCCCAACAAGCTGCTGACCATCGGCCGACAGGCCTTCTTCGCCTGCGACTCGCTGGAAGGCACGCTCGTCATTCCCGACAAGGTGACCGTCGTCGGCCCCTCGGCCTTCAACGGTTGCCGCAGCCTCACGGGGCTCAAGCTCTCGAAGGCCATGGTCAGCCTCGGCAGCTATGCCTTTGCCGGATGCACCTCGCTTGAGGGCGAGGTCAACCTGCCCGAATCGATGCTCACGCTGCGCGACGGCGTGTTTGCCCGCTGCTCCTCGCTCCAGCGCGTCACGCTGCCCACCAGCCTGCAGCGCATCGGAGCCAACGCCTTCAGCGGATGCTCCTCGCTCGAGGGCGACATCGTGATGGGCCGCATGCTCACCCACATCGGCGCCTCGGCCTTTGCCGGATGTTCCAAGCTGCAGACGCTCAGCCTGCCGCGTGCCCTTCAGCAGGTGGGCGAGGGAGCCTTTGCCGACTGCTCCGCCCTCACGGGCCGCATCAGTCTGCCTGCCAGTGTGCAGGATCTCGGCCTCGGCGCCTTCCAGGGCTGCTCGGGCATCGAGGAAGTGGTGCTTCCCGAAAGCCTTGCGCAGGTGAAGGCCGCCACCTTTGCCGGCTGCACCGGGCTGAAGAGCGTCACGGTGTATGCTGCCACTCCGCCTGCAGCCGATGCCACGGCTTTCGCCGGAGTCGACACGAAGGAAGTGAAGCTCTGCGTGCCCGAAGAGTACAAGGAGGCCTATGCCGAAGCCCCCGTGTGGAAAGACTTCCAGCTCACCGCCCTCACCGCCATCGACCAGGCAGCTGCCACGGCCCAGGTGAAGCTCGCGGTGGAGGGCAGCCACCTGTGGGTGAAGCACCTGCCCCAGGCTTCGCAGGTGAAGCTCTACAATGCCCAGGGCCAGCTCGTGGCTTCCGTCCGTGCCGAGGGCGAAGTGAGCCTGCTGCTGCCGCAGCGCGGCGTGTATGTGGTGACAGTCAACGGAAAGAACTTCAAAATCAAGCACTAAACGATGAAATTCCTGCATAAAGTGGCCGCCTTCTCTGCGGCCTTCCTCCTCAGTCTGGGCGCTGCCTCCACGCAGGCCTTGGCCCAGAACCTCATTCCCATCCCCCTGTCGGTGAAGACCACCGGCGAGCAGCCCCTCGTGTGGCTCAACGTGGGCAGCATCGAGGCTCCCGCCGAGCTGCAGAACGAGCGCGAGCATCTCGAGCGCATCCTGCGCGAGCGTGCCGGCCTCACCCGGCTCAACGAGCAGGGCACGGCCCGCATCGTGCTGGGCATCGACTCCTCGCTCGCCGACGACGAGGCCTACACCCTCCAGCTCAATGCCGACGGCGTGCGCATCGAGGGCAAAACGGCTGCCGGCGTGTTCTACGGACTCATGACGATGGAGCAGCTCATGATCGACAACCAGGCCTCGGCACGCTGCGTGCAGACGGCCGCCGTCAACATCACCGACCAGCCCCGCACCCATGTGCGCGAACTGATGGTCGACCCCTGCCGCATCTTCGTGCCCTATGAACGGCTGAAGGAGCTAGTGCCCGAAATGGCCCGCTACAAGTACAACTCCATCCACCTCCACCTGGTCGACGACCAGGCCTGGCGCATCGAGATCAAGAAGTATCCGCGCCTGACGGAGGAGGGCAGCTCACGCGTGGGCATGGACGACATGAAGATGTCCATCTCGGGCTACTACACGCAGGAGCAGATGAAGGAATTCGTGGCCTATGCCGCCAAATACCACGTGATGGTGGTGCCCGAAATCGAGATGCCGGGCCATGAGGTGGCCGCCATCCACTGCTACCCCGAACTCACCTGCGGTGCCAAGCAGGTGGCCATCCGCACCACTTGCGGCGTGTCGAACGAGCTGCTCTGTCCGGGCAACGAATTCACCTACGAATTCCTCGGCAACGTGTTCCGTGAACTGGCCGACATCTTCCCCTGCAAGTACATCCACCTCGGCGGCGACGAGGCCGGCAGCCCCGCCCTCAACTGCTGGACCACCTGCGAGAAGGACAAGGCCCTGAAGCGTAAGCTCGGCATCCAAGGCGACAATCGTTCGGACAACTGGCGCTTGCAGAAGTACCTCTTCGACCGCATCATCGACACGCTCCAGACGAAGTACAACAAGACGCCGATGTTCTGGTACGAAACCGACTTCAAGGAGATCCAGCCGGGTTGTGTCACCTTCGCCTGGCGCAACGGTCTGACCTCGACGGCGCTCGACGCTGCCGTGAAGAACAATGCCAAAATCATGCTCTGCCCCGGCGAGCACTGCTACTTCGACTACCCCATGCGCTCCGGCGACATGCCCGAAACCAACTGGGGCATGCCCGTCACTACGCTGCAGGCCACCTATTCGCTCGACCCCGCGTGGGGCAAGGGCGAGGACTTCGAGAAGAACAACCTCTTCGGCGTGGCCGGCACGCTGTGGAGCGAGTGCATCAACTCGCCCGAACGCATCTTCTACCAGGCTTTCCCCCGTGCGCTTGCACTGTCGGAAGCCGGATGGAGCGCACAGCGCAACCGCTCGTGGAACGGATTCCTCAAGCGCCTGCGTCCCGTGCTGCTCGACATGCAGCGCCGTGGCATCACCTTCTCCATGCCCACTGACCTGATTGACCTTCAGTAGGCAAGTCGACACGAGCGGACAAGTTGGCGCGGAAGTCCGTTTGGCGAAGCCCTGCTTTCGGCAAATGGTCCTGCTTCCCATCCTTCCCGTCAAATTGTCAACCCGTAAACCCAAATCCCCCCCCCAATAATCTGCATCCAATGAAACATACATTCCTTCTCCTCCTGCTCGCCTTCGTGGGCTGCCTCGGCATGCAGGCCGACCAGCTTGTGAGCGGAGAATCCTACCGCATCTGTTCGCTCGACGGACAGACCGCCCTCTCCAACGGCGGATCGTCGGCCAACAACGTGATCCTCAGCATGTCGCCCATCAACCCTGACGATGAGGGCCAGGTGTGGGAGCTGACGCAAAACGGCGATTACTGGCAAATCAAGAGTGCCGTGGGCGACGTGTGTGCCGACAACCCTTCGGAAAGCCATGCCAACTGGGGCAACCAGCTGCTGCAGTGGAAAACCTCGGGCGGCAACAACCAGAAGTGGACCTTCAAGGAGGCCGACAACGGCTCCTACTACCTCATTCCCTTCGAAAGCAAGGACATGAGCAAGGGCTACGGCTATGACGACACGGGCAAGCTCACCTTCCAGAGCGCGGGCGCCGACCACACGCGCTTCGTGCTGAAGAAGGTGGCCGGACAGCTCGAGCCGCTCCACGTGAACGGCTACTATGCCATCCAGGCCGTGAGCTGCTACCCCGACTTCTACTACAAGGCCGACGGCCGCTTCCTCAAGGTGAACGACAAGGGCGTGTCGTCGCTCACGGCTTCCTACACCTACGAGGCATCGCGCTTCCTCCTCTCCACCGATGAGGCAGGCCACGTGTTCGTGCAGCTGCCGCAGCAGGGCGTTTACCTCTACCGCACGTCAAGCGGGTGCCGCACGGCTGCCATCGACGACGAGAGCCACAAGGCCAACGCCGTGTTCATGTTCTACGGCAAGGAGGATGAACTCACTTCCGAAACGCTCTTTGCCTTCGGACACGGCGAGAGCGAGCCCACCAACGAGAACAGCAGCATCAGCATGTGGTATCCCAACGTGGGCGGATCGGCGCTCAGCGTGGCCCGTCGGGCTGTCGGACAGGGTTATGCCTTCCGTCTGGTGCCGCTGCCTGCCGAGGCTGATGTGGAACGTCTGGCACAGGTGGTGAGCGAGGCCACGGCCGCGCTCGAAGGCTTGGGCGATGAGGCTGCTGCCGCTTTGCAGGCCGCCATTGCCACGGCACAGGCCGAACTCGACTATCCCTACCTCACCAAGAAGGATGTGGTGCGCGACGTGGCCAACCTGCGCGAGGCCGTGAAGACGGCCCAGGAGGCTTCGGCAGCCAAGGCGCACCCCGCCACAGGCATCAGCCAGGCAGAGCAGACCGCACGTCCCGCCCTGCAGGTGGAAGGCGGCATCATCCGCGTGAGCGGTGCCCAGGTGGTGCGCATCTACAATGCTGCGGGCCAGCTGCAGAATCCGGCCCAGCGCCTCCATCCCGGCACCTATGTGGTGACGGCCGACGGCTACAGCTTCAAGGTGACGCTCTGATCCAGAGCATCCCCCGCATCCCCTCCATCCCCGGCATCCCCCACATCCCCGGCATCCCCCGCATCCCCCGCATCGTTATTGCCGTTGTCTAAGGCGGCCATTTCATGGCCGCCCCCG
>DAIRWG010000171.1:0-2784 GCA_036802405.1 Alloprevotella sp.
AAGCTTCAGTTGGGCTTTCAGCCCGCCCTTGACGCATGCGAAATGAGAACATCAAGCTGGACACCCTATCTGGATGCCGTAGGCGGCATCATGGGCAGGCAAACAGATCGTCGGCAGTGAGGGCGGCGCTGAAGATGTCGGCATACTCGTTTTGCTGCAGGGGTGCGTTGCCTACGTAGGTGAGCATGAAGGTGCGGTCGGGAAAGTGGCGGGCCATGGTTTCGATCCGCTGGCTGAGTTTCTGGTGATAGGCTTTGGTCACGGTGAATGGCGTCTGGCAGAATTTCATTTCGCAGAGGTTGACCACGTCGTCGGCACGGTTGATGAGCAGGTCGATCTGCAGGCCGTCGTCCGGCCCGCTTCCCCGTGTGCTGAAGGCTGATTCTTCCGATGCCACACTGCGGATGCCTAGGGCTTGCTTGATTTGAGGCACATGGAGCAGGCACACTTCCTCGAAGGCTAGCCCGCGCCATGCGATGAGTTCGCTTTCGTGCAGGTGGCGTTGCCAGTAGTCGGTCTGCTTCACGAGCTTGCTTTCCTTGAAATGTAGCCAGAACCAGCAGAAGGGGTCGGACAGGCGGTAGTGTTCCTCGCGTGCGGAACTGCCGAAGGGCACGTAGCGCGCCACGAAGTCGCTTCCGATGAGTGCTTTGAGCATTTTGCTGAATTCACCGTTGGGCGAGAGTCCGGTGCGTTGTGCCAGCTCGGCGCGCGTGTAGCCGGCATGGCGTGTGGCGAGGCAGCGGATGATGCGCATGCTTTCTTCGGAATGGTCGAAGGTCGATCGGCAGAGGCGTTCGAACTCGTCGCCCAGTTTGGCACGCTGGGCGAAAAAGAGGGCATCGACGTTTTGTGCCAGGCTGCAGGTGGGATTGAGCAGGTTCATGTAGTAGGGGATGCCGCCCATGATCATGTAGGCCTGTATGACATTCGGGCGCGAGAAGCGGATGCCGCGGCTCTGATAGAAATCCTCGCACTCCTTCAGGCAGAAGGGCGAGAGCTTGAGCTCGCAGGTGAGCCGGCCGTAGAGTCCGCCCTTGTTGTTGATCAGGCTGTCGAGCATCCACGAGGTGGCCGAGCCGCACACGATGAGCATGAGGTTGCGGCGGGTGCTTCCCCATCCGTTCCAGAAGGCTTCGAGTGCCGTGAGGAATCCCGACCGTGCCGTGTCCATCCACGGCAGCTCGTCGATGAACACCACTTGGCGCGTGCCGTTGTCGCAGGTTTCGAGGAAGCATTCGAGCTGGAAGAAGGCTTCCAACCACGATTGGGGCCGGCTGGCATTGTCCATGCCCTGGCGGATGAGGGAGTAGTGGAAATTTTGCAGCTGGTCCTTGAGCGTGACTTTGCGCTGGCGATCGTAGGGCGACAGGCCGGTGTGGTGAAACACCAGATTGTCGTGAAACAGTTCGTTGATGAGAAACGTTTTGCCCACGCGGCGGCGTCCGTAGACGGCCACGAATTCTGCCCGCCCGCTGTGGTAGCGGCGCGTGAGTTCTGCTATCTCGCTTTTTCGGCCGATGATTTCGCACATGTGCTAAGGGAGTGTTTGGAAAGTTTATGAAGAGGATGGTGGTGCCGCATTCTCCACGGGAGTGCTTGCGTTTGCAAAGGTGCACATTTTTGCCGGAATGGGTGCAAAAAATCGCGCTTATTCAGCTACGAACGGCGAAAATGGGGGTTCGTAGCTGAATAAGCGCGATTTTAACGCGAAATTAACGTTTAGCGTCTTCTGCTTCCCAACGGTCGAGGGCGGCGAGGGTGGCTTGCCGTCCGGCCTCGATGATGGGGGGGGCCTGGTCGAAGTCGAACAGGCCGAAGCGGTTCATGGGGATGTCGACGCTCACGTCGGGCGGGTTGAGGCGCTTGGCCAGGAGGGTGTGGCTCTGGATCATGATGTCGAAGGTGTCGAGCAGGAGGCTCACGGCGTTGGCATCGAGTCCGCGGCGCACGGCGTCGGGCACGAGGCGTTCGGTCCAGCGCTGGATGCGTCCTTCGCGCAGCTCCATCTCGCGCTGGCGGCTGGCGGCGGCTTCGGGTGTGGCGGGTGCGCCCACGTTGATGCTCACGAGCAGGTCGGACGGGGTGCGCTGCACGCGGTTGAGGGGCAGGGGGTTGACCAGCCCGCCGTCGACCAGTGTGTGGGGGCCGATGCTCACGGGCTTGAACACGGTGGGGATGCTGATGGAGGAGCGGATGGCGCGGTAGAGGCTGCCCTTGCGGAAGGCCACTTCGCGGCGCGTCTGCAGGTCGGTGGCCACGGCGCAGAAGGGCACCGCGAGCTGCTCGATGGGCACGTCGGGCACGAGCTGGCGCAGGGCGTCCATCACGCGGTTTCCCTTCACGAGATGGTTGAGCGAGAGGCTGAAGTCGGTGAGCGCGAGCATGTCCTTCTGGCTGATGGAGCACATCCACTGCTTCACTTGGCTGAGCTGCCCGGCGCAGTACATGCCGCCCACCAGGGCGCCCATCGAGGTGCCGGCCACGGAGGTGATGCGGTGGCCGCGGCTCTGCAGGGCTTCGATGGCCCCGATGTGGGCGTAGCCGCGTGCCCCGCCGCTGGAGAGTACGAGTGCGATGTTCATAGGGCGTGGTGTGGGTGGATGATGTTGATGCTGCGAAAGTACAATTTCCCGCGCATCCGTGCAAGCATTGGGGCGAAAGTTGGCAAGCAGGAAGCGCGGGCATACGCATCTTGAGGGAGCACTCCGAGGGCCGCGAAGCCCCCGTTTCCCTTCATTTGCACTGAACCCAGTGCACTTTTAGGTGAAAACTGCACTGAAC
>DAIRWG010000171.1:2884-5297 GCA_036802405.1 Alloprevotella sp.
TGCACTGAACCCAGTGCACTTTTAGGTGAAAACTGCACTGAACTCAGTGCACTTTTGGGTGAAAACTGCACTGAACTCAGTGCACTTTTGGGTGAAAACTGCACTGAACCCAGTGCACTTTTAGGTGAAAACTGCACTGAATCCAGTGCAGTTTGGGCTTTAATGTGTAATTTTGCATCATCACTCACTCCTAATAACCAGCACGCATGGAACAATTACAACGCACATTCACCAAGTTGCTCAGCGAGACGAACACCCGTTTCCACCGCTACATGTACGACCGTATCCATTGGGACGCACGCATGATCGGCCTGATGGGGCCGCGCGGCATCGGCAAGACCACCCTCGTGCTGCAGCACATCAAGGAGCAGCTGCCCCGGCGCGAGTCGCTCTATGTGCAGGCGGAGGATTTCTATTTCGCCAGCCATCGGCTGGTGGATCTGGCCGACGCTTTTGCCCAAACCGGTGGAAAGTATCTCTTCATTGACGAGATTCACAAATACAAGGACTGGGCGCGAGAGCTGAAACTGGTCTACGACTATCATTCGGAACTCCACATCGTGTTTACCGGCTCGTCGGTGCTCGACATTGCCAAGGGGGCTTACGACTTGAGTCGCCGGGCGCTTGTGTATGAGATGCAGGGCTTGTCGTATAGGGAGTATCTCGAACTCTTCTGCGACATCCGTTTCCCCAAGTGCACGCTCCAGCAGCTTTTGCGGCAGGAGGTGGAAATGCCCGAGGGATTCCGGCCCTTGCAGCATTTTGCCGACTACCTGCAGCGGGGCTATTACCCCTTTGCCGACGGCGACATCAGCCAGTACATCCAGCAGGTGGTCAATGCCACCATCGACACCGACATCCCGCAGTATGCCGACCTGTCCGTTGCGGCAGCGAGGAAGCTCAAGCGCTTGCTGGCCATCATCGCGCAGAGTGCTCCGTTCAAGCCCAACATGAGCCAGATCGGAAGCCAGATCGAAATATCGCGCAACAATGTGGCCGACCTGTGCGCCTATTTGGAAAAGGCGGGACTCATCGGGCAGCTGCGCACTTCGACGGGGGGCATACAGGGCTTGGGGAAGGTGGACAAGATCTATCTCGACAACCCCAACCTGATCTACACGCTAGGGGCACCGCATGTGGAAATCGGGACGGTGCGCGAAACGTTCTTTTTCAACCAGACCCGCATCGTGTGTCCCGTTACGGTGTCGCCCATTTCCGATTTCCTCATCGAGGGCAAATACACCTTCGAAGTGGGTGGCAAGAAGAAAAAGCAGAACCAGCTGCAGAACGTGGCTGAGGGCTATGTGGTGAGAGATGACATCGAAACGGGCTACGGCAACATCATTCCGCTCTGGATGTTCGGGATGCTCTATTGAGCTGCACGGAAAAGGCTTTTTTCCTTGCGAAAAGCGGGATTTCCGACCCCCGAAGGGACGAATGTGGCGGAAATTGCCTAACTTTACGGCCTGAATCATAAACCCAACATTACAACAACCCACCTTTAACCTCCGACTATGGCCATTGAAAAGACCCTCGTCCTGCTCAAGCCCTGCACGCTGCAACGCGCGCTCGTGGGCGAAATCATCAGTATTTTCGAAAAGAAAGGACTCAAGCTGTGCGGCATGAAGATGATGATGCTGACCGATGAACTCCTCTCCGAACACTATGCGCACCTCAGCGCGAAACCTTTCTTCCAGCGCGTGAAGGACTCCATGCGCACCGCACCCGTGGTGGCCCTCTGCCTGGAGGGCGTGGATGCCATTGCCGCCGTGCGCGCACTGGCCGGCCCGACCAACGGGCGCAACGCTGCCCCCGGCACAATCCGCGGCAGCTACTGCATGAGTTTCCAGGAGAACATCGTGCATGCCTCCGATTCGCCCGAGGCCGCCGTGGCCGAGCTGCACCGCTTCTTCACCCCCGACGAGATCATCGACTGGGGCCAGGCCTCCTTCCCCTTCCTCTACGCCAACGACGAGTTCTGATTCGAGTTCTGATCAATTTTCCCCACACCCGGGCGGATGCCATCGTGCTTCCGCCCGTGCGGCAAAAAGCGAAGCCCTGCGGAGTGCACCATCGGTGCATCCGCAGGGCTTCGTGCCTGTTTTCCGGTGTGGAAAAAGGGAAGGGGGGGAAGAAAAGGCTTCAGGCAGCCTTCAACGCCGCGGGGGCGTTCAGTGCTTCACGAGCCATTCGGCCAGGGGATTGACCACCTGCTCGAGCGTTTGGCGTGCCGAGGGGACGGGAGCGGTCGGACGGTTGATGAACAGGCCGATGGCGTAGCGCGGATGGTCGGCCGGGAAGGTGCCCATGAAGCAGGTGCTGGCCACCACCAGCTGATCCTCTCCATGGCGGTCGGGGGCATACTCCGTGTCGTAGGCGAAGCATCCGGCCATCGTCACATGCTTCGACGCAT
>DAIRWG010000172.1:0-1531 GCA_036802405.1 Alloprevotella sp.
TTTTTCAATTTTGAGTTTTGAATTATTAAATCACAATTCAAAATTGAACAATTCAAAATCGCCAAAGGCGACAATTCAAAATTCAAAACTCAAAACTCAAAAATCGCCAACGGCGACAATTCAAAACTCAAAACTCAAAACTCAAAATCGGCTTTGCCGACAATTCAAAACTCAAAACTCAAAACTCAAAATTACCCCTTGAGCTTTCCCTTGCTACGCAGATACGTGCGTTGTCCGTAGGTGGCTATCACCACGAAGCAGATGAAGGGAAGGATGAACGACACGTTGACTGCCGGCATTCCGAACAGCTCGCCCTTGTCGATAATCGAAGCCTGCATCGGTGGCAGAACGCTGCCGCCAAGGATGGCCATGATAAGGCCGGCGGCTCCAAACTTAGCGTCGTCGCCGAGACCTCTCAAGGCGATGCCGTAGATGGTGGGGAACATCAGCGACATACATGCGCTCACGCCTACAAGGCAGTAGAGTCCGTAGATGTTCTGGAAGAAGATTACTCCGCAGGTGAGCGCGCCTCCGGCCACGGCGAGAATCATCAGCAGCTGACCCGTGTTGAGGTAGCGCAGGAGGAAGGTGCAGATGAAACGCGAGCAGCAGAATATCACCATCGCAACGATGTTGTACTGCTGCGACATAACCTCGGCTTCCTGCTCTGCCATGCCCTCGGCCATGAGCACGCGGGTGCCATACTGGATGATGAATGTCCAGCACATGATCTGAACGCCCACATAGAAGAACTGGGCGATTACGCCCTCGCGGTAGTGGGGCAAGGTGAAGATGCGGCGCAAGGTGGGGAGGAAGTTGATGTCGTGGTTGGCATCGCCGTTCTTGGGCATCTTCATGAAGAGCACAATGAGGAACATGGCGAGAATCACAAGACCGATGATGAGATACGGACCGATGAGCACCGAGAGGTCGTACTCCTTCACAGCCTCAAACTCGTCGGGCGTAAGGTTGGCGCGTGTCGCCGTGTCGAGCGGATTGAGCTTGGCCTGGATGAAGTTCATCGCCACATACATACCGAGCAGCGAACCCATCGGGTTGAACGACTGGGCGAGGTTGAGGCGGCGTGTGGCTGTCTCCTCGGTTCCCATCGAGAGGATGTAGGGGTTGCTCGAGGTCTCAAGGAATGAGAGTCCGCACGTGAGGAGGAAGTAGGCGGCGAGGAAGGGATAGTACTCGCCCGTCATCTTGGCCGGATAGAACATGAAGGCACCGAGGGCGTAGAGTCCGAGACCTACGAGCACTCCTGCCTTGTAGCTGTACTTGCGGATGAACATCGCGGCGGGGAATGCCATGGCGAAATAGCCGCCATAGAAAGCCACCTGCACCATAGCTCCGTCGGTGGCCGACATGCGGAATATCTTGGAGAAGGCTTTAACCATCGGGTTGGTGATGTCGTTGGCAAAACCCCACAGGGCAAAGCACGATGTGATGAGGATGAACGGCACGAGATAGCTCACTCCATCCTTGTAGAGTATCGATTGTTTGTTTTCTTTCATTGGGTAAATTGAGT
>DAIRWG010000172.1:1631-5272 GCA_036802405.1 Alloprevotella sp.
TTCTTTTTTGTTTAGGCTTTTACGATTCTTCTCATTTCGGCGATGTCGCTCACTTCGCCCTTGGCGAGAGCCTGCGTGAGGATGTTGCCAATGCCGGTGGCCTCTACGGGTCCTGCCTCTACGGGCACTCCGAGAGCCTCCTCGGTGAGACGGTTGAGCAGCTTGTTCTGCGAGCCGCCGCCTATGATGTGAAGTTTCTTTATCGGCGATGGGAGCATCGCGTTGAGCGCGCTTGTTGCCTC
The DNA here is from genome assembly GCA_036802405.1 of Alloprevotella sp. Lineage (GTDB taxonomy): Bacteria > Bacteroidota > Bacteroidia > Bacteroidales > Bacteroidaceae > Alloprevotella. Next base: position 1,874 of record DAIRWG010000172.1, read on the forward strand.
GGCATACTTGGCAGCGAGCGACTGGAGGACGACGCGTGTGGTTTCTGCCTTGCTGGTGGGGGCAGTGAGGTTGTGGGCGTTGCAGTAGTCGATGATGGCCTGCTGCATCGACGGGGGATTCTGGAAGGCAGCGTCGTCGACAGGAATCACGGTGTCGATGACAGCCTTCTCGGCGGCAGGAAGCAGGATGTCGTACTGCTGCTCGTCGCCCTCTTCCTTCCATTCTGCCATCAGACGCTGTATGAACCACAGTCCGGTGATGTTTTGCAGGAAGGTTATCTTTCCGCCAATGCCGCCCTCGTTGGTAAATTCTGCGCGGCGTGCCTCCTCGGTGAGGATAGGCTCGTTGATTTCAACGCCAAGCAGCGACCATGTGCCGGAACTGATGAAGGCTACGGGCTGCTCGTCGTCGGTGGCAGGCACGGCCGCTACGGCGCTTGCCGTGTCGTGGGAGCCAACGGCTATCACGTCAACCTCGCCAAGACCGGTTTCCTCGGCAATGTCCTTGCGGAGTCGTCCGCGCACGGTGCCAGGCATTACTATCGGGCAGAACAGATGGCGCGGCAGGCCAAGGCTGTCGATGAGTTGCCAGTCCCAATCGCGCTTGCGGGCGTCGAGCATCTCGGATGTGGAGGCAATGGTGTATTCGGTGTTGGCCTCGCCAGTGAGGAAATAGCTGAAGAGGTCGGGGGTGAACAACATTTTGTCGGCAATCTGCAACTGCGGACTGTCGGCGAGTTTCAAACTGAGGAGCTGGAAGAGAGTGTTGATTTCCATCACCTGGGTGCCGTTGACTGCATAATGGGCAGTGCGGTCGACATCAGCAAAGAAACGTTCGGCCATGCCATTGGTGCGCGCGTCGCGGTAGCACACGGGATTGCCTACGAGATTGCCGTCGCGGTCGATGAACCCGAAGTCTACACCCCATGTGTCGATGGCTATGCCCGACACCTTGAGTCCGAGCTGAGCGGCCTTCTTGAGTCCTGTCTTCATGTCCTCGAAGAGGGCGGGGAAATCCCAATATACATGATTGCCAAGACGCACCTGGCGGTTTTGGAATCGGTGAACGAGTTGCATGGTGAGCTTTTTCTCACCCTTTTCATCGGTTATGGTTCCAGCGATGACGCGACCGGAGCCGCCGCCGAAGTCAATTGCTAAATAGGTCATTGCAAGTAGTGTTTAAAATAAATTGAAAGCCCCACTCCCAGGGGGTGGGGCTTTTAGGTATATTACTTCTGTTTCTTTCCAAGCACGTAAGCCTCAAGGTCGTCAATCTCCTCAGGAGTGAGGGTGTTGTACTTGCCTCCGCTGAGCACGATGATGCGGCAAGCCATCTCGAAGAACATGGCACGCTCGAACACCTCGTCGAATGTCTTGCCACACACCACCTGGCCATGCTTGAGCATGAGGGCTGAGTTGTGGTCCTTCAAGGCTGCCTTGACAGCCTCGGCAAGCTCGGGTGAACCCGGACGATAGTAAGGAATCACTGGAAGCTCCTTGCCCACGTGGCAGGGAATCTCGGCTGTGACGTTGAAGTCCTTCGGGGTCTCGCTCATGCAAGAAACCACGGTGGCATACTTCGACTGGAAGTGGAGCACTACGTCGCAGTCGGGACGCTCGCGCAACACGCCAAGGTGGAAGCCGCTCTCCATTGAAGGCTTAACGCCATTGAGCACCTCGCCGTCGGCAACACGGCAGATAGCCACCTTCTCCTTGGGGAGAGTGGGCACCCATGAGCCTGTACCCGACACCAAGGCCTCGTCGCCGATGCGCCATGAGATGTTGCCGCTTGAGCACAATGTTAAACCAGCGTCACCCACGCGGTGAGCCTGACGGAGAAATTCCTGTATCTGATAATCCTGTATCATTTCGTTTTCTTTGTTTTATAGTTTTGGGTTTTAATGGGGTCGGGGTGTATTTAGAATGCCTTCTTGTAGAGTTCGAGAATGTCCTGCTCGGTGATGTCGCGCGGGTTGCCCGGTGTGCAAACGTCGGCAAAGGCTGCCTTGGCAAGGCGCGGAAGGTCTTCTTCCTTGATGCCAAGCTCGGCAAGGTGCTGAGGAATGCCCACACGGATGCTGAGCTGGCGAACAGCCTCAACAGCAGCCTCGGCAGCCTCCTCGCGTGTCATTCCCTCCTTGTAGGCGTTCATTGCCTTGGCGATGATGACATACTTGTCGATGGCGGCAGGAGCATTGAACTCCATCACGATAGGCAACAGCAACGCGTTGGCCACACCGTGAGGAATGTCGAAGATAGCGCCGAGAGGATGAGCCATGCCGTGAACGGCACCAAGACCTACGTTGGAGAATGCCATACCTGCAACGTACTGGGCCACGGCCATTCCGTCGCGTGCCTCTGGGTTGGAAGGCTCGTTGACTGCTGTCTCCAAGTGGCGTGCAATCATCTCGATAGCCTTGATCTCGAACATATCGCTCATTTCCCATGCGCCCTTGGTGATAAGACCCTCGATGGCGTGGGTGAGAGCGTCGAGACCTGTGGCTGCGGTGAGCGAGCGAGGCAAGGTGTACATCAATTCAGCGTCGACAATAGCGATGGCAGGAATGTCGTTAGGATCGACACACACCATCTTCTTGGCGTTATCCTCATCGGTGATTACATAGTTGATGGTCACCTCGGCAGCTGTGCCGGCTGTGGTGGGCAGGGCGATGATAGGCACCGACTTGTGCTTTGTGTCGGCTACGCCTTCAAGCGAAACTACGTCGGCAAACTCAGGGTTGTTGGTGATGATGCCGATAGCCTTGGATGTGTCGATGCTCGAACCGCCACCAATGGCGAGAAGGAAGTCGGCACCCGACTTTGCGAAAGCCTCAAGACCGAGCTTCACGTTCTTTACTGTTGGGTTCTGCTTGATTTCGCTGAACACCTCGTAAGGAATGTTGGCCTCGTCGAGCACGTCGAGCACCTTCTGTGCAACGCCAAACTTGATGAGGTCTTTGTCGGTGCAAACGAGTGCCTTGTGCAAACCGAGACGACGAACTTCGCCTGGCAATTCCTTGCGTGCACCAGGACCAAAATATGATACTTCGTTGAGGATGAATCTTCTTGTCATAATTAGGTATGTGGTAATGTGATTTTGTTTAAGCCAAAAACTTTCCCCTCCTCCATCTTTAATTGGAAATGAGGAGGAGAGGAAGGCTTTTATTTGTGTTTATATATAAACTTTTATTTGTGTTTATTTATAAATAGGACCGTAGTTCTTGCAAGCGCGGAAGTCGGCGCCCTCCTTGTCCATGCCAAATGCGTTCCATGCTGCGGGACGGAAAATCTTGTCGTCCTCTACGTTGTGCATGCAAACTGGTATGCGGAGGATAGAGCACATTGTGATGAGGTCGGCACCGATGTGGCCGTAAGAGATGGCACCGTGGTTGGCACCCC
>DAIRWG010000173.1:0-5256 GCA_036802405.1 Alloprevotella sp.
CCAAGATTCCCGTAAGCAGCGGCGCATGGCCTGCCATCTGGTGCTTAGGCAACAAAGAGGCCAACGGAGATTGGCCCGCCTGCGGTGAAATCGACATTCTGGAATTCTACACGCACCAGATTCTGGCCAATGCCTGCTGGAGTGACGCCAACGGACGCAGCCAATGGAACTCAAGCAAAACGCCCTTTGCGCATTTCACCGACAAAGATGCCTCCTGGGCCGACAAATTCCACGTCTGGCGAATGGATTGGGATGACACATCCATTCGCATCTATCTGGACGATGAAAAGCTCAACGAAATTCCCCTTTCGCAAACGGAGCAGCCACTGAGCGATTTCTGCAAGGTGAGCAATCCCTTCCGCACGCCCCAGTACCTGATTCTCAACCTTGCCCTGCGCTCATCGGATGGCATCGACGAAACAAAATTTCCCTTGAAATACTACATCGACTACGTTCGGTTCTACGAGCGGACCAAGTGACAGCACCTCTCGGCTTCAGGCCGGTGCCACTCCCCACAAACACACCAACCGGGAACAGGCGTGTCCATCATGGGCACGCCTGTTCTCGTGTGGGAATCCCCGCGACCATTTGTAAGCAAACCATCCGAGAAGTAACGTCCACATGATAGAATCATTCGTGAAACGAGCAAAAAACCGTCAAACAGATTACATTTGTAAAAACTTTTCCACTTTCATTTTGTCATTCGCCCACCAAGCACTATCTTTGCGCTGAAAATTAGAGCTTTTTATGAATACTGAACTCTTTACTCCCGACTACATTTTCGAAACCAGTTGGGAGGTATGCAACAAAGTGGGAGGCATTTACACAGTTCTCTCATCGCGTGCAAAAACGCTAAAGGCTACATGGCAGGACAGACTCGTATTTATAGGTCCTGACCTGAAGCAACCCACCGCCAACGTTGATTTCATCGAAGATGCCAAGTTGCTTCCCAAATGGAAAAAGGCGGCTGCCGAGTTGGGGTTGAATTGCCGAATCGGCCGCTGGCAAGTGCCAGGAGAACCGGTTGCAGTGCTTGTTGATTTCTCTCCTTTTTTCAATATTAAGAACCAGATTTACGCCGACGCCTGGGACCTCTTCAAGGTGGATTCGCTTCACGCCTACGGTGACTACGACGAAGCCTCCATGTTCTCCTATGCAGCCGGACGCTTCGTGGAAGCCGTGGCCGGCATCTGTCTGAAGCCGACCGACCGGGTGATCTATCAGGCACACGAATGGATGTCTGGTCTGGGCATGCTCTTCCTGAAGCACAAGATGCCCCGCATCGCCACCATTTTCACAACCCACGCCACGAGCATCGGACGCTCCATCTGTGGCAACGACAAGCAGCTTTATGCCTACTTCGACGGCTACAACGGCGACCAGATGGCTCAAGAGCTGCACATGGAGGCCAAGCACAGCATCGAAAAGCAAAGTGCCTGGCATGCCGACTGCTTCACCACCGTCAGCCGCTTCACCGACCGCGAGTGCAAGCAGCTGCTCGACAAGGCTGCCGACGTGGTGCTGCCAAACGGATTTGAAAACGATTTCGTGCCCGAAGGCACGGCATTCAACGAAGTGCGCCGAGCCGCACGCAAGCGCATCCTGACCATCGCATCGGCACTCACGGGAGCCGAAATGCCCGAGTCCACGCTGATTGTATCGACAAGCGGACGCAACGACTACCGTTGCAAAGGCTTCGACGTGTTTCTCGAAACGATGGCCCAGCTTCGCGCCCAGCTCAACGACGAGGCTGACCCCAGCAAGCAAGTGCTCGCCCTCATCGAAGTGCCCTGCTGGCTCAAAGGCCCGCGTGCCGACCTGCAGCAGAAACTGGCATCCAAGAAGCCTTTGCAGCAACCCCTGCCTAACCCCATCATCACCCACGACCTGCACAATCTCAACGACGACCGCATTGTCAATCAGATCTGGCAGCTCGGATTGCGCAACCTGCCCGAGGACAAGGTGAAGGTCATCCTTGTGCCCTGCTATCTGGAAGGAAACGACGGCATCTTCAACATGCCTTACTACCACATCCTTGCAGCCAACGACTTGGCGCTCTATCCTTCCTACTACGAGCCTTGGGGCTACACTCCGCTCGAAAGCTGCGCTTTCCACACGCCATGCGTCACAACCGACCTGAGCGGATTCGGACAGTGGGCCAACGAGGTGCTGGGGCATGAAGGCACTCTCAAGGACGGTGTACAGGTGATTCACCGCGATGACTCCAACTTCTTCGATGTGGCAGCACAGATGTGCGGCACCATCCGCCAGATGCTCGAGTTCACCGCACGGCAGCGCACAAGCGTACGCAACGGTGCCACCCGATTGGCCGACAAGGCACAGTGGACCCACTTCATCCGCTACTACTACGAAGCCTACGACTTCGCTCTCCGCCGCGTGCTGACCGCAGAAGAGGTGGCTGCCATGGAAGCCAAAGCCGCAAAGGCCACCGCCACCAGCACTGCAGCAGCCAAACCTTCCGCCGCTCGCGCCACACGCAAGACGGGCGCAGCCAAATCCACCACGCGGAAAGCAGCGGCCACTGCCAAGCCGGCTGCAAGCAAACGCAAGAAATAAAGACAAACATCAAGTCTAACGACAAATATACATCCTTACAACAAATATGAACGTTAAGATCAGCAACTCAAACCAGCCTACCTGGAAAGTGGTGAACGTGAAGAGCCACCTTCCCGAGGCACTGAAAAAGTTGGATGAACTGGCCCACAACCTCTGGTGGGCTTGGAATCCTGAAGCACAGGAACTCTTCTCCAGCATGGACAAGAACATGTGGCGCAAGGTGGGAAGCAACCCCATCGAACTGCTTCGCAGCATCGACTACGACCACCTCACCGTGCTCTCGAAAGACGAGGAGTTCATTGCCCGCATGAACAAGGTGTATGCCGACTTCCGCACCTACATGGACGTGAAGCCCAACGCCAAGCGTGCCTCCGTGGCCTACTTCTGCATGGAGTATGGTTTGAGCCATGTGCTTAAGATTTACTCCGGCGGCCTCGGCATCCTGGCCGGCGACTATCTGAAGGAAGCTTCTGACAGCAACGTCGACATGTGCGCCGTGGGCTTCCTCTATCGTTACGGCTATTTCACCCAGTCGCTCTCGATGGACGGCCAGCAGATTGCCAACTACGAGCCTCAGGATTTCGACAGCCTCCCCATCGAGCGCGTGCTCGACAAGGACGGGAACCAGGTGATCGTGGATGTGCCCTACCCCAACTTCATGGTACACGCTGCCCTTTGGCGTGCCAATGTGGGCCGCATCTCACTCTACCTGCTCGACACCGACAACGAGATGAACTCCGAGTTTGACCGCCGCATCACCCACTCCCTCTACGGTGGCGACTGGGAAAACCGTATCAAGCAGGAATATCTCCTCGGCATCGGTGGTATGCTCGCCCTCAAGAAGCTCGGCATCAAGAAGGACATCTACCACTGCAACGAAGGCCACGCTGCCCTCTGCAACGTGCAGCGCCTGGTGGACTATGTGGAAAGCGGACTCAACTTCAACGAAGCACTCGAGCTGGTTCGCGCCTCCTCACTCTACACCGTGCACACTCCCGTGCCCGCTGGTCACGACTACTTCGACGAAGGCCTCTTCAGCAAGTACATGAACCAGTTCCCCGCCCGTCTGGGCATCTCCTGGGATGACTTCATGGGACTCGGCCGCACCAACCCCGACGACAAGGGCGAGAAGTTCTGCATGTCGACCTTCCTCTGCAAGACCTGCCAGGAAGTGAACGGCGTGAGCTGGCTGCACGGCCGCGTGAGCCAGCAGATGTTCAAGGGCATCTGGCCGGGCTACATGCCCAGTGCATCCCGCTTGAACCATGCCGAGCGTTCGCACGACGAATGGATGAAGATCTACAATCCTCACCCCGAAGAAAGCCACGTGGGCTACGTGACCAATGGTGTGCACTTCCCCACTTGGTGTGCAAAGGAGTGGAAAGCCGTCTACCACAAGTACCTCGGCGCTGAATACTACCACGACCAGAGCAACGAAGAGATCTGGGCCAACATCTACAATGTGCCCGACCAGGTGATCTGGGACACCCGCGTGAAGCTCAAGAACAAGCTCATCGACTACATTCGTGCCCGTTTCCGCGAGAACTGGCTCCGCAACCAGGGCGACCCCACCATGGTGGTCAGCTTGCTTGACAAGATCAACCCCAACGCACTGCTCATCGGCTTTGCCCGCCGCTTCGCCACTTACAAGCGTGCCCACCTCCTCTTCTCCGACCTCGACCGCTTGGCCAAGATCGTCAACAACCCCGACTACCCCGTGCAGTTCCTCTTTGCAGGCAAGGCTCACCCCGCCGACGGTGCAGGCCAGGGCTTGATCAAGAAGATTTACGAGATTTCGCAGCGTCCGGAATTCATCGGCAAGATCCTCTTCCTCGACAACTACGACATGCAGCTCGCACGCCGCCTCGTGTCGGGTGTCGACATCTGGATGAACACGCCGACCCGTCCGCTCGAGGCTTCCGGCACATCAGGCGAGAAGGCCTTGATGAACGGTGTCATCAACCTCAGCGTGCTCGACGGCTGGTGGTATGAAGGCTATCGCGAAGGTGCCGGATGGGCACTCACCGACCGCCGCACCTACCAGAACCAGGAGCACCAGGACAAGCTCGATGCTTCCACCATCTACTCCATGCTCGAGCAGGAAATCATTCCGCTCTACTATGCACGCAACCGCAAGGGCTATTCCGAGAACTGGGTGCGCACGGTGAAGAACTCCATCGCCCGCATCGCCCCCAACTACACCATGAAGCGTCAGCTCGACGACTACTACGACCGCTTCTACAACCCTGAAGCAGCCCGCTTCAAGGAACTCTCCGCCAAGGACAACCAGCTGGCAAAGAACATTGCAGCATGGAAGGAAAGCGTGGCCGAACGTTGGGACAACATCCGCGTGGTCAGCTCCGAGCGCAGCGAGAATCTCCAGAGCGGCTCGCTCGTGAGCGGCAAGCAGTTCACTGTGAAGCACGTGATCGACGAGCAGGGATTGGACGATGCCATCGGCATTGATCTCGTAGTGATGTCGGGCACCGAAGGCAATGAGGAGATCTACCAGGTGAACCCCATGAATGTGGTGGCACACGAAGGCAACCTCTACACCTTCGAAGTGAACGCCAGCGTCGACCTCGCCGGTTCCTACAAGGTGGCTTACCGTATGTATCCGAAGAACTCCAACCTGCCCAACCGTCAGGACTTCTGCTACGTACGCTGGTTCAACTAATG
>DAIRWG010000174.1:0-5251 GCA_036802405.1 Alloprevotella sp.
GTGAGGTCGGTGAGTCCGTTTTCGGCCATGATCTGGTAGATGCGTTCGAGCACGTAGTCGGGCTGCGAGGCATTGACCTTGAGGCTGGCCGAAATCATGGTGGTGAGCTGGGGGAAATCGCCCACGAGGAACCACGGATCGACGGGAATGCAATGTCCGCCCACACCGGGGCCGGGCTGCATGATGTTGACGCGCGGATGCTTGTTGCAGATGCGGATGATCTCGTTCACGTCCATGCCGTTGTAGTGGCAGATGCGCATCAGCTCGTTGGCAAAGGCGATGTTGACGGCACGGAAGGTGTTTTCCACCACCTTCGTCATCTCGGCCGTGCGGATGTCGGTCAGCACGATTTCGCCTTGGCAGAATGAGCCGTAGAGCTGCTTCACCCGTTGGGCCACCTCGGGGGAGTCGGCCCCGATGGTGCGGTTGTTGTGCAGCAGCTCATACATCATGTTGCCGGGAATGATGCGTTCGGGGGCATGCACCAGATGCACGCGGCGACGGGATGCCTGCACAAGCGGACGGATGAAGCGGTCGATGGTGCCGGGGCTGATGGTAGACTCGACAATGAGGCAGGCTCCTTCGGGGCAAACCTTCAGCACATCACGCACGGCGGCCACCACATAGCTGGCATCGACCTTCTTCGTGACTTCGTCGTAAGGGGTGGGAACGGACACGATGTAGGTGTCGGCCTGCTGGTAGTCGGTGCTGAAGCGGATGCCTTGCTGCTGCGCTTGCAGGAAGAGGCGGTCGAGGCCTTCCTCACGGAAGGTGACCACGCCGCTGCGGAGCTTGCCCACAATTTCGGAATTGTAGTCGGTGCCGATGACTTGCTGCCCGTGGGCCGAAAGCATGAGGGCCGTGGGGAGGCCGATATAACCCAAGCCTATTACATTAACCATGGTGTGCGGTGTATGTTTGTTTCACGTTTTCTGAAGGGTATTTTCCCGATACAATCCACCAGGCGAACTTCACGAGTTTGGCCTGCCGCCTGATGCGGCTGGGCTGGTGGATGAGGCGGTAGAGCCATTCCACATGATGACGCACCCACCACTGGGGAGCGCGCCGGACATGGCCGGTGTAGACATCGAAGCTGCCGCCAAGCCCTTGGTAGATGGCCCGATGGCGCTGCAGCATCTCCTCCATGAGCAGCTCCTGACGGGGGGAGCCCATGGCCACGAACACCACATCGGGACGCTTGGCCACAATGTCGGCGAGAAGGGCTTGCCTGTCGGCCTCGGTGGCCAGATAGCCGTTGCAATGGCCCACGATGCGGATGCCCGGATAGTGCAGCCGGAGCTTTTTCACCGTTTCCTCGATGACGGCTTGCCGTCCTCCCACGAGGTAGAATGTCTTCTGCTTGTGGAAACGCTCAACGAGCTGGAGCCAGAGTTCGCATCCGGCCACTTTCACGGCCTCCTTGTGACCCATTTTGTGCAGGAGCATCAGGGGACCGACACCGTCACAGTAGCCCACGTTGCGGTTGATGATGGCTTGGGTGAGGGGCGTTTGGCTGAGGATTTTCTCGGCATTCACCGCTACCAGTATGCCGGGATGCGCCTCCGCATAGTCGGCAATCTGGCGACTGGAAGCGAAGGGATAAATCCCGATGCCGTCAATGTAAACTTTGTTCATATATCTCATAAATTCTGTTGGCAACCGAATGGGCATCGAGCCGCAATTGCCTAATTCTTTCCCGTCCGGCGATGCCCGCGCCTTGCCCGGAGAGTGACTTTGCTGACAAGCGTGCCAGCTCCTCCGCACTGCGTGCGTGCGACACGAAGCATCGGGCCACACCTTCAAGCAAATGCGGCACATCGCCCACGGGGGTGGACACTACGGGCAATTGGCAGGCCAGGGCTTCCTTCACGGCCTGCGGCGAGCCTTCGGAGCGCGATGTCATGAGCAGGAGGTCGGCTTGCCGGAAGAGTCGGGCCACCTGCGGACGGGTCAGGCCCTTCAGCTCGTGGGCTTCGCAATGAATGCCATGTTTCAGGCTCAGCAACTCCAGCGTTTCGGCAAAGAGCGGATAGTCCTTCACCTTCATGCTGCGATGGGAAGGGAACACGATGCGGGCTTTCTCCTTGGGGCAAGCGTGGGGCGCGGCACGGAAGGAGTCCAGATCCACGCCACAAGGCACGATGAACGTGTGTGGATTGAAGCGCCTGACCATGGTGTCCATGGCAGGATTGAGCGTGATGCAGGCTGTGGCCCTGCGCGCCACTTCTTGCGAGAGGCGGACGGCCAGACGGCCGTTTCCACCGGCGGGCTGGATGTCGCTCCCGTGAAAAGTGACGATAACCGGCACCCTTCGCTGCCGAAACGGCGAGAGGAGGAACAGGCCCGAAAGGCCATAATGCACGTGCACGAGGTCGTAGTGCCCACGACGGATGCTTCGGTCAACCTGCAGGATGGACCGGAGATATTCCATCCGGCCTTTGTTCTCGCCCTCCACATAGCACACGTCGAAATGCACATCGGGATGGGCCTTTCGGACGGCTGCCATCTGCTCGGCCACAAAGATGCCGTTGGCAGGACGGGCCGCATCGGGAAACATGTTGGTGACAAGCAGGATGTTCATGCTTCTTCGTGGAGAATCAGATCGGAGAAGGTGCGGAACTCGCAGCCGCAGCTTTGGGCATAGCGGCAGATTTCAGCCAAATGCTCCACGGAATGGGGCGTGGCCAGTTTGGGATGTCCCAGCACGCACATCGATTCGCAACCCGAACGGAGGTGGGTGCGGATGGCCTGCCGGAGAAAGTTGATTTTGTATCCGTCGATGGTGGCCATGGCATCGGTCGGCCACGACAGGCGGCGGAGGATGCTTGCCCGAGTGGTGCGCACGCTCTGCCCGTCGCCATAGGGCACGTGATGGCCTTGCCTTTGCAGTTTTTCGCCAAGACGCACGACCAGAAGCCGCCACTGGAACAACGGGCTGACACGGCACATCGACAGGGGAATTTCGGTGAAAGGACCGTCGGGCTGCGCACGACTGATATCATCCGCAAAGCGATAGGGGGCATCTGAACGTACGGCACGGTAGTCGTAGCGCTGATGGGCCGAACGGTAAGAGGTGCCCGGACAGACGGAGGAATCTACACGCAACCCGTTTTCAGCAAAGAGTTGTGTGAGCAGGGCGGTGGGCTGGGCCGAAAAGCCTCCGGCCCGAAATGCCCTGGTGTGCTTGCCGAGCAAATGGTCGAGCAGTTGCTTCGATTCGCGGAACAGACGGAGCATCTCACTCCGAGGCACATCGTACAGACAGTAGTGCTTGGTGTCGAGACGCCAAGCATGGCCATCGAACGTGGAATAGTACCACTGCGGATGGATGTGCAGCTGGAGGTCGTGACCCTCACGCTGCAGCCTCAGCAACTGCTGCCTGATGCGGTGCCAGTCGTCGGAGAGGGCCGGGTGGACAGCCATCTCCCTGTGCAGGGCATGCAGATAGGACGCATCCACAAAGATGGTGAAGCGCATGCCCACCTCACGCGCCACTTCGGCGTAGCGGTTCATGGGCTGGATGAGGCAACGTTCGACCGTGCCCGTGGCGGCACCCAAGAAGAGTTCGTAGTCGAGTGTGAAGCAGATGTTCATGAGGCGCTATCAGAGGTGAGGAGCTGCTGCCGTTCCTCGTGTTCGAACTGGAGGAGGCAGAAGACCAAGGCATAGAGCAGGTCGGAGTGAAACACATGGCCGCCCTGCGTCATCTGGTAGGAGAGGTTCATCATCCAGAAGGACAGGGCAGCGTGGTGGCTGGGGCAATTGCGCCTCCGCTGAATGAAAACGAGCAGTGCCGCCATGGCAAAGAGCTTGAGCAGCAGTCCGAGGAGTCCGTCGGTGGCCAAGAGGGTGGCAAAACCGTTGTGGGCATAGATGTGGTGGCCCGTTTTCTGATATTCATAGTCCACCAGCCCCACCATCGAACGGCCGAATGCCAATTCGAAGGCATTGCCGGAGGCATAGAGCTCGAGGGCATTGCGAATGTAGTCGGCACGGCCCGAGCCCAGCTCTTTCTGTTGGCCCGTTTCACGGTTGATGTCGAGAATGCGGTCGTGGAAGTCCTGGTTGAATGTCATGAGTGTCATGAACCCGACCGTCAGGCCCGTCAGCACGAGGCCGATGCCCATCCATTGCTTCACCTGTTGGCTCTGAGGCAGGAACAGCACGCACACGCCGATCAGGCACATGGCCCATCCCGTACGGGCAAATCCCAGATACATGGCATAGGCTGCCAGCACGAGCAGGGCAGCATTGTAGCACTTCTGCATCCATCCCTCAAACGTTCCCTGCTTGAAACCATTGAGCAGCACGATGATGCAGATGCCCATGATGGTGGACATGGCATGCTGGTTCTGGAAGATGCCCGTATAACCCGTCAAGTCACCATAAACGACACCTTGCTTGTGCGGCTGCAGCCCCAGAAAGAGAAAGGGGATGTTGGTGAGAATGAAGTATTGGCTCACACAGAGCAGCCACCGGCCCGCCGTTTGGCGAGAGGTGAAATTGTGGAAGAAATTGAAGAGCAGGGGCAGAAAGAGGAAAGATATGCCGTCCTGAATGTTGCTGAAGAAATTCTTCAGGCTACCCGAATTCACCAAGTGCTTCAGCGAGAGCCAATAGTAGGCTTGCGACCACACGGGAGAGGCTTTGCTGCGATACTGGAACAGGCAAAAGATGAATGCCGCAAGCAACGGAATCTTCCACAACTGCGACACGCGCATTCCACCCACCTCGATGCTTTCCGAATAGAAAAGCAGGAAGAAAGGAAGGAAGAGGAGCAAATAGTACTTCAGTTTAAGAGGCATAGCTTGCGTAGGACGGGCCAGATGTGGTAGAACTTCAGTTTGTCGCGCTGGTAAAGGCCCGTCACTTCGATGCGGGGCAGGGCGCAGAGGTCTGAATGGGGGGTGATGTCGTGAAGGTCGGTGGTGAAGGCCATGCGGTAGATGGCACGAGCCGCCTCCACTTCGCGGCGGGTGTAAGAACCGTTGGGGTAGCTGAAAAAGCTGACTTCGTGCCCCAAGAGATTCTCCAGATTTTCCTTCGATGCCGTGAGTTCCTGCTTCAGCCGCTCGTCGGGCAGGCTGGTGAGAATGGGGTGCGTGAGCGTGTGCGACTGGATGGACACGAGCGGATGACGATCGAGTTGGCGCAGCTCGTCGGCAGTCATGCACGAACGGGCCAAATGCTGTTCGGCTTTGCGCCGGGCCAATCGCTCGCAGAAAGTTTCGTAGTCCAAGGCCTTGAAGGC
>DAIRWG010000175.1:0-5122 GCA_036802405.1 Alloprevotella sp.
GAAACGGCAAACATGCCATGCATGTTTGTGGAACAATCCGCACACCTACGGCGTGTCCCGTAATGGTATCGCACAAATCGGAAGGACCAGGCATGTGTCGAGCCAAGCTCTCCACATACCTGGCTACACAATTTCACCCCTAACGGGGTGAGTCATGCGGAAAGTGGCGTGGGTGATTTTTCCCAAAACATTTTTGCTTGGCTATAAATGAATACACCAAAATGGACACCCTAGCTATCAGTCACTTCACCACAAAGGGACACGAAGAGGCACGAAGCCTTGCGGCGAAACATGCTTGGGGAACCGTGGGCACCCAGCAATGGGCTCGGGGTGCTTCGTCTTTCCGCCAAGGGAAACTGATGGAAGTACCCAAAGTGAAGGATTTACAGTACCGCGGTAGAGGATTTACGGTACCGTGGTAGAATTTTTACGGCACCGCGGTAGAATTTTTACGGCACCGTGGTAGAATTTGAAAAAGTCTGGGACTTTTTCACCGCGGTGGTTCAACACCAAAAACGGCCTTGCGACCGGGCTTGCCCCCACTTCTTTGAAAGGCAAAGGCACCGTGATGGAAACGACCGCATGGCGTTAGCCACTTGGCATGCACAAGGAAGATGGAATCTTTCGCGCGTGCGCACGCGCACACGCATACATATACAGTGCAATCACACTTTTTGCTGTCACGTGTCACTTCCGGCACCATTCGGGGCTTGCTTGCACGGGGGAGCCAAGGAAAGAAAAGGCACGAAGTGTCGGCAAATCGCTTGCAGTGTGACGGATGACAGCAAAAAGTGCAATTACCTGTAACGCGCACGCGCGCGTACGGGCAATGAAAAAGTGACAGCAAATGCGCCATACGAACAGACTTTGCTGTCACTCGCATTTGCTGTCACTCCATCCGCCGGGCGGAGATCACGCGGCTGATGCCGGCCCGGTCAGAGCAACGGCTCCAGCACGCGGCGGGCACATTCGTAGCCCTCATTGTAGAGCGCGGTGAGCTTCGTCACGTCACTCTCGAGGCGGCCCACCTCCATGGGGCGCATGGGACGGATGACAATGATGCGCCCTTCATCCTCGAGGCGCTCCACCAGGTCGAGCTGCGCATTGTAGATGGCATGGCGCTTGCTCAGCAGCACCCGCAGGCGTGGGAAACGGCGGTAGATGTACTTCGGAATCTTGAGGTCGCGCCCCGTTTCGCGGTAACCGCGGTTGCGCGTCAGCACCACCACGGGGCGCTCGTAGCCCTGCTCCAGGGCGCGCTCCACGGGAATGGAGTCGATGATGCCGCCGTCGAGCATCGGCTCGTGGTCCACCCACACGATGGGGCACACATAGGGCAGGCTGCTCGATGCCTTGGCAATGTTGATGAGGCGCTTCGCATCGTGGCGCTCCGCCAGATAGCAGGCCTTGCCCGTGCGGCAGTTGGTGGTGACCATCTCGAAGGTCATGGGGTTGGCAAAGCAGGTGGCGTAGTCGAAAGGCAGGATCTCGTTGGGAATCTTGTCGTAGAGCGTTTCGCGGTCGAGAATGCTGTGCTGCGACCACAGGTATTTCATGCCGATGAAGCGGTAGCGCTCGAGGCAGTCGATATTTGTCACCTTGGCGCGCCCGCGCTGGCGGCTCATGTAAGAGAGGCCGTTGCAGGCCCCGGCCGAAACGGCCACGCCATAGGGAAAGGTGATGTGGCGGTCGAGCAGGAAGTCGAGCACACCACTGGTGAACACACCGCGCATGCCGCCCCCCTCCAGCACAAGGGCCGTGGGAAGGAACGTTTCGGACGGAGAGGAAACTGGAGTTGTCATAGCGATGATAAAGATGCGAAAAAGGAGGTTTTCGGGGCGAAAAAGGCCATGTGAAGCCCTCCACACCCCCATTTTGTTTGCTTTTTGGGAAAATGTCGCTACAAAGTTACTCCTTTCCCAAAGAAATTGAGTACTTTTGCCACAAAGAAGTCGCTCCCGCCTTCAGGAAATTCATGCCACGCATGCCTTTTTCGGGAGAAGAAGCGCGAAAACATACAGAAGTCAACATACACGCACACAGAAATATGCTATTCAGTAAAGAGACCTACGTGGCCCGCCGCCAGAAACTGCGCGAGCTTGTCGGCCACGGCCTGATTTTGCTTTTTGGCAACAACGATAGCCCGGTCAACTATCCGGCCAATGCTTACAAATTCCGTCAGGACAGCGCTTTCCTCTACTTCTTCGGACAGAAGCGCGACGGACTGGTGGGCGTGATCGATGCCGACACGGGCCGCAGCACCCTGGTGGGCGATGAGATCGACATCGAGGACATCGTGTGGTATGGCTCCGTGCATTCCGTGAAGGCCATGGCCGAGGAATGCGGAGCCGAGGCTTCCGCCCCCATGGCCCAGCTTGCCACAATCGTGGAGGAGGCCGTGAAGAGCGGACGCAAGGTGCACTTCCTGCCCCCCTACCGCCACGACACGCAGATCCAGCTCATGGACCTGCTGGGCATCCATCCCTCGCGGCAGCGCGATGCTGCCTCGCTGCCCCTCATCCAGGCGGTGGTGAAGCTGCGCAGCATCAAGTCGGAGGAGGAAATCGAAGAGCTGGAGCGCGCGGCCGAAATCGGCTACCGCATGCACACCACGGCCATGCGCCTGTGCCGCCCCGGAGTGACGGAACAGTACATCGGCGGCGTGCTCGACGGCATTGCCTCAAGCTATGGCTGCCAGGTGTCGTTTCAGAGCATCGTGAGCATGCACGGCGAAATCCTGCACGGCTATCCCTCGCCCCGCCCGCTCGAGGCCGGACGCCTGCTGCTGGTGGATGCCGGTGCTGAAACCAACGACAACTACTGCTCCGACAACACGCGCACCACGCCCATCAGCGGACGCTTCACCGAGCGGCAGAAGGCGGTGTACAACATCGTGGCCGAATGTCACGACCTGGCCTTGAGCCACGCACGTCCCGGCGTGCGCTGGTGGGACGTGCACATGGCCGTGTGCGCCCTGATGACCGACCGCCTGAAGGAGCTCGGACTCATGAAGGGCGACACGCAGGAGGCCGTGCAGGCCGGAGCCCACGCCCTCTTCCTGCCCCACGGACTGGGCCACATGATGGGCATGGACGTGCACGACATGGAGGGACTGGGACAGACCTACGTGGGATTTGACGAAGAAACGCGTCCCTCTGCGCAGTTCGGCACCAACGCCCTGCGCTTCGGACGCCGCCTGGAGGCCGGTCACGTGGTGACCGATGAACCGGGCATCTACTTCATTCCGGCACTGATCGACCTGTGGCGCCTCAACGGCAACTGCGCCGAATTCCTCAACTTCGACGAGATCGAAAAGTACAAGGACTTCGGCGGCATCCGCATCGAGGACGACGTGCTCATCACCCCCGACGGCTGCCGCTTCCTCGGCAAGGAGCGCATCCCCTATCAGGTGCCCGACGTGGAGCGCTTCATGGAGGAATGCAAGGACCTCGACCCCACCATCTATTGACGACCGGGGTACGCTGCCCCGCGCGAAACAACTATTCAAGAAACAAAAAAATACAATCGTAAGAAACATGATGAAATCATTCCTCATCGCAGCAGCCATGGTGCTGCTGCCGGGAAGCGCTGCCGCCCAGACCACAGCCAAGCAGGCAGCCAACGACACAGTGAAATTCACCGTAGTGAAGGAAAACCCGATCACTTCGATCAAGGACCAGAACCAGAGCGGCACCTGCTGGGCCTACTCTTCGCTCGGATTCTTCGAGGCTGAGTTGCTCCGCATGGGCAAGGGACAGCACGACTTGTGCGAGTCGTTCCTCGTGTACAACACCTACATGGACCGCGCCGACAAGGCTGTGCGCACCCACGGCGACGTGAGCTTCTCGCAGGGCGGCTCGTTCTACGACGCCGTTTACTGCATGAAGCACTACGGCATGGTGCCGCAGGATGCCATGCCCGCACCGGGCACGCTCTACGGCGACTCGCTCTTCAACTTCAACCAGCTCGATGCCGTGGCTTCTGCCTATGTGGGCGCCATTGCCAAGGGTAACCACAAGAAGATTTCACTCACCTGGAAGAAGGACCTCTCCAACATCTACCAGAACTACTTCGGCCAGCTGCCGACGGAGGTGAAGGTGGGCAAGAAGACTTACACCCCGCAGACCTACGTGACCGACTACCTCGGCCTGAACATGGACGACTACGTGTCACTCACTTCCTACACGCACCATCCCTTCTACTCGAAGTTCATCCTTGAGATCCAGGACAACTGGCGCTGGGCCGAGAGCTACAACCTTCCGCTCAACGAGTTCATGGAGGTGATGGAGAGCGCCGTGAAGAACGGCTACACCTTCGCTTGGGGTGCCGACGTGACGGAGGACTACTTCGGTCGCCGCAACGGCAAGGGCTATGCCTACGTGCCCAAGGACCTGAAGGTGCGCGACCTCACCGGCTCTGACGCTGCCCGCTGGGGCGGCATGGAGCAGAAGGGCGCCGAGGTGACTTCCGACGACGAACTGACCATCACCCAGGAACTCCGCCAGCAGGGCTACGACAACTGGGAAACGACCGACGACCACGGCATGGTGATCTACGGTCTGGCCAAGGACCCGAAGGGCAACGAGTACTTCATGGTGAAGAACTCCTGGGGTGACTACGGAAAGTATCACGGCATGTTCTATGCCTCGAAGGCTTATGTGGCTTACAAGACGATGAACATCCTCATCAACAAGCACGCCATCCCCGCTGCCATTGCCAAGAAGCTCGGCATCAAGTAAAAAGAATCAAATCCGTTCGCTCTATTCATAGAGATAATTTGTTTGACCGCTCCTGAATTGTACAAATTCAGGGGCGGCTTTTTTGTGGCCCGCGGCGTGGCAACGGTCTGTCAGGCATATTTTGCTGGAGTGTCCAGTTTGATGTTCGCATTTTTGAATCAAAAAGTATTCATATGAATGGACACGGAATGTGCGGGCTGAAAGCCCAACTGCTGCTTTCAGCCCAGCCCTGAGTTTGAAGCTACAACTGGGCTTTCAGCCCGCCCTTGACGCAAGCTATAGTCAAACAAAAATGGATTAGGAAAATCTGAAGTATAATCCATAGGAAGGTAGCATCTGCTCTATTCTTCCAATCCCATGCCGCAGGCCACCCCGTTAGGGGT
>DAIRWG010000176.1:0-5114 GCA_036802405.1 Alloprevotella sp.
GTCGTGGGGCTGGCCTTGCATGGCGTGGAGGCGGTCTTCGAGGCAGGTGAGGTAGGCGTACATGCGTGAGTATTGGTTGGCGAGCATGTAGCGGACTTTGGGCTTGAGGGATTGGTAGGTGTCGGTGTCGAGGAAGGCGGAGAGTTTGTCCATTCGCTGGCGGAGGTCGGCGATTTCGATGCGCATGCGGTCCTGTGGTGTTTCGGCGATGCGGTAGGCGCGGTCGAAGGGTGCCTTGGGTGTCCATGAGCGGTATCCGTCTTCGTACTCGACGAGGTAGCCGGATTCGGTGCGTTCTTCGGGCGTTGGGGTGATGCCGGAGTGGAGGAGTTGTTCGTCGTGTGCTTCGCCTTTGGTCATTGGCTGGGCGAGGACTGTTTTGGTGCCGATGTAGTGTTTCATTGTTGTTTTGTTTTTGTTTGTTTGTATTCTATGAGTGTGCAGAGCATGGCTGCTCCTGTGGATGTGAGTGCGTTGGTGATGGTGCCTCCTGCGATGGTGCGCGCCCGGCGCAAGGTGGAGGATGGGTAGCTGAGGTCGAAGGTTGTGCCTGCGGTGGCTTCGGCGTAGCCGAGCGCGGTGGCTTGGCGGATGCGGAGGACGAGCTGGCCGTGGACGATGGCGGTGGTGAGGAACGGGCGGCGGTGGGGGTAGGGCTTATCTTTGCTCATGTTCGATGACGATGAAGCTTTGGTTCTTGGCGTCGAGCCGGGAGGTGACTGTGGGATTTACCCCCCCCGGAATGGCTCGCTTGTTGTAGCAGTCGAGGAATTCGGTGTGGTGGGTGGGGTGCCATCCGTGGAGGATCATCCATTCAAGGTTCTTGCATTTTTTTGTGGGCATGGCGGTTGTTGTGGATTTTGCGTCGGATGAGGGATTCGAACCAGGGTTCGAGTGCGTAGGTGGCGGCGGCGATGAAGATGCCGAGGGTGGCTGCGAGGGCGAGGATGAGGATGCCTTGGAGCTGGTCGAGGATGAATGCGGTCATTGTGGATTGGGGTGGGGTTTTAGGGTTGATTAGGGTGGTTAGGGTTTGTTAGGGTGATTAGGGTGTTCGATTAGGATGAAGGGCATGGTGTTGCCTCCGCTGTGGGCGTGGAGTGTGGGGGCGATGCCTTGGGGGCTGTAGATGGCTCCGGCGAAGCCGCTGCCTATCTTGTAGCCGTAGAGGTTGCCGATTTCACGGAGTTTCGGGTGGGGGGGCAATTTATTGTGGTTCATATTCGTAGAGGATGCCGAGGATGGGGTAATGTGCGAGGGATTGGAGGTTGGATGGTGTGAGCCTCTGCCCGGCTGTGCTGATGGTGGGTGCGCATTGGTCGGTGGTGAGGTTGACGGCTTGCATTTTACCCCCCCCCTAATGGGGCGTGGCGGTGAGAGGATGGGTTGGTTCATATTCGATTCTTACTGCAGGCTGGCGGTGGCCGCTATTCTGTGGGGCGGAGAGGAAGTTGTAGGTGCCTTTCTTGTAGTAGCAGGCCGGGATGCAGGGGGAAATCCCCCCCCCTGCCCTACCGTTGATGAATTGTTGTGTTCGGGTCATAGTCGATGACTACTTTGGGTGTGTTGCCTACGGTGATGGTGTGGGCTGTTCCGTTCATGTGGAAGTTGTGGAGTTCGCTGCATCCGCTCTTGTCACGGCCGTGGAACACTCGGATGGAGCCGTCGGGCTGCATCTTGGCGCGGAGGAGGGACTGGCGTGTTGCATATTCGATGAGGATGCCTGTGGCGATGTAGTTCTTGCGCTGGCGCTCGAGGATGTTGAGGGCGGACTGCTTGTAGTAGTTGGACTTGACTGTGCGGAAATACCCCCCCCTATCGGGGTTGATGAGTGTCTGTTGCATATTCGATGAGGATGGCTGGGGCTGCCCTGCCGGATGTGGGTGGGTGGAGGAAGTTGGTGTGTCCTTGCTTGTAGTAGTTGGACTTGAGGGTCTTGATTATTACCCCCCCCTATCGGGGTTGATTACTTGGTAGCTTATGGCTTTAGTCACAGAGGAATCGGTTGAAGAATATTTCTCGCGCATCTTGGCAGTGGTTTTTGTGGCATGGGCCTGGTGTGTTGTCGGGGAACCATTCGTTGCGGCATCGGTCGCAGATTTCGTCCTTGTGCTGTTTGCAGATTTCGTCCTTTTGTTCTTCGAGAAGTTTATAGAGTTGGTCTATGTTTATTTCGGGGAATTGGTTTTGCGGCATGTTCGATGAGGATTAATGTGTTGCACTGGAATGAGGATGTGGTGATGGGTGGGAGGATGTGGTGTATTACCCCCCCCCGGAACCAGCCGTGTGGGTTACGGATGAGGCTTGTTGATGTGGCCGAAGTAGGCGTCTTCGGCGCATCGGCAGGTGGCGGCGTGGCAGCTTCCGGCGTAGGGGAACTGGCGTTCGCAGAATTCGCAGATGTCGGATCCGTGCTGGCGGATGAGTTGCTTGCGTTGTTCATTGGTCATGTTCGATGAGGATTTTGGGTTTGTCGGTGTCGTGGCCTTTACCCCCCCCAGCGATGCATGGTGCGATGCCGTTGGGGGAGATGACGGTGCCGTTCTGGGAGGGGGAGTAGCGGCCGAGGATGATGGGGGTGTCAGGTGGGGGCATTGCTATGGGTTAGGGTTGTACCAGTCGAGTGTTGGCTTGCCCCGGAATCCTTTCTCCCAAACGAACCATGCGTAGGCGATGGCGCTGCCTTTGACGGATGCGAAATCGCCGTTGGGGGCGCAGATGGCTCGGCCGGAGCTGACGTGGATGCGCTTGGGGGGGGTAGTGTCGAAGAAATGCCTTCGCTTGATGCCTTCGAGGAAGGTGAGCTTGAGGAAGAAGCATGCCTTGCGCCCTTTGGGGATGATGCTGAGGGCGTGGCTGACGAAGTCGACTGCGCGCGTGAAGGGCGGATTGGTGACGATGTGGCCATCGAAGGAGGGGATGGTGAAGAAGTCCTGCTGACGGCCGAAGCCTCGGTCGGCGATGTCGCTGGCTTCTACTTCGAGTCCGGCTTCGGTGAGGACTTGGGCAATGCTTCCTGTGCCGCAGCATGGCTCGAGGATGCGCGCTCCGCTGAGGTCTTCGATGCCGAGGAGGAGCCGGACTTGCTTGGGTTCGGTGGCGTAGAAGTCGAGTTCGGCGCGCTGGTGTGGATGGTTGTTGATGCCGTTCATGACGAGGGTGTCACGACTTGTTCGGGTCATATTCGATGAGTAGGTAGGGTGATGTGTTACACATGTGGGTTTCAGGGTCTTTGTACCCCCCCCAGGTTCCGGCAAACCGGGTGATGCAGTTGCAGGTGATGCGGAGGTGGTAGCGGAGGACGCGGCCACGGCGGTCGGTGGCTCGCGTCCATCCGATAAACTTAGCGTTCATCTCCATTCCCGTCGATGACATGGCGTTTTTGGCGGTCGGCGAGTTTCTCGAGGTTCTGCCGGGCTACATCTTCGAGAGAGAAGCCCAACACGTGGCAGAGGCCGGAAAGCTGCCAAAGGATGTCGCCGAGTTCCATGGAGAGGAGATGCTCCCGTTCCTGCACATCTTCGACGGCCATATTGCCTACAAACCAGAGGTTGTCATTCACGACGATTTCTCCCTTGCGGATGCTTTTGGCTACCTTGGATGCGAATTCGCCCACTTCGCCGACGAGGTTGATGAACATGTAGGGGAATGCGTCGCAGGTGTCCATGCAGGTGGTCATGGCCTGCCGCTGGTATTCGTTGAGTGTCATTTCGTTTGTGGTCATAGGATTTCGAGTTTGAGGATTACGCGTTGGGGTTCGGTTCCCTCCTTGGGGAAGGGCATTCCCTTGGTCCCCCAGAATGCGTGTTGGTCATCCTCGTCACGTAGTCCCTTCACGCCGAGGGTGTAGAGGATGCTTCCGAGGAAGT
The DNA here is from genome assembly GCA_036802405.1 of Alloprevotella sp. Classification (GTDB taxonomy): domain Bacteria; phylum Bacteroidota; class Bacteroidia; order Bacteroidales; family Bacteroidaceae; genus Alloprevotella. The sequence continues at coordinate 3,870 of DAIRWG010000176.1, forward strand.
CGCCACCGGGGATGGGTGATGGCTTCTCGCGGTAGAGGTTTGTGATGCCTGTGCTGGTGTTGGTGGCCAGCCAGGCGGTGATGTGGTAGTCAGCAGTCTGCATGGTCGTTCTTCATTTTTTTCATTTGGTGGTAGGCATTGACTGCCGAGAGTATCACTTCACGGAAGTCTTCGTTCTGGCACATGGTGGCACCGAGCATGGCGGTGAGATTCCTGTCGTTTCCGTGGAGAATCTGGGCGATGTCCGCGCTCTTCTCGTCGACGATGGCGACGATTGCGTATCTGCTTTTATCGTCCTCGGCCAGGTAGTCCATGATGGCTTCCGCAATTTCTTTCTGTGTTTTCATTTTTGGGTGTGTTAGAATCTTTGTATGTCGGCAAGCAGGTTGTTGGCGCACCAGAGTGAGTTGTTTTCGTTTTCGAAGGCGAATTCGCGGATGGTTACCCAGATGAAGGGGAAGATGCGCATCTGCACTTGGTAGGCGGTGTAGTAGTCGAAGGCTCCCGCTTCGACGTAGCCTTGGTCTGGGTCGGATGACCAGGGGTCGAAGGTGGGGATTTTTACTTTCTTGATTCTGAATTTTTTCATTTCCGTAGGTTGTTATATCCTCTGCACTCGAGTTCGATGAACAATTGTGCGTCGGCGAAGATGTCGATTGGTGGGTACTGGTGGAGCCATTCGGCTATTTTGGCTTTGTCATCCTGCGGCAGCTCTTCGATGATTTGCTTGGCGAGGAGAAACTTGTCGTGGCGGCCTTCGCGTGCTGCATAGGCGATGCAATCGGGCGGCAGCCTTGCGAGGAGTTCTTGCTTGGCTACGTGCTTGATGGCGGGCCATGAGCCGAACATGAAGGTTTCCTGTTCGAGGACGCTCATGCTCATGAAGAGCTTGTAGGGTTCGATGTCAATCGGTAGTTTCATTGTAGGGCATGTGTTGTCGCATTCAGGTGTGTTTGGTGAGTTCCTTTCGGTCGGCCTTTTCGTCCTCTAAAATCGACTCGACATAACGTACCACGCGCTCGTATTCACGGCCTTTCATTTGGGAGTCCTTGTATGCCTTGGCTATGAGCTCCTCGCCAGTGCCATAGAAACAACCAACAGTCCACTTGTTGTCGGAACGTGTCCAGGTGAAGTGTCTGCCGGATGACCAGAAGTTTTTGAAGACGATATAGTCTCTTGTGCTTTGCACCTTGGCATCTCCGCAAACCTCGGCATTCCCGTAAACCTCGGCATCTCCGCAAACCT
>DAIRWG010000177.1:0-5110 GCA_036802405.1 Alloprevotella sp.
TTTTCCTATGAGCCTCACTTGAAGCAATTCGAGTGAGGCTTTTTTGTGCGCCTGCTGGCGGTGCCGCGTCCATCACTCAAGTACCGCGCCCCCATCCAGTCCACATTCCCCCTCATCGCTATTGCCGTTGTCCAAGGAGGCTATTTCATGGCCGACCCCAGCCCCTCCCTATTCCCCTGCGGAATGAGGCCATTCCATGGCCGACCATCTGACTTCCTTCTTTCAAGACCTGCGGCAGGAAGCCGCGGCTTCCCAACCACGAGCCCAATGGGTGACTGTACGACCGCAAATGCAAACGCGCCTCGTGTACATCTCTACACGAGGCGCGTTACGTTATCGTCTGGATTTTATCATGGCTTTAGTTCCGTGTGCGGAGCGCAGAATGTAGGTTCCGGCCGGTAGTGATTCGCTCCAGTGTGCATAAACGGTGCGGCGAAGCAGGCGTCCCGTCAGGTCGTACACCTCAACCCCGTCGTCTGGCTGCCATGCAGAACCGTTGTCTGTTGAAAGGGTCGGAGCTTCGATGCCGCTGACATCGCCCGAGGATGTGAGGGGAATGCTCATGGCATTGTGCACCGTGGTGGCGAGTTTGTTTTTCGACACATCGCTCACGAAAGCCACGATTTGCATGTTTTCAGGCTCTGTGAGCCAGTTGTAGCCTGTGAAGGTGGATGTGATGGAGTCGGGCACGTTGTAATCGATGACGCGCGTGATGGTTTCGCCTTCGTGGAGCGGGATGCCCTGTCCCCAAGCATCGCTCCCGATGAGCAGCCCGCGCATGGTGTGGTTGTGGGCATAGCCCTTTTGGTATTCTCCCGAATGGTCCATCTGCACGGCGTGCAGGCTGTCCTGTGTGAGCCACACGTTGAGGGCATGCGCTTCCTCGGAAGGTGTGGCAAAGGTGTGGACATTGACGAGGAGCTGGCCTTGGTGGGTGGTGGCGTCGAAACGATTGTCGAGACTGATGCCCACGTTGACGGGTTGCTCTTGTGCATGGGCGATGGCTTTGGCCAGATCGGGTTCCAGTCCTTCCACTCCTCCGGCAAGTGGGGAGTCGGCGGTGAAGGGCAGACGGTTGACGAGAAAGGAGGGAAAGGCGCTCACATTGTAGAAATAGGAGAGGGTGGAGCTTTCGTTCATGGTGAACACGTCGCCGCGGAGGTAGGTGTGATGTGCCACGGGGATGAGCTCGGGGTGAAGGGCGCGCTGCCGCTCGATGGCTTCATCGCCGTAGGGGCAGTACTGGCAGCCCTGGCCGGTGAACTTTTCTACGAGGATGCCCAGTTTCTTCTCGGGCTGTTGCACCCAGAGGCGGGTGGCAAGGGTGTTGTCGGAGGCATCGGCATCAGGGCTCCCGTTGAGCTGGCTGATGCTGAAACTGAGGGGAAGGTTGCCTTCCGCGTCAGCCAGTTGCCCGTTGGCCGAGATGGTGGCGGAGGTGTTGGGGGCGATGTCCAGTCCCTCCACATGCGTGGTGAACGGCTGCCCATTGCCCACGCGGGTGACGACGTCGGCGGACTGAAGGGTGGTGGTGCCGCAGTTGAACAGTTCGCCTTGAATGGAGTAGGTTCCTTGCTGGAGGTTGTAGGCTTGATTGCCGATGGACTTGAGCAGGATGTCGGAGGAGTAGCTGGAGGGCAGGTTTTCGAGAACGAGCTGCAGCACGGGCGCACCATAGCCCGAGGCGGAGGCGTCGGTCCATCCCGCATCGGTGTAGGCATAGATGGTGCCTGCCGGCAGGGCACTGGCATGGTCGAAGAGCACGGGCTTGCGCAGGTCGTCCTTGCAGACGGCTTCATAGCCCACATAGAGTTCGCTGCCGTCAATCTCGACGGGCGTGTTGAGCATGTAGTCCTTGAGCGAAAGAGAGGCTTTGGCGCCATCGCTTTGCGCCAGATCAGCCGAGCCGGGCGTTCGGCTGACGAAGAAATGCAGGCTTTCAAGCAGTGAGGTGCTGAAGGCGGTGCGGATGCCCACGATGCGTGCGCCCTTGAGCGCGGCGGCCTTTCCTGCACTCAAGCGGATGGCCACACCATGGTGCTTGCTTCCCGTGTTGAGCGATTCGCCGCTGGTGCGTGAATATTGCATGGTGGAGTAGCCCCAATAGTGCGTTTGCTGTGCGTGTGCGTAGGGGCCCGCCAAGAGCATAACGGTTAATAGGATGCGTTTCATTGGCTTGTTGGATTGGTATGCGATGTAAAGTTAGGTGTTTTTCTGGTTTTCTGCCGTTGTATGCACAGAATATGCACGGATGCATCAAAAAGTTATGAAAAAAACCGGCTCTACAGGATGCCGGTTCCAATGTATCGGTCTTGAAAGGCCCGGAGGAATGCGCTCAGCGAGGCCATGGCATTGCCGCATACTTTCTTCTTGATGCGGTATTTCTTTTTCTTCAGTGTTTCTTCGCTGAGGTTGGCGAGTTGGGCTATTTGCTTGTTCGATTGGCGGAGCAGGATGAGGCAGCAGATGAGCTGTTCGTTTTCGGTGAGTGAGAAAGCCGTCCTGAGTTTCTGGGCAAATCCGTTGGAAATGTCGTTGGTCGTAGCGAGGATGCCTTTCACTTCCTGCTGCGTCAGTGGGTCGGATGACGTTTCTCCATCCTTTGATGCAGCAGGGGCATTGGGGCTTGAAAATAGTTCTTGCGTTCTCGGATCTTGCCGGTAGAGTTTCAGCCGAAGGACATTCAGTCGGTTGAGCAGTTCCGTCCCGTTCGTGTCCGACGGGACGGAAGCGCACTCCATGACATTCCGCAAGGTGCCGATTTCTTGATTAAGTTGGTCGATGGTTTGTTTCTGTTGACTGGCCAGTTTGTCTTTCTGCTGCAGTTGGCTTTCGTAACGCAGTTTCAGGCAATGAGCGTGTCGCTCCATCAGTTTTTCCGCATACTCTTGCTGCGAGCAGTGCGCGTAGCTCATCATGATGAAGCAGATGCCGACGAAGGATGAATAGATCCATAGCACATCGTGCCACAATCCCTCTGGCTCCAGCCACAGGAATGCGGTGCATACCCCCAGTTGCAGTAGGCCAAACAGCAGGCAGATGATCTTCGTCGTTTTGTGCATGTCCGTAGTACTTTTGGAAATAGATTTTGGTGAAATGTAATCGGTTGTTGTTTGCAGCCAGTCACCGAGCGGGTGTGGCCAACAAGGTACGGGCTTCCTGCCTGATGGACTCCACTTCGGCACCGTTTACTTTGATGCGCTTGTGCAGGATGAGTCGGGCCGTGTGACGGGCTTGCATGGTGTCGCCACGTTGTGCATAAGTTTGCATCAGCCCATAGAGTGGCGTGAAGCGAACCGGCACCATCTGGTGCGCCAAGGTGAAATGGGTTTCGGCTTCTGACCAGTGCCGCAAGCTGAGCGCGTTGTCGGCTGCAAGGATTTCTGTGTCGTAGTTTTGCATCCGGCCTTTCAAATGTGAAAGCAGTTGCTGGCTCTCCTGAAAATGTCCGGACAGATTTAGTTCTGCCGCGTAGGCGTAGTCGCACGCTTCGTTCGTGTGAAGCGTTTCGTGCATTGCTTTGAAATGGGAAAGCAAGGCATGGTCGTTGGCACTGAAGTGCAGGGCACGTTCCTTGTGCCATTCGGCTCGGGCTGCTACAAAGTTAAAAATTAAGTTTAAGCCGACCAATGCTTTCATCCATGCATTTGCTTTCTGTGTACAGATCGGGCAGTTTTCCGTGCTTTTTCCTTTTACGGCCGTTCCGATTGTTCCGAGAAATAGCAGTAGGGCATAAGCGTAGGCTGAAGGATAGGAAAAGAGACAAAGCACCATCCAGCATATGCCCAGGCAGAGAAGCCAGTATCGCCATTCCGGGCGCGTTTCCCGAATGATGCAAACGATGGCGCAGGCCAAGAGCAAGCACCCAATCAGTCCATAGTTGAGCAGCCATCCTAACCCTTCATTGAATGGGTACGTTACATCGCTGGCCAGCCATGCATCTCTGGCGTTCGCTTCAGAGGAAAGCATGCGGGCTTGCGCAGCCATGTAGCGGGCTTGCATGGCATCGCTTCCCCATCCACAGAACGGCCGTTCTGTGCAGAGCGACCATACGGAGCGGTAGATGAGGCACCGCCCGTCGGCAGAATCGGCATTGCGCCCATACAGGGCAAAGGCAAGTGGAAGGCACGCGAATGCGCCGATGGCATATAGCCATTTGGCATGGCGCAGCCTCTTTCGTAGAATTGGAAATAGCCAGAAGCTTGTGGGCAAAAGCACGGCGAGAAATCCAGTGCGCGACCGCCAGTATAGCAGAAAAACTATCAGCAGGCCCAATGACACCGCAAGAAGCGGTTTCCAAAGGCAGCACTTTTCCGTTGGCTTTGCCATCGGAAGCAGCAAGGGAAGGCAGCAACTCCAGCCTAATGCGAGTGCGGCGGCTTCTCCCGCTGGGTTGTTGAACAATTGGATGCTCCAAGGAAAATGCATGCCGCAGAGGCGCAAGGCCAGCAATGTGGCAATCGCACAGGTGCTGATGCAAACGAAGCGGCACCACTTCTTGGGATAGATGCCTTGGGTGGCATGAAAAATGGCGATGCATGCCATGCCCCATGCCGCATGCTGAGTTTTCCAACATCCTGCGGTGACATCTGCCGTTTGGCACCAAGCCCATGTGGCCAGCAGGGCCATGGTGCTCCAACGCCAATGCTTCCCCTTCATGCAGAGGCAAATGCCCATGATGAGGATGCTGGCCATCCATTTGCCCCATTGGCAGTTTTCGCTCAGCAGCGGACACCAACCGATGCTGAGTGCCATGGCTGCCGCGAGTATCGCTGCTCGGAGTACGTACCGCGGAACGATTCGGAGGAGGATTGACATGTGTGTTTGCTTTCTTCATATATTTCCCCTGCAGCAGATACGGGCATGAAGCCGCACCTGCTGCTTGGGGAATACTGAAAAAGAGAAAGGTTCCTACTTTTGATGGGATGCGGCAGGTGCTTCACTTTCGTTTTGCTGCCGGATCCAGGCTTCATAAAGGGCCATGGAGAGGGAATAGTTCACGCCCAGATCCTTCACCAGAAGTTTGGGGCTTCTGCGTCGCACCATGCGCCTGAGTCTGCGTTTGGAAGTCATGAACGACTGTGCATAGAGGGCATCCACATAGCGTGGA
>DAIRWG010000178.1:0-5072 GCA_036802405.1 Alloprevotella sp.
CATTCTTCTTTATATAGTCTGTTTATAAGCTGGGACTTTTGGGACTTTTGGGACTACTGTAAAAAGTGTTAATGCATTCCTCTGTGCTATGAGGTGCTGAAAATTGGCATTTTTGTCGGATTGGCATGATTGCTGGCTATCGCTTGAGTCGATCTGTGTCGGGTGGCAAGTGTGATGATGTATAGCTTTCGTGCTGGCTCATTGCCGGAGGCGAATGGAAAAAACGAGCCGTTGAAGAACGCAGCGCAAAAATTTTGCAAATTCACAAAAAGTTATTATCTTTGCATAAGATAGGCTGCGGCTCAGCATAACGCTCAAGCAGGGCTTGGCGTTCTTCTCTCGCCTTGCACTATCTTTGCTTCGAATCCATGCGCGGATGCGATGGCGCGCTTTCGATAAAGCCGGAAGCCAGACGCTCCGCTGACTATCAGACATAATCAATGACAACTACATCAACCGACCATCAACTTCCCACCTTCGCCATCGACACCTTTGCCGACGAGCGCGGACAGCTCAGCGTGCTCGACTTGCTCAGGCGGCCTTCGCCCGTGCCTTTCGAGGTGCAGCGTGTGTTTTGGATTACCGAAGTGAAGGAGGGGCAGATGAGGGGGACGCATGCTCACCGCACCTGCTGGGAGGCGCTTGTGGTGCTTCACGGGGCCTGTACACTGAAGGCCGAAAACCTGCAGGGGAAGTGCTTCGAACAACGGCTTGAGTCGTCAAGCCAAGGCGTGGTCGTTCCGCCCCTCGTGTGGGCAGAACTCTGCGATTTCACTCCCGGATGCGTGCTGCTCTGTCTGGCCTCGGAGCCCTACAAGCCCGAGGGGTATCTGAAGGATTACGAGGAATTCCGCAGCTTTGGACAGACGCATCTCGCCCAATCGTAAAAAGCCTCCATTGGTAATCGGCGTGATGAAAGCCATTGGCATTCAGCCGTTACGGTACACACAACTATAGCGATACTCCAACCAAATGAACATCCAGATTATCGACTACGACTCCTCCATGCGCGCTGCCTGGGATGAGTTTGTCGACCGTGCGCGCCAGCGCTCCTTCCTTTTCCGAAGGGCGTTTATGGACTATCACAGCGACCGCTTCCGCGATGCCTCGCTTCTGGCGATTGATGCTCGCAGCGGACGGGTGGAAGGCGTGATCCCAGCCAACATCGGCCGTGAGGACGAACGGGTGGTGCAGTCGCACGGCGGACTGACCTACGGCGGACTGCTCACTGCCTGCAATGCTGAAACGGTCTTGGTGAGCCGCATGATGGAGGGCTGCATGGAGCGCTACAGACAGTGCGGTTTCCGATGGGTGGACTACAAGCCCGTGCCGCACATCTACCACCTGCAGCCTGCCGAGGAGGACCTCTACTGGCTGCACCGCATGGGCGGAAGGTTGGTGCACCGCTGCATCTCGTCGGCCGTCAGCCTGCACGACCCGTTGCCGCTCAGCACCCTGCGCCGGCGCAAAGTGGCCCGTGCCAGCAAGCAAGGACTGCTGACCTTCAGTGAAGGGATGCAGTGGCTGCCTGCCTATTGGGAGGTGCTGACGGAGGTGCTCCGCGTGCATCATGCCACGAGGCCTGTTCACTCGTTCGACGAGATGCAGCGGCTCATGAAGGCTTTTCCCCAATCCATCCGCCTGCATGTGGTCCTGTCGGGCCACGAGGTGGTGGCGGGCTGCGTGCTGTTTGTCATGCCCCGCGTGGTGCATGTGCAGTATATTGCCGCATCCGACACCGGACGCAGCCTCGGGGCGCTCGACCTGCTTTTCGACCGTCTGATCCGCCGCTCACGCGAGGTGCTGCCCGAGGCACACTATTTCGACTTCGGCATCTCGACCGAACAGGGTGGCACGGTGCTCAACGAGGGACTGGTGTTCCAGAAAGAGGGCTTCGGAGCCCGCGGCGTGTGCTACGATGCCTATCGGCTGGAACTCTGACGCACTTCAGCCTTCATGGCCTGCTTCCCTTCCTTCTTCGCATGATGGCGACATATGATAGCGACAAGGCATTTTCTGCTTGGGGCATTCCTCGAAGTGGAAATGCATAATCATCTGACAGACAATGACTGACATAAAGGTTCCTTTCCTTCCGCTCGAACGCATCACGGCCAGTTACGGCAACGCGCTTGCTGACAACCTGCTCTGCACGGTGCGCAGCGGATGGTATCTCAACGGTGAGCGCCTTGGCCTGTTCGAGCGCGACTTTGCCCGATGGACGGGGGCATCACACTGCATCGGGGTGGGCAACGGGCTGGATGCCTTGACGCTGGCCCTGATGGCCATGAAGGCAGAGCAGGGCTGGGGCGACGACGCCGAGGTGGTGGTGCCGGCCATGACCTTTGTGGCCACGGCGCAGGCTGTGGCAAGGGCCGGACTGGTGCCCGTGGCAGCCGACGTGGACGAGCGTGCCTTGCTCACGGCCCAGGCGGCGGAGCAGGTGTTGACCTCGCGCACGAGGGTGCTGCTTCCCGTGCACCTCTACGGCCAGATGGCACCGATGGACGAACTCTCGGACTTGGCTCGGCAACGGGGCCTGATGGTGCTGGAGGATGCCGCACAGGCCCATGGGGCTGCTCTCCGTGGCCGCAAGGCCGGTGCGTGGGGACACATGGCGGCCTTCAGTTTCTATCCGGGCAAGAACCTCGGTGCGCTGGGCGATGCGGGTGCCGTGACCACAGGCAGCGAGGCTTTGGCACAAAGGGTGCGCATGCTGGCCAACTATGGTGCCGACCGCAAATATCACCATGTGGCGCTGGGTATGAACAGCCGTATGGACGAAGTGCAGGCGGCTGTGCTTGCCACAAAGCTGCCACGCCTGGAGGCTGACAACGAGGCTCGCCGACGGGTGGCCGACTTCTATGCCTCGCATCTGGCCAATCCGCTTGTGCGCAAGCCTTTGCCCCCTGTGCAGCGTGAGGCACACGTGTACCACATCTATGCCGTGCGGTGTGATGAACGCGACCGTTTGCAGCAGCATTTGGCACAGCAGGGCATACAGACGCTGATGCACTATCCCTTCATGCTGCCCGAGCAGCCTGCATTGGCTCCTTGGATGGGCACTGAGAATGCTTCGCGCTTTCCTCACGCTGCCGACTGGGCCAGATGCGAGCTGAGCCTCCCGATCCATCCTTGCATGAGCGAGGAGGAGTGCCGCCTGGTGGTGGAGGCCGTGAACGACTTTGCATGAACCGCGGCTTCTCCTGCAGGGGATGTGCTTCCGGGCTGTTGCGGGGTTTGTGATCGTCCGTCCATCCGTTAGAACTCACTCTCCAACCCATCCCTCACCATATTCACTTTCAAAACCTAATGCTTATGACGCTTGACATTCTGATCTGTTCGCTCAACAAGGGCATCGTACGTGTGCAGGACGTGCTTCTTCCGCCGCAGGAAGGTGTGCGCTATGTCGTGTCGTACCAGTATACCGACGACCGCTATCTGGACCTCATCCCGCAGGTGCTGCTCACGCGTGACGACGTGGCCGTGTACAAGTACAAGGGACATGGACTTTCGGCCAACCGCAACCTGGCGCTCGACAAGGCCACGGCCGACATCGTGATGTTTGCCGACGACGATGCACGCCTCATACCCGAAACGCCCCAACGTGTGACCCATCCCTTTGAGGCCGACAAGGAGCTGGATGTGGCTTTTTTCATGGCTTCCACCTACACGGGGAAGCCCTTGAAGACGTATCCCGACGAACCGTTTCAGATGCTGGCCATGCCGAAGGAGTACACCGTGTCGGCCCTTGAGATGGCTTTCCGCCGGAACAAGGTGCAGGGGCAGCTACGATTCGACGAACGCTTCGGGCTGGGCACCAAGTTCCTGACCTGTGGTGAGGAAGAGGTGTGGCTGGAGGATGCGTTGAGAGCGCGGCTGAAGATTTGCTATTTCCCTGTGAAAATCGTGGAAACTTCGACCATGCTGAAGAAGTCGATGGTCTTTGTGGATGCCGGTGTGCAACGCAGCCGTGGCGCCATCACCTACTATCGGTACGGGCAACAGGCATGGTGGCTCTGCTTCCGCTTCGCACTTACGAGTGCACGCAAGGGCTTTTGCCACTTCTGGCCGATGATGCGCCATCTGGCCGAAGGCATCCGCTACATGAAGCACACCAGCCGCGAATGAATCACTGACTAACACGTGCTGTGATGGACATAGAAATTGCCGTATGCACGCACAACGAGCGCATTCTCGGCGTGGAGCGGATGCTCCTGCCCGAACAGGAAGGGCTGGCCTATCTGGTGGCCTGGCAGCGCACGACTCCCGAGGCACGCCGGCTGCAGCTGCCCGAGGGACTGGCGCGGAGGGCCGACGTGCGGGTGGTGATGACGGACACGGCCGGACTCTCGGTGAACCGCAATGTGGCGCTTTGCCATGCCCGTGGCGATGTGGTGGTGATTGCCGACGACGACTGCCGCTACACGACGGAGGGCATCGGCTGCATCCGCAAGGCCTATGCGCTTCACCCGCGGGCGGATGTGGTGACCTTCCGCATGAACGACCTTGCCGGACGGCCCATGAAGTGCTATCCTTCGGAACCGTTCCTGTGGCCGAAGGCTCCGAAGGGTTTCTACGTGTCGTCGTGGGAACTGACGCTTTCGCGCAGGGCTTGCCGGGTGGGGTTTGACCCGCATTTCGGCATAGGCAGTCCGTTTCTGGCTTCGGGCGAGGAGGAGGTGTGGCTGCACGATGTGGCCCGTGCCTTGCCTGATGCGGAGCTTCGCTACGAACCGCTGACAATCGGCCGCACGGAGGCTGGCACGACGGGAACGCGTTTCCTGACGGATGCTGGCGTGCAGCGGGCAAAAGGGGCTGTGCTGGGCGTGATTCACCCGTGGTGGGGAGCATTGCCCCGGCTGCTGAAGGAAGCGTTCACGGCTCGCTGCGGATGGGGGCAGCGGATGGCCATCTGGATTCAGATGATGCGCGGATTTGCTTACCTGAAGCGGAGGAGGGGATAATAATTGCCTCTCTTCATGCCATAAGGGGGGATGAGGGGATTCGTCTTGTTTTTTAGGGTGTCCATTTTGATGTTCTCATTTCGCATGTGTCAAGGGCGGGCTGAAAGC
>DAIRWG010000179.1:0-5065 GCA_036802405.1 Alloprevotella sp.
TCGTTCATATACGGTGCGCCCATGTCCAAATCACTCAGCTTATAGGTGTCAGTTCGTGAAAACACCGTATCGGCAATAGCTAACAGAGAGTCTACAGCCTGTTCTGAACAAGTGACGTAGGGCATGATTTGATGTTTGTCCACCGCAAGGTGTTTCACTACAAAATCCTCATTGCCTAAGTTGGTCTTATTAACAATGACAGAGTCTCCAACAACTCTATGCGAGTCGTTCTTGTTGTTGCTGCAAGCGGCAACACCCACCACTGTCAGGAGCATTGCCAGCATCGTGTACATTGTAACGGTTTTCATTTGTGGGATATTCTAAAAAATTAATGAGACATTACTTTTGACCTATACGCCTTACTTTTTCAGCTTTTAGGCTTTCGCTTTTGTAACACGCCCTGGTTAATAATCGTTTGTTTATGAGCATTAGAACGTGGAAGTAACCCTTATATATCACCATTTTTTCAAAAGCCGAAGAAATAACGAATCAATAAAAACCGTACACCCTAATCGACATACCACATGGGGGTGGACTCGTGGTCTTCGTAGGCTTGCTTCATCACGTCAATGCTTCTGTCCGTATATGTGTTCACCATTACCCCCCGACTGTTGTACGTTCGGGCTTTTATGAAAGTGCCCTTCCAATAGGCCAACTCAGCCAGAAGCTTGCCATTGCAGTAGAGGTAGTTGACATAGCTTCCATTCAAGTCGCGGAATTTTTCGACCATTACAAAGAATGCCAAATGTCCACCTTCGATGTCGCTTTGCCAGAAAGGTCCCCATTCCTTGATACAGAGCCTTGCCCTATAGTTATGAGGTATGTCGATATCCCTCATCGACGTGATGTTTCCATCGCGGTCGCGTTTGATGAAAGTGGAGTCATGGCCTTCAGGCATCTCTTTCACCGAACGCTGAAGCCATCGCTTCATAATGCTTACGGAAGGTTCTTTTCCGCTCAACTTGTCATACGATTCATCATCCAACTCACCCAACGCAACCACGTTACAGACTCTCCCACCCTTGTCGTAGTCAATGCGGTAGCCATCCAAGCCACACTGTTCCTGTGCGCCAGATGCGATGACACGCAAGTTGCTGTTGGGAGAATACAATTGGTAAAGCTCGCTTTCGGGAAAGGACTTTGGACAGACCTTCACGCACTTGCTGCCGTCGGCATCCTTAGTGTCGACCAGCAGGAATCCCTTTGTTCCCGGAGCGATGCTGCATTGGTAGATTGACTCCACGCCTTGGGGGTCATTTTCCCAAAGGCTTGTTCGATTATCATCACCATTGCAGGAAGCCATCATGATGAGGCTCAGCACGATAGAAAGCAAATGAGCTCGTTTCATAGTTTCAGAACACGTATTTTGAAAAGTAATGATTAAAAGAACAAGGACACTCCTCCAGCGAAATGGATATCAGAAATGCGTTTGCTCGCCAGCGAACCCGACGAATGGCAGAAACGGCATGGTGCAGCAACACTTGCAAGCATGTATTCGCTAGCATTCGCAAAGTTAGCGAATTTATGAAAACCAGCAAATACACAATCGGAAAAGGGCCTTCGGAAGAAGTCGCTATTTATTGTTTTCGATTTCTGCCTTTTTCCTCATCCGCTCCCGCCACTCCCGTTTTTTCCTGATGAATTCACTGTACTCCCCAGCATTACGATTCATTGTGTCAATCAGGTACTTAGCCATCTTGTGCATTTGCGTTGCATATAACACAGGCATCGCATTCTCGTCCTCACCATAATGAACAACACTGTTGTTGATGCCTTTCTCCATATTCTCAAATGCAAGCAGAGGGTTTAGCCCTCCGCCTACAATGGTGTTGCCCAAATGCTTCATCTCTTGGCTTCGCTTGGCTGCGGGCAGAACCTCTATACTCGCCAAATCTGCAGCAGGATTGTCTCTAAAACAGTAATAAAGCCAAATCTCGAAACATGGGTTGCTGATAATCCACTGTCCAGTGTCGGCGGCATTCCTTTTGTTGAGAATTGTATTCAATTGATCATAGAATTCATCCACGTCACTTAGCAAGAACACCTTGTCCATGGAGTCCAATTGATAATTTACGCCCCCCCACTTGGAACGCTTTCCGGCTCTGTAATTCATTCCATTTTTCCAGCATCTGATAAGGTTGCAGACCTTGCCTTTCCTTGGTAAGAAAAGCCACCCGAAGCGTGTGCAATTCCTTCTGCTTGATCAACAGACGCAAGAAGTCTTTTTCTTTCCTTTCTCCGCCAGAGATGACACAGATGATGCTATAAGAAAATACGCCATCAGACTTCTCATAACCACTTAAGCCATGAGAAGACAGCGCTGCCGACTTGGGTTCCATGGCTTCAGACGAAACAGGAAGAACCTTTTCTGAAGCGGGAGGTAACTCCCTTGAACGTCTTGTGTATGTAAGTTTCCTGTCAGTTGGCATACTTTTCCATCAAGTTTACGAAACGTATGGCTCCATATCTTCCTTCATTATAACCACGCAGGGGCGATATGGTGTGGTGTTCCTTGAAATCATTGTGAGAGTACATGACAGATGCGCCATCACGCTTGTCCACAAACCAAATCTCGTCGGAACGGAGAATTTCACGCTCGTCAAGCAGTTGGTTGTCGTGTGTCGTGAAAATCAACTGACCATTTGTGTCTTCGCTTTTCGCAAAATACTCCACAACGCCTTTCACCATTGTCGGACTGAGGCAACAGTTGATTTCATCCACAACCACAGTTTTCCCCAATTTGCATGCATAATAGAGTGCCGGCAACAGGGTCAATGCACGAAGCGTACCGTCAGACTGCATGCTCGTGTCAAGTTTTCCAATATACCCGTTCTTTCCTACATTGTTGAAAATGAGCTGATACACCTTGCGAATGCCATCTTCCACATTGATTGACAACACGGGAGTGGTGTTGGCATTCAATGCCAACGATTTGACATTGTCCATATCGTTGGGCAGATTCTTTGCCATTGAGATATGCTGCTGCGCCCAACTTTCGAAATCGGTCTCTTGAAGTGTCATGTCGCTCACGCCAACTTCCAGATGGTCAACCATTTTACGCACGAACTCCAACATGGGGTTGTTGCGACGCAGCAAGTCAATCAATGTCGGAAGAAATGAATGTACACCGATTATCTCCAACTGAGCCCTGAACCACTTGGTTGCAAGCATGCACCGCGGATCAGAAACAATCGGAAACTCTGCATTCAAAGCTAAAAGTGACGACAAAGGATTCTTTGCCAACAATTTCTTTGTTGCTTCCAATATGGTGTCATCCGTTTTTTGAGCAAATTCAACACTGCACTCCTTTCGCTCAAAAATCATGTCAAGCCTGCTCTCCTTGGGGAATGATTCATACAATCCTTCTTTTGCAACACACTGCTCTCTCAGTTCGATCTCATAGAAGAAGAAACGCTCATGTTGCTCAAACTCTACAGACAATGAAATCGGTTCATTTGTTGCATTCTTCTTCAACAGATAGAAGAACTTGCGAAGCTCTATATTCTTGGCAAAGTCTTTGTCCAAGACAAAGGCACGAAGGAACTCCATTGCTTTCACAAGATTTGATTTTCCGGCACCATTAGAACCATAGATAGCTGCCTGCTTCAACAAGGGCACGTCACACTGTTGCGTATAGACATGGTTGGGCAATTGCGTTCGCTTCATGTTGGGAAACATGTCGAACTGAACTTCATCGTCAAACGAGAGGAAATTCTTTATGATCACTCGAAGTAGCATAACGAACCTTGTTTTATGTGACTGTTGAATTTATCTACGAAACATACCAGAGCCTTTGTTCTCTTGCACGTTGCAAAGTTAAGGAACAAAAATCTTAAGCGTGAATATTTCACGTGAATTATTCACAGGCAGTTCAAGTTTTAACATATAGTGCTTCGTTTTTCCGCTAAGGGCCGCTAATGAACACGAAACCATGCGGAGAGGATGTACGTGCGCGAATGCATCAAGAAAATCCGGTACTCCAAATCGATGGTGTACCGGATTATCTTGGTGCAACGCTGAAAACGAATAATCGCGAAAGTTGGTTTTTCCAAGTTTTACAACGCTAAAAAAGGATTTTCGGGAGGCATTCTACCGCGGCATAATGGAGCAAATACAGTACCACGGTAGCGTAATTACGGCACCGTGGTAGAATTTTTACGGCACCGTGGTAGAATTTTTACGGCACCATGGTAGAATTTGAAACGGTCTGCGACTACTTTCACCGCGGTGCTTTGGCACGAAAAAAAGGCCGTTCCACCGGGGTGGAGAAGGCATTGGAAGCCGGCGTGTGAGAACGTGGGGCTACGGCTGAACATTTCTGCAAGGTGTCGCGGAGCACAAGGTCGATCAAACCGCCGTTCGCTGGACGGTGTCCCGACTGCTGTCCTTCGCGGCAAGAGCCTTGCACCACCGCCAACATTCTGCGCCGGATTTGGGTGCTGATGAAAGACGCCAGCTCTTTTTCCGACAACGGACGATTGAGGCTGGAGCCGAATGACTCTGGCACGACTGGAAACTTCAAGAGCCCGAACTGTCGCATAGCGGCCTCGAACGCCGAAAACGTGGGCTGCACGAAATCACGTCCGAAGCGGGGCTTGGAATTGCTTGTAAACTTCTTCATGGGCGATTTCTCCTTGTATTTTTATAGTCAAGCAAAAATGGTGCTGGAAAAAGTCAGCCACGCTGCTTTCCGCATGGCATCACCCCGTTAGGGGTGAAATTGTGTAGCCAAGCATGTGGAGAGCTTGGCTCGACACATGCCTGGGTGTCCGTATTTTCGTGAATCCACCATGGAGCACGCCGTAGGTGTGCGGATTGTTCCACAAACTTATCGGATGCCACTTTCCAAGGTTTTAATGTGAGCGCACACCCCTATTCGCAAGAATCCTCGGAATCCTCGGAATCCTCAGAATCCTCAGGCTCCGCCGCGGCAGACGCGGCCAGGGAGGCCAGCAAAAGGGCTTTCGAATCCTTGATGCGGGGGAAGATGCGGTAGGTGTTGTCGAGCAGCACCTGCTCCACTTCTTCGAGGGGACGTTCGTACACCTCGGCCAGCTTCTGGATG
>DAIRWG010000180.1:0-5052 GCA_036802405.1 Alloprevotella sp.
GGCCGGAGGTGTCCTTGCAGCGCACATCGACAATGGTGTTCTTCTGCAGATAAAGGGAAGGCACCAGTTCGGCCGGCAAATACTCCAACGAGTCGATTTCACAACCTTCGGGCAAAGGCAGCAAGGCGTTGAGCAGGCTCTTCAGCAAGTCGGGGTGGTTGCCGAACACTTTCTTGAATATCAAGTCATTCTTCGGATCCAAGTATCTCATAGGTCAAGAACAGATTTGCGGGATTTCACTTACTGGAAATAGACGCGCTTCACACGATTGCTCACCGAGGTCAGCACTTCGTAGGGGATGGTGTCAAGCACATCCGAAAGCACCGTCACGGGCAGGTCGTCACCGAAGATTTCCACGCGGTCGCCTTCCTGGCAGGGTATGTCGGTCACGTCGATCATGCACACGTCCATGCAGATGTTGCCCAGATAGGGGGCTTTCTGCCCGTTCACCAGGCAATAGCAGTGGCGGTTGCCCAAGTGACGGTTGAGTCCGTCGGCATAGCCGATGGGGATGGCGGCCACACGGGAATCGCGGTCGACAAAGGTGCGGCGCGAATAGCCGATGCTGTCGCCGGCCGGCACATCGCGTATTTCAAGAATGGTGGTGTGGAGCGAGGTCACATTGTGCAAGCGGCGATTGTCGATGGGATCGATGCCGTAGAGGCCGAGGCCGAGCCGCACCATGTCGAGATGGCGCTCGGGGAAGCGTTCGATGCCTGCACTGTTGCAGATGTGGCGAAGGATCTTGTGGGGAAATGCCGTCTGAAGCGTTTTCGAAGCCTCATCGAAGAGTTGGAACTGACGGGCCGAGAATTCATCGAAATCGGGCGAGTCAGAACCCACGAAATGCGAGAACACGGAACGCGGCACCACGGCCGACTGGTGCTTCAGTCGGTCGATCAGCACGGGAATGTCAGTGCGCGGATTGAAGCCCAAGCGGTGCATGCCGGTGTCGAGCTTGATGTGGACGGGAAATCCCTGAATGCCTTGCTTCTCGGCGGCACGCACCAGGGCGTCGAGGAGTTTGAAGCTGTAGACTTCGGGCTCCAGGTCGTATTCGAACAGCGTGTTGAAGGCCGTCATTTCGGGATTCATCACCAGGATGCCCGAAGTGATGCCGGCTCTGCGCAGTTCGGCTCCTTCGTCGGCCACGGCCACGGCCAGATAGTCCACCCCGCGGTCCTGCAGGGTTTTGGCGATCTCCACGGCTCCGGCACCATAGGCGGATGCCTTCACCATGCAGGTGATTTTCGTTTCGGGACGCATGAAGGAGCGATAGTAGTTGAGATTCTCGGCAATGGCTTCCAGATTGACATCGAGCGTCGTTTCATGCACGCGAAACGACAACGCGGCCGTAATCTGCTCGAAACCGAAGGAGCGCGCGCCCTTCACAAGCACCATCTCGTCGGAAATGGTGTCGAGCAAACCGCTTTCGAGGAGCGATTCGCTGGAAGGGAAAAACGTTTTCTTCACCGTAAACAAGGAATGGGCCGCCGAAATCTGAGGTCCCACGCCGATGATGCGTTCGATGCCGCGGCGGTTCACCATTTCGGCCACCTTCGCGTAAAGTTCCTCGGCGGGAAGGCCCGTTTGCAGGATGTCGGAAAGGATGAGCGTGCGGTGCTTACCCTCCCGTTCCGGGCGTCGGTTCATGAAGTCTAGGGCAATGTCGAGCGAATTGACATCGGAGTTGTAGGCATCGTTGATCAGCGTGCAGCCCCGCACACCCTGTATCACTTCCAGACGCATGGCCACGGGTTCGAGCTGCTCCATGCGCCGGGCTATCTCGGCGGCTGGCACATGCAGATACAGGCACACGGCCAGACAGTGGATGCTGTTGATGGCCGAAGCCTCGTCGGTGAAGGGGATGCGGTATTCCCCACGCGTGCCGAGGTAGGTGTAGGAAATGCGTGTGTAGTCCTCGCACTTCTCAATGCCCTGCACGAAAAGCGGACGTGTGGCGTCCACTTCCGACCAGGCCAGCTGGTCGCCCGAAAACATCAACCGCGTCATGCACTCGCTGATCACGGGGTCGTCGCCACAGTAAACGATGAGCTGCGCATCCTTGAACAGGCTGATCTTTTCCTCGCACTTCTCTTCGATCGTGGCAAAGTTTTCCTGATGTGCCTGCCCGATGTTGGTCATCACGCCGATGGTGGGCTGGATGATGGAGCGGAGGGCCTGCATCTCATCGGGTTGGGAAATGCCTGCCTCGAAGATGCCCACCTGTGTGTGTTCGTTGAGCAGCCACACCGAAAGGGGCACCCCCACCTGCGAATTGTAGGAACGGGGCGAACGCGTCACGTGCATCGAGGGCGAAAGCAACTGATAGAGCCACTCCTTCACCACCGTTTTGCCGTTGCTGCCCGTCACGCCGACCACCGGCACTTCAAATTCCTCGCGATGGCGCTCGGCCAAACGCTGCAATGCCTTGAGCGGACTCACCACGAGCAGGAAGTTGGCATCGGGATAGGCACTCTCGCGATCGGCCGGCACCTGCCCCACCACAAAGTTGCGCACCCCACGACGGTAGAGGTCGGAGAGGTAGCGATGGCCATCGCCCAGTTTGGTGCGGATGGCAAAGAACAGGGTGGTTTCCGGAAATGCCAGCGAACGGCTGTCGGTGAGCAGCCAGTCAATGTCGGCTGCCAACGAGCCGAAACGACGCGCGCCGATGAGGGCGGTGATATTGTCAATGCTGTAATGCATGGAATCTGTGTGTGTATGTTAGGTTTAATCACAGGAGCGCCAGCCCATGGCGAGCGCTCCTGCTCTGTGAAGTTTCTTTGCGAAGTGGTGTGTAGGCAATGCCGCCAACGGCATTCGGCTGGCCATGCTGCCTGCACGAGTTCGGCCGTAGGCCCCACAAAAGTACGACAAATCCGAGAATGATGCAAGCAAATGGGGCACATCTTTTCGGGCATCGGCATCCGCCGTCACCTTCGCTTGACTGTAGGCTGGATTTCCCCGCACTCCAAACTTTGCACGAGTTTGCGCTGCTCCTCCTTGCGCGCCTCAAACTTTTCCCAGACGAGTCCTTGCATCACCCGCGGACGGTGGCGCTCCATGGCCAAGAGTTTGCCGCGCGCTTCGGCATAGGCCGAAAGCTGCGGTGTGAAAGCCCATTGGCTGAAACGTTCCCACACATAGCCTATGGCCTGGTCCGAGGGGTGAAGCATGTCGGCTGCATAGAAACGGTAGTCGCGCAGTTCGTCGGTGATGATTTCGAAAGCCGGGAAATAGGCCACCGTTTCAGGGAATGCTTCCTGCAAGCGGTCGATCAGCAGCAGCAAACGGGCCTTGGTCAGGGCATTCTCGTGCAGTCCGCCCTTCACATAGCGGTAAGGGCTGAGCGTCATCACCACCTTCAGCGTGGGGCGCAGGGCACGCAGCGTGTCGATCAGGGTGCTCCACTGGGCATAGCATGCTTCCATGTCGGCCCGGCGTTCGTGAAACATCTTTGCCGGCTGCTTGTGGCAGTTGGCCACCACCTGACCACTCAGCGAGCCGTCGGCCAGCACATACAGGGTGTCGGTGCTCAAGGTCACGAGCAGCACGTCGGCCGCTTGCAGATGGCGCAGGCTGTCCTCCTCGCTTTCCTGCACGGCCTGAAGCAGCTGCTCGCGGGTCGGTGCAAAGGTTTGGGTGGAAAAAGCCCAGTGCCTCCACAGTCCGTCGGCCGATTCGAAGCACCAGTCGGCCTCGCTTTCCGGCCGGTGGTCGGCATGGAGCAACCGCCACACGGACTGCGCGATGCTCAGCGGATTGTAGAGCACACCGTGCGGCAGTCCCATCACGTGCCCATCGGGCAAGGCATCGGCCAGAAGCTGCCCCATGTGTTGGGCAAAACAGGAACCCATCCACATCACACGGGTGGACGGAGTGAGCTGGAGGAAAACGGGCGGCATGGCCACGGGGGTGAGGAGCTGCATAGGGAATTGGATTTTCGCTAAATCGGATTCTTTTTGGAGAAAGACGCACATCGGCGGGAGTGCATCCTCCCAGATGCAAAATTACGTATTTTTCGGCTCAGCTACGGAACACGGGCGCAACAAATAATCGCGTTCGCCTACGAATGTCACACAATGGGACACTGACAGCAGACATTCCCCTCCCCTATCCACTCCACATGCACTCTGCATCCACTCCGCATCCACTTCCACGCGCGCGCGTTACAGCGTAATTGCACTTCTTGCTTTCATCTGTCATGCACCGCGGTAGTGTCCCGAGAGCACCGCGGTAGTGTCCAGACGGTACCGCGGTAGTGTCAGAAAAAGTCTGCGACTTGTTGAAAAGCACCTGAAAATCAAGGACTATGACAGATGACAGCAAAAAACATGATTGCGGTGTATACGCGCGCGTGCGCGCGAGAAAAATCCACATTGCCAGCCGCCATCACCTTCGGACATATGCGAATGGCTCCGTACCACCAAGCAACTTCATCTCCATAAATAGTCGCCAAGCCTTGCTGCGGAGTGCTTTTACCACGAAGAAGCACGATGGGACACGAAGCCATGCGGCGAAGGCTTTACCACGAAGAAGCACGAAGGAACACGAAGAAGCACGAAGGAACACGAAACCATGCGGCGGAGGCTTCAACGTAGATGTCTGGGGAGCCGCGGCTTCTCTGCCGCGGACTCAACGATGTCAGACTATATTTTCCGCGAAGGGCCGCGAAGCCATGCGGCCCCACCGCCGCAAGGCTTCGTGTTCCTTCGTAGCCCTTGGTGGTAAAGCCCCATTCGCAAGGCTTCGTGTCTCTTCGTGACCCTTCGTGGTAAAACTCTGCCGCCGCAAGGCTTCGCGTTCCTTAGTGGCCCTTCGCGGACAAATTCTCCCTAATTTTCTCCGCCGCAAGGATTTGTGCCTCTTCGTGCCCCTTCGTGGTAAAGACTCCACCGCCGAAAGGCTTCGCGTTCCTTAGCGGCCCAACGGGTCCTTCGCGCTACTAAAAATCATTCCGCATGGTCTTCGCGTTCCTTAGCGGCCCTTCGCGAACAAAATCCCCTAAATTTCTCCGCCGCAAGGCTTCGTGCCTCTTCGTGGTCCTTC
>DAIRWG010000181.1:0-5029 GCA_036802405.1 Alloprevotella sp.
CGTAAATGCCCTACAAAGGGGCCGTGAAATCCTCACGAAGGAGACCACTTCACACGTTCTATGGAGCTGCGGATTACGTGGCAAATCTCACACCAGCACGACGGTGACGTCGCGTGCGCCATGTGCCCCCATCACGAGGGCCTGCTCGATGTCGGCCGTTTTGGAGGGGCCGGAAATGAATCCGGCAAAGGGCACGTCGGCCGCATCGGGAATGCGGGCATAGGCTTCGTGCATGTTGTGGAGCAAGTGGTCCTTGGGCAGGATGATGACGAGGGCTTCGGCAATGAAGTAGAGCGCACGGTGGCGCACATGCTGCTCGATCCAGCAGCAGGCGTTTTCGCACACGCCCCACTGGGCGGGAATGACGGCCACGTCGGTGCCGTTGAGCTGGGCAGGGTCATCCACCCTGTCGGGATCGAACACCTCGCCGGGCAGACGGTCGCGCCCGGTGCAGGCATCGGTGGCCACTGCCACCCGGGCAGCCGTGGGATAGAGGCGGGCCACGATGTCGCCCACCGTTTCGCCGTCGCGAAGTTCGACGGCACGTCCGCCCACCTGCGCCGTCACTTCGCAGAAGTGGGCCACGGGGTCGGCATAGCGCACGGCCTCTGCTTCAAGCGGTGCGAGGTCGGGCATGGGAAATTCTTCCAAGGTGTTGCTGTGCAGGGCAGCGAGTATGGTGTCTTTGCTTGACATGATTCGATGGGTTAACGGGTTGACGAGTAAGTATGGTTGGGCAGATGGAGTGGCCGGATGGGCCTCGTCGCCCCTTTCTGGGGCGTTGCCTACTTTCCCGCTTGCCCACGCTGCTCGTCGTGCAGCAAGTCCTCGAAGGAGCGTGCGGCGAAGTGGGGCATTTCGCGCTCTGCGCCCCAAGGGTTGAGGGCATTCTCCACCAAGAAATGGGGCGTGTGGTTGGCAAGCGGAGCGAGTTTCAGCGCGGCATGATAGGCCGCCGGACGCTTCATGAGCTGCTGCAGACCCTTCGAGATGAGGTGCTTCTCCTTGTTCTCCACCCCCAGCTGGGGGAGCTTCTGGCGCCAGAGGTAGATCTGGTCGGCCAGGTCGACCTTGGCCGGACACACGTTCTGGCACGAATAGCAGAGCGAGCAGGCACTCACGTTGCCGGCATAGCGCCGCGCGTCGCGCAGCATGCCGAGGTTGATGCCGATGGGGCCGGGAATGAAGTAGGAATAGGAATAGCCCCCCGAACGGCGATAGACGGGGCAAGTGTTCATGCAGGCCCCGCAGCGCAGGCAGTTGAGCGTGCGGCGGTGTTCGGGCTGTCCGAGGATGGCGCTGCGCCCGTTGTCGACGATGATGATGTGCAGTTCGCCGCCCGGGCGGGGCGAACGGTAGTGCGAGGTGTAGGTGGTGGTGGGCTGGGCTGTGGCCGAACGTGCCAGCAGGCGGGTGAACACGGCCAGCGAACGGCGGTCGGGCACGATTTTCTCCAGTCCGAAAGCCGTGATCTGCAGGCCTCCCGTGTTGAGCGAGGTGCCCATGTCGGCATTGCCCTCGTTGGTGCACACCACGCATTCGCCGGTGGAGGCCACTGCAAAGTTGGCCCCGGTCATCGAGGCCTCGCTGTGGATGAACTTCTGGCGGAGGTTGCGCCGTGCCACGTGGGTGAGGTAGGTCTGGTCGCAGTTGCCGGGTTCGGCATCCATTTCGCGCACGAAGAGCTCGCTGATCTCCTCCTTCTTCACGGCAATGGCGGGCAGCACCACGTGCACGGGTTTGCGGTGGAGCAGCTGGAGGATGCGTTCGCCCAGGTCGGTTTCCACCACATCAATGCCTTGTGCCTCCAGATAGGGGTTGAGCCCGCACTCCTCGGCCAGCATGCTTTTGCTCTTCACGAAATGCTTCACCTGGTGGTCCTTCAGAATGCCGGCCACGATGGAGCAGTATTCCTCGGCATCCTTGGCCCAGTGCACGATGGCCCCGTTGCGTGTGGCATTCTCCTCAAACTGCTGGAGGAGCTGGGGCAGATGTGAATTGCTGTAGAGCTTGATGGCCGAGGCGGCATCGCGCAGGTGTTCCCATTCGGGCACCTCGCGGCTGAGCCGGTCGCGCTTGGCACGCACCTGCCAGAGCGTGATGTCGTGCCAGGCGGCGTAATCCTTGTTTTTCAGAAATTGTGATGCTGATGATGGATGCTGAGACATAGCGTGTTGGTTGGTTGACGGAGTGACGGGTTGACAGGTTGGCAGGGATGGAGGGGAAAATCGCACTTGTTCCCCTCGTCAACAGTTTCACTCCACTTCTCCTGCCAGGATCTGGGCGATGTGGAGCGTGCGGATGGGCAGGTGCTCGCGTTCGATGATGCCGCGCTGGTGCATGAGACACGAGCAGTCGGCCCCCACGATGAATTCCGCCCCGGTGGCCACATGGCGGTGCACCTTGTCGCGCCCCATCTGTCCCGACACGGCGTGTTCCTCCACGGCAAACATGCCGCCGAAGCCGCAGCACTCGTCGGGCCGTTCGGGTTCCACCACCTCGCAGCCCTCCACCATGCTGAGCAGGTCGCGCAGCTTGCTGAAGTGCGGCACATTGAGCTCGCTGGCCGACGAGAGGCCCAGGAGACGCACGCCGTGGCAGCTGTTCTGCAGACTCACCTTGTGGGGAAAGCGCACTCCGAGGCTCTGGGGGCGCACCACGTCGTGCACAAACTCGCAGATCTCCATCACGCGGCCCTCGCTCTGGCAGCGGCTGCCCTCGGGCAGCAGGCGGCCATAGTGGTCGCGCACGAACGACACACACGAGGCCGAGGGCCCTACCACGTAGTCGTAGCCCCGGAACACCTCCTCGAAATGGCGGGCCAAGGGGCGCGCCTCGCTTTCGAATCCGGCATTGCCCATGGGCTGGCCGCAGCACGTTTGGCGTTCGGGATATTCCACGTCAAGCCCCAGCTGCTGGAGCAGATGGAGCGAGGCCATGCCCACTTCGGGAAACACGGCATTGACGTAGCAGGGGATGAAAAGTCCTACTTTCATGATTTTCTCTCTTTGTGTGTGTTGGTCGTCGTAGTTTAGTACGTAGTTTGATAAGTGGTTTGATCAATGGTTTGGTCAATGGGGAGATGCGTGCGCATCAGCCCACCGCAAAATTACTTCATTTTTGCGAGATGCCTCCACGCTTGGACTGATTTTTTTGCACACGGGTGCACCGCGGGTCCTCACTTGCGCGCGGCATAGTCGGTGGGACTCACGCCGAAGTATTCGCGGAAGCACTTGGTGAGGTAGCCCGGTGAGGAGAAGCCCACTTCGTAGGCCACTTCGCCCACTGCCTTCTCGGTGCGCGTGAGGAGTTCAGCCGCCCGCTTGAGGCGCGCCTGGCGCAGCAGTTCCACGGGCGAATTGCCCGTGAGGGCCTTCACCTTGCGGTAGAGCTGCGAACGGCCGAGGCCCATGTCGGCCGCCAGGTCCTCCACACTCAGCTCCGACTCGTGCATGCGCTGGTCGATGAGGGCACGGAAACGTTCGGCAAAGCCCTTGTCGAGTTCGCTCACATCGGCCTTGGCCAGCGTGGCCTTGTCGGCAAAGAACGTCTGGAGCCGGCGGTGGTTGGCAATGAGGTTGCGCAGGCGCGAGCGGAAGAGGTCGGGACTGAAAGGCTTGGAAATGTAGGCGTCGGCCCCACAGTCGAAGCCCGCGATGCGCTGCTCGTCGAGGGCGCAGGCCGTGAGCATCATCACGGGAATGTGCGAGGTCTGCCACTCGTCCTTCAGCCGGCGGCAGCATTCCCATCCGTCCATCACGGGCATCATCACATCGCACACCACGGCATCGGGCATCAGCTGGAGGGCCTTCGCCAGCCCCTCCTTGCCGTTGGTAGCCTCCTCCATGCGGTAGTCCGCACCGAGCAGGATGCGCAGGTAGGCACGGATGTCGGCATTGTCGTCGATCACCAGCACAAGCGGAGGCGTGCCGTCGGCCGAAAGGGTGGGGTGGGCCGCCTCCTCCGAAGGGAGCGATGGGGCATTT
This sequence comes from Alloprevotella sp., assembly GCA_036802405.1. Lineage (GTDB taxonomy): Bacteria > Bacteroidota > Bacteroidia > Bacteroidales > Bacteroidaceae > Alloprevotella. The sequence continues at coordinate 3,987 of DAIRWG010000181.1, forward strand.
CCCGCCTCCCGGCCGAGGGCAGCCGTTTTCTCCGCCGAAGGTGCGGCCGAGGATGATGCGGTCGGGGCAGGTGCGGCCGGAGAGACAGTGGATGCCTGCCCTTCAGCCGTGAGGGCAAGGCGTTGCGAAGCCAATGCGGCGGCATCGTGCTGCACGCAAGGCACGACCACGGTGAACACGGTGCCGCGGCCCGGCGTGCTCTGCGCGCTCACCACACCACCGTGCAGCTCGACATAGGCTTTCACCGTGGCCAGGCCGATGCCCGAACCGTCGTGGCTCACGTCGGCCTGGTAGAAGCGGTCGAACACGTGGCTGATCTTGTCGGCATCGATGCCCAGACCCGAGTCGCTCACGCGGATGATGGCGGAGCGGCCGCGTTCGGCATCGTCGGTGGTGCACAGACTGACCGTGATGCGTCCGCCCTCGGGCGTGAACTTGAAGGCGTTGGAGAGGAGGTTGTAGAGCACGCTCTCCATCTTCTCGCGGTCGACGGTGGCACGGAAGGGGCCCACGCCTTCCGCCTCCACCCTGAAGCGCACCATCTTCTTCTGCGCCAGCGTGCGGAAAGGGGCACACCAGCGTTGCAGCTCTGCCTGCAGGTCGACCTCGGCCGCATGCAGCTGCAGCTGGCCGTCCTCAAACTTGCGGAAGTCGAGCGTCTGGCCCACCAGGCGCAGCAGGATGTCGGCATTGGTGTGGATGATGTCGAGCAGCTCGCCCTCCTTGCTGCCCGGCGGCAGCAGCTTGAGCAGCTGCTCCACGGGGGCCTGGATGAGGGTGAGCGGCGTGCGCAGGTCGTGCGACACTTCGGTGAAGAAGGTGAGCTTCGACTGCGTGCTCTCCTCCAGCTCCTTCGACAGCTGCACGAGCTGGTCGCGCTGCTCCTCCAGCTTGTGCTTCTGCTGCGCCAGCTCGTCGTTGTGGCGGATGGTGGCGAAGTAGGCACGCAGCCCCACGGCCAGCACCACACCGATGAGCAAGATGATGATGCACAGGGCCACGAGCAGCATGTTCTGCAGCGAGGAGCGCGAGAGGAAACGGTC
>DAIRWG010000182.1:0-4972 GCA_036802405.1 Alloprevotella sp.
CTTCTTCGTGGTAGAAACGCCGCCGCAAGGCTTCGTGCATCTTCGTGTCCATTCGTGATAAGCCACTCATCCGCAAGGCTTCGTGACCATTCGTGCTTCTTCGTGGTAAAAAATGTCACCGCAAGGTATTCGCGTATCTTAGTGGCCATCGGGCTCTTGCGTAATTATAGTCAAGCAAAAATGGTTTTGGTTTTGGAAAAGTCAGCCACGCTACTTTTCATATGAATCACCCCGATAGGGGTGAAATTGTGTAACCAGGTATGTGGAGAGCCTGGCTCTTCACATGCCTGGATTTCCGTATTTTCTTGATTTCACCACAGAGCACGCCGTAGGTGTGCGGATTGTTCCACAAACATGCATGGCATGTTTGCCGTTTCATATGTTAGGCGGTGTGTTCCACACCTAAGAGCAATCCGCACACCTACGGCGTGCTCCATCTTCGGCAGCATGATTCTCTGGAACCAGGCATGCGGGGTGCCCCCGCATACCTGGCTACCCAATTTCACCCCTAACGGGGTGACCTGCGGCATGAGATTGGAATGAAGAGAGCAGATGCCCCCTATGGATTATACTTCAGATTTTCAAAACCATTTTTGTTTGACTATAACTCCGCTGCAAGGACTTTGCGGCACTTAGCGGCCCTTCGCGGAAAAAGATGCAACCGAACCCGCGGCTGGGAGCCCGCGGCTCCCCAAGCATGCTTCGCGGCGAGGTGATCCGCCGCAAGGCTTCGTGCAGCTTCGTGCCTCTTTGTGGTAAAGCCTCACGACTTCGCGCGCGCACGCACGCGCGCACCTACACTGCAATCATGTTTTTTGCTGTCATCTGTCAAGAGTCTTGGTTTTCAGGCACTTTCGAGCAAGTCCAAGGCTTTTTCAAATTGTACCATGGTACCGTAAAAATTCTACCACGGTACTGTAAAAACTCTACCGCGGTGCTCTCACGACACTTCCGCGGTGCTTTTTCGGCACAACTGCAGGCCGCTGACAGATGAAAGCAAATAGTGCAATTACACTGGTAACGCGCGCGCGTTGGAGGGCGATGTGGTTACTGTCAGCGTGCCATCGTGTGACATTCGTCGTGGGAACGCGACAGATGATTTGGCGGCTTCGGAAATTGTTGCTATATTTGCAAAAGCAAAACAACCACTAACCCCAATGCCCATCGTCAACGCGTAATTTCCACCAATCCGATGGGAACCGATGAAAAAGAGATGAACATGAAAAACAAATCCCTCCTCAGCTTACACTGCCCGATGCTGGAGCATGTGCTTCGGATCGTGATGGAAATGCTGGCATGCTGTGCCTGCCTCATTCGCCCGATGTCAGTCAGAAGATGGCGCGGCTTGCATCAAGCGTTGTTCGGAGCAGTCCTGTTCGGAGCAGTCCTGTTCGGAGCAGTCGCGGTAGGTGCCTTGCTCCCGGGTGTAGCCGATGAGCCGGCGGAAGGTGAGGTCGTGGCCCAGCAGGGCGGCATTCCCCACCAGAAGCAGGTGCTTGCGTGCACGGGTCATGGCCACATTGAGCTTGCGGTCGATCACGGCACCGTCGCGTTCGTCCACATACTCGTTGCTGGTGAGAAACTGCAGCTGGTATTTCCGCTTGGCGGTGAAACTGTAGATGATCACGTCGCGCTGGCTGCCCTGGTAGCGTTCGACCGTGTCGATGGTGATGTGGTGCAGGCAGGCGATGCCGTGGCGGTCGATGAGGGAACGTATGGTGGAGATCTGGTTGCGGTAGGGCACGATCACGCCCACGGTGCGCAGCGGGTCGAACGCTTCGGGGGAACGGTCGTAGATGCGCTTCACGAGGGCTGCCACGAGTTGCGCCTCGCGGGTGTTGACCTTGTCGGATTCCGATGGCGAGGGGTCGGGCAGGCACGAGAGGAAAGCCACGCGCGAGCTGAAGAGCAGGCGGCTCATCCAGTCGTCGGCCGGACCGGCGGGCGGGAGTGCCTCGGTCTGGTGGGGCAGTGGCACCACTTCGAGCTGTCCGCCGTAGAAGTGTGTGCTGGGAAATTGGGCAATGTCGCGGTGCATGCGTCCCTGATGCGTGAGCAGATGGCACACTTCGGGGCGCAGACGGCCCTGCCCGTCGTAGGCGTAAAGGTGGAGCAGGCGTTCGAAGAGCGACTGGCGGCAGTCGTTCAGGCCGATGGCCTTGAGCTCAGGTTGGCTTACGGCCGATTCGTCGAATCCCTGCTGCACCACAGCGGGCAGCTGCTTCTCGTCGCCGATGAGCACGAAGCGGCGGATGCAGCAGTGGCCGTCGGAGCGGTGGGCACTGAGCAGCCCGATGATGTGCGGTTCGAGAATCTGTGAGGCTTCGTCCACGATGGCCAGGTCGAACTCCTTGAGCTTGAACAGTGCCATGCCGGCACTCATGGAGGTGGTGGTGCCGCACACCACGCGCACCTTCTGCACCACTTGCCGCACTTCGGCCAGGTTGGATGCCTGCTGCATGCGTTCGGTGAGCAGGTGCGGGCGGTAGCGTTCCTCGCAGCCGGCCTCGCTGCCCAGCCGCAGATAGTCGATGCCTTCTTCCTCCAGCTTGCTGCAGATTTCGTCGACGGCACGGTTGGTGTAGGAGAGCAGCAGCACCTGCGCGGCTTCGTCCCTCAGCTCTTCAAGCAGGAGGTTCTTCATGCCGTAGGACGTTTTGCCCGTGCCGGGCGGGCCGATGAGCAGATAGAGGTCGCGTGCCTGCCGGGCCCGCAGCACGAGGGCGTTGAATTCCTCGTTGCCGTAGTCGCCCCTCAGGCGGATGCTGCGGTTCACCTCGGGGCGGCGCTGTCCGAGCAGCAGGTCGCGCCGGTGCTTGGGGGCTGACAGGAAAGCGTGCATTCCCCGATAGAGCGAACCGTAGGAGGCTTCCATGAAGTCGTGCTCCATGGCCCAAAGCATGCCCTTGCGGTTGAAAAACTCGAACACGCGCGGCGAGGTCTGTGCGTTGCGCAGGTGCATCACCAGGTGGTCCTTGTGCTGGGCCATGAGCGTGCCGCGGAACAGGATGGAGCGGGTGGCTTCGGGATTGTGGCCTGGCTCGTAGGGGTAGACGAACACGATGTCGCCCGTGCGGAAATTGGAACTGTCGGCATCCGGCGACTGACGGCCCTCGGAGGTGGGAAGGTGCAGGATGATGTCGGCCACGGCCTCGTCGTGCACCTGTGGCTCAAGGGTCAGGCCTTCGTAGATGTTGCCCGCATCGAGTTTGTCGTCGAGCGAAGCGTTCCATGTGGCGGCAAACCCGGCATTCTCCTTCGTGCGGTTGCCGATGCGGGAAAGGGCATGCTCGTTGGCAATGAATTGGAGGAAGCGGAAATAGTAGGCACGTTCCAGCTCCGAGGCTTGGCGGATGGGGGTGAGCAGCGATTCGATTTGCGGTCGCTTGTAGCGCATCCAGAGTGCGCCCTGAGCCTGTGGAAACACCTTTTCGGGTGTGAGCGTGGCCAGGCATTGCATTCCGCCTTCGGCATAGTGCGTTTCGGCCCAGGCCAGCTGGTTGCGCACGCGGAAGGCCTCGAACAGCAGCCCCGGGGCACTGTTCACGTAGTCGAATCCGTCGGCATAGCGCGAGTAGAGCAGGGCGGCCTGCATCCTCTCGTAGGGCAGGCCGCGCACATAGTGCAGCCAGGCACGGTAGAGCAGCAGCTGCACCACATGGGGCGTTTGGCTCCCGGCAAATCGGTCGGACGGCGCCCCGGGTGCCCATTGGCACTTGCCCGACTTCTGCTCGATGACCGACTGCAGCGAGAGGTCGAGAAAGTCCATACGTCCCTGTATGCCCAACATGTCGGAGAGGAAGGAGGGCTCGAGCATCACCTCGTCCGACTGGAAAGCACGGGCTCCCTGCCGGTAGACATCGTGGAGCAGGTGCTCGATGTGCTTCTTCTGCTGTTGTGCCTGCAGGTGAAAATCGCGTGCTTTTGCGGGGTCGGCCGTGAGGTCGTCGCAGGTGGCGAAGCTCAAGGCGTTGGTGCGGAAGAAAGTGCGGATGCTCTCCGAGTAAGGAATGTGCTTGCCGTAGGCCACCTCGTCGAGCAGTTGTCCGGCAAAGTTTCCGAGCAAGGCCGGAATGCTTTGCTCATAGGGGCTGATGCGGCGCAGCAGGTCGGCCAGGGGCGAGGTGCCGCAGGCATCGAAGCAGCCGGCAATGGCGGTGACGTTCACCAGATAGTCGGGTTCGATGACGAGAATCTCGGGCCTCACGCTTTTCCCGTCGTCGGCGAGGCGTGGCCGCACCACGTTCACGGCCATGTTCTTGCGGAGCAGGTGGCCGATGTAGCTCCAGTCGCCCCGCAGGTAGGGCAGGGGGTGGGCATAGTCCACCGTGACGCGTTCACCGTTGTCCTCGCGGGTGGCGTGCATCACCGTGTCGTCCCAGTCCGTCACGATGCAGCGGAAGAAGCTGATGGCCTTTCCGCCTTCGTCGCTGAGGCGCTGCGGGCGTTGGCGTTCCACATGGAGCGGAAATTGTGCGTGCAGTTTCTCGGGCACTTTCTCGCCGTAGATGACGGCCATGAACGAGGCCACGGCGCGCAGGTCGGTCGGCCAGCATTCGGAGAGTGTCTGGTCGTCGGTGTGGCGCAGATCCATTAGCCGGTGGCGCACGTCGTTGAGTGCAAAGTGCAGGCTGGTGTCGTTGAGCCGGTGCTGGTGGCGCTTCAGCAGAAAGTCGATTTTGGCATAGAGGCCGCTGAATTTGGTGGGTTCGTTGGCCAGTTGCTGGTCTACGCCCACGTTGAGCACTTCGCGCAGCACGCCGTATTTGACGCGTACATCCCAGCCGGGCTGTATGCGCATCAGGGCTTCAAACAGTTCTTGCGGACTTTCGATGAGGGAAGAGGTGAGGTCTTGCATGGAGAGGGGGAGGAAAATTCAGAAATCGGGGGATTCAGGAATCAAGGCATTCGGAATATTAAGTAGGTGTTCAGAATTATTTTATAGTATCTCACTCTGATTACTTTCAGCTTA
>DAIRWG010000183.1:0-4962 GCA_036802405.1 Alloprevotella sp.
GCCTTGCACTACCTTAGCACACTCACCCCTATACTCAGCACATGGACAACTATATCGTTTCGGCCAGAAAGTACCGCCCCACCAGTTTCGACTCGGTGGTGGGCCAGGGTGCACTGACCACCACGCTCAAGAATGCCATCGCCTCGGGCAAGCTGGCACACGCCTACCTCTTCTGCGGTCCGCGAGGGGTGGGGAAGACCACCTGTGCCCGAATCTTTGCCAAGACCATCAACTGCCTGCACCCCACACCGCAGGGCGAGGCCTGCAACGCATGCGAAAGCTGCCAGGCATTCAACGAGCAGCGCTCCTACAACGTCAACGAACTCGATGCCGCCTCCAACAACTCCGTGGAGGACATCCGCTCGCTCATCGACCAGGTGCAGGTGCCCCCGCAGATCGGACGCTACAAGGTGTTCATCATCGACGAGGTGCACATGCTCTCGCAGCAGGCCTTCAATGCCTTCCTCAAGACTCTGGAGGAACCGCCTGCCCATGCCATCTTCATTCTGGCCACCACCGAGAAGCACAAGATCCTGCCCACCATCCTGAGCCGTTGCCAGATCTACGACTTTGCACGCATGACCGTGGCCGACACGGTGAAGCACCTCGAATATGTGGCCCAGAAGGAAGGCATCGACTACGAGCCCGAAGCACTCCACGTGATTGCCGAGAAGGCCGACGGCGGCATGCGCGACGCGCTCTCCATCTTCGACCAGGTGGCCTCGTTCAGCGAGGGCCACATCACCTACCAGAAGGTGATCGACGACCTCAATGTGCTTGACTACGAGTCGTACTTTGCCATGACCGACCTTCTGCTCAAGTGCAACGTGCCGCAGGTGATGCTCCGCTTCAACCAGATTCTCAACCGCGGATTCGAGGGCAACTACTTCATCGGCGGCCTGGCATCGCATTTCCGCAACCTGCTCATGAGCCGCGACGAGGCCACCCTGCCGCTGCTCGACGTGAGCCAGCAGGTGCGCGAGCGCTACCATGAACAGGCCCTCCGCTGCCAGCCCCGTTTTCTCTACCGTGCGCTGAAGCTCTGCAACGACTGCGACATCAACTACCGCACTTCACGCAACAAGCGCCTGCTCGTCGAAATCACCCTCATCGAGGTGGCGCAGGCCACCGTGGGCGACGACGACACAGGCTGTGGGCGTCGCCCTGCGCGACGACTTAAACCCCTCTTCTCAGCAGCCCCGGTGAGACCGGCGGCCGCTGCCCCGGCCCCACGCCTGCATCCGGCTCCCGTGGCCGCGGCTGCTCCGGCAGCCCAAACTCCTGTCCCCCAAGTTTCAGCACCTCAAGTTCCAGCACCCGCTGCCGTGGCCGCAGAGGCGGCCCCCCAGCCCGCCCCCGTTCGCCGGGGGCGCGTGGTGCCCACCCTCTCCATCCGTAAGCTCCAGCAGCAGCTGCATGCCGCTCCGGCACAGGCTGCCACGTCCGCACCCGAGGCAGCAACGGCTGCTGCCACGCACCAGGAGCTGCCGTTCAACGACGACCAGCTCATGTACCAATGGTTCAGTTTCGCCCAGCGGCTGCCCAAGGAACACACGGCCATGAAAACCCGCCTCAAGGGCATGCAGCCCAAGATCACCGACGGATGGTGCATCGTCGTGCCGCTCGAAAACGAGCTGGTGGAGGCCGAAATGAGCCATCTGCTGCCGCAGCTGGTGAGTTTCCTGCGCATCAATCTGAGCAACGATGCCATCACCGTCCGCCTCAAGATTGCCGAAGGCGATGAGGTGCGCCCCGTGCTGGGCCGTGCAGAGCAGTTCAAGAGCATGCTCCAGCGCAACAAGGGGCTCAGCATGCTGCGCGAGTCGCTCTCGCTCGAGCTGACGTGACATTTCCAGTGACGAATAATTCAAACACACATCAAAACAAAGAAAACGATTTTCCCCATGGAACAGACTCCCCACAAGTATGTCAATGTGGCCTACGAACTCTACACCGACAATGCCAAAGGCATTCACGAACTGATGGAAAAGGCTACGGCCGAACATCCCTTCCACTTCATCACGGGCATGGGCGTGGCGCTTGATGCCTTCGAGGAGAAGATTGCTGCCCTCAACGAAGGCGACGATTTCGACTTCACGCTCAGCGTCGACGAGGCCTACGGTCCCTACGAGCAGGAGCATGTGCTCGAACTGCCGAAGGAAACCTTCCACATCAACGGAAAGTTTGACAAGAATGCCGTTTATCCCGGTGCCGTGCTTCCGCTGATGAATGCCGACGGCAACCGCTTCGACGGACTCGTGCTCGAGGTGAAGGACTCCACGGTGGTGATCGACCTCAATCACCCCTTGGCAGGCAAGGCCCTCCACTTCCGCGGCACGGTCACCACGCTGCGCGACGCCACCGACGAGGAACTCAAGCAGCTGATCAACATGATGAGCGGCGAGGGCGGTTGCGGAGGCGACTGCGGCGGCTGCGGCGGCGGTTGCGGCGGCCACCACGACGGCGAGGGTGAAGGCTGCTGCGGCGGCCACCACGGTGAAGGCGAAGGCTGCTGCGGAGGCCATCACCACGGCGAGGGCGAAGGCTGCTGCCACAAGCACGACTGATTCCCCTTTCCCCCGCACACTTGCGCTTTGATTTTTCGGGCCGATGGATGGAGCACATGGCAGCATGGCCACGCTCCATCCATTGCCTTTATTGGCCCTCTGAGAATTCGGGTGAGCTGACAGTGAGCATAGTTCCGTTTACCCATTTCGCCCTCATCAAGGGCGGGCTGAAAGCCCAACAGTTGCTTTCAGCCCAGGGCATCGCCCTGGGTTAGGCCATTCTATGGTGATTGCTCGCCCTGAAAGGGCAAAAGCACGGCCGAACAGAAGAGTTTTTTGGTTCTATGGAATAGGTAGGGCTTTTGCCCTTTCAGGGCGAAAGGGAAATGAACTCGTTTTAACCCAGGGCGTTGCCCTGGGCTGAATGCAGCAACTGGGCTTTCAGCCCGCCCATTCCATACTCCTTACCGATGCTTGTAGAATCAAAAATGCGAACAACAAACTGGACACCCTAACAAACTGGACACCCTAATTAAGAACCCCCTAACGACAGACTTCAGGCAAATGAATACATTCGGCAAAGTTTTTCGCCTCACCACTTTCGGCGAGAGCCACGGCCCCGGCATCGGTGGCGTGATCGACGGCATGCCCGCCGGCATTGAGGTGGACATGGATTTCCTGCAATCAGAGCTCGACCGCCGCAAACCGGGGCAGAGCGACCTCACCACTGCCCGCCGCGAGGGCGACCGCGTGGAAATCCTCTCCGGCACTTTCGAAGGACGCACCACGGGATGCCCCATCGGCTTCCTTGTGCGCAACGAGAACCAGCATTCTTCCGACTACGAGAACCTGCGCCACGTGTTTCGCCCCTCGCATGCCGACTTCACCTACCAGTCGAAGTACGGCATCCGCGACCACCGCGGCGGCGGACGCACTTCGGCCCGCGAAACGGTGGCCCGCGTCGTGGGTGGCGCCTTTGCCAAGATGGTGCTGCGCGAGTGGGGCGTGAGCATCACGGCCTACACCTCGCAAGTGGGCAGCATCGCCCTCGCTGGCAGCTACCTCGACTACGACCTCAGCCAGATCGAGCGCAACCCCGTGCGCTGTCCCGACCCGGCCACGGCCGAACGCATGGCGCAGCTCATACGCGAGGTGAAGGCCGAGGGCGACACCATCGGCGGCATCATCACGGGCATCGTTCGCGGCTGCCCCGTGGGACTGGGCGAACCGGTGTTCGACAAACTTCATGCCCAGCTCGGTGCCGCCATGCTCGGCATCAATGCCGTGAAGGGCTTTGAGGTGGGCGAGGGCTTTGCCGGAGTCACGGCCCGCGGCAGCGAGCAGAACGATGTGTTCGTGCCCGACGGCCACGGCGGCATCACCACGCGCACCAACCACAGCGGGGGCATACAAGGCGGGCTGAGCAACGGGCAGGACATCGTGTTCCGCGTGGCCTTCAAGCCCGTGGCCACGCTCCTGCGCGAGCAGCAGACGGTCGACGACCAGGGCCGCCCCACCGTGCTCAAGGCACGTGGCCGCCACGATCCCTGCGTCCTGCCGCGGGCCGTGCCCATTGTCGAGGCCATGGCCGCCATGGTCGTTTTGGATAATTACATGCTTTACAACATGCGAAACTGTTAAATGGCCCTGTTTTGCAAAGAAAACTTCTCAAAACCTTTGTTTATCGGCATTGAAGTGTTACTTTTGCATCAGTTAGTTGTCGTGAGATAACGTCATATAATAGTTTAGTTAAGTCTAGTTTAGTTTTTGTGTTGGTTAATGGAGGTCTGTAGTGGCAGTGCCTCCATTAATTTTTTTATATGTCGTGCCCTTTTCATCCCTTCTGTCTGTTCTTTCTGCTCTCTGTTTTTCTGCCGGGGGGATTGGGCTTAAGGTTGGTGTTGGTTTTTTCAAATGCAAATGTAGTGACTTTTTCTGAATACGGCAAGCGTTTTGTCGCGGCTGCGTACGAATGTCACACGATGGGGGCCTGACAGAAGGCAGCCTTGCCCTTACGCGCGCGCGTTACAGCGTAATTGCACATTTCGCTTTCATCTGTCAGCGCACTCGGTGGTGTCGCTACGCCACCGCGGTAGTGTTGCTACGGTACCGCGGTAGTGTCGCTACGGTACCGTGGTAGTGTTTCAACGGTACCGTGGTAGTGTTTGAAATAGTCTGGGACTTGGCGGAAACGGCCTTGTACTTGTGTCTTTTGGGGAAAAATGCCTGGCGTTTGACAGATGACAGTAAAAAATGCAATGTCGCTGTAGAGTGCGCGCGCGTAATTGCGCGCACGCGCGCGAGAAAATTTGCTTCAGCGTAAGAGCTTCTTACCGCCAAGGGCCACGAAGCACCACGAGCCTGCGGCTCGGCCATAAAAATAAAATTCTTTCATCCTTTTATTTTGTATTGCGCTCGCCTTGCACTATCTTTGCATAAGATAGGCTGGGGGGGG
>DAIRWG010000184.1:0-4922 GCA_036802405.1 Alloprevotella sp.
CCCTGCGCCAAGGCACACGGCTGCACAAGATCATCATGCAGTTCGAAGGCTGGGAACTGAAGCGCATGGAGGAAGTGGACTGAGGCGGCCCCTCTCCACCATCCTCCCCCCTCAACAACTGTTCATCCACCCACACAATCCACACCTCCAAACATGTTTGCCACCATACTTCTTCCCCTCGCCCTGCCCCGTGCACTCACCTACGTGCTGCCCGATGAACTCGTGCCGCAAGTGCAGGTGGGATCGCGGGTGGTGGTGCCCCTCGGTGCACGCTGCAGCTACACCGGCATCGTGGTGAAGATCATGGACGAGAACCCCGAACCTGCGCTCAAGCTCAAGGCCGTGAGCAGTGTGGAGGACGGCGGCGCGGCGGTGGTGAACGTGCTGCAGCTGCGCCTGTGGCGGTGGATGGCCGACTACTACCTCTGCACCCCCGGCGAGGTGATGAAGGCGGCCTTGCCCTCGGGCCTCAAGCTGGAGAGCGAAACGCTCGTGGTACGCAACGACGACTTTTGCGAACAGCCCGACGCTCCGCTCACTCCGCGCGAGCGCACCCTGCTCGATGCCCTGTCGGCCCAGCGCGCGCGCAGCATCGGGCAGGTAGAGAAGGAACTTCAGCTGCGCGATGCCATGCCCACCGTGCGGCGGCTCATGCAACGCGGAGCCGTGGTGGTGCACGAGAGCATGAGCCAGGCTTTCCGTCCGCGCACCGAAACGCACGTGCGCCTGTCGGCCGGGCTGCTGGCTTCCGAGGAGGCACTCCATGCGGCCCTCGATGCCCTGCACCGTGCCCCGGCACAGGAGGAGATGCTGCTCCATCTGGCGGAACTCTCGAAAGCCGATGCCGCCCTCACGCTGGGCAACACGAAGCTGCTGGCCGAAGTGGCCAAGCGCCACTTGCTCGAGGGCTGCCGCGGCGGCGAACCGGCCTTCACGGCCCTCCGGCGACGCGGATTCATCGAGGCCTACAGCGTGCGCGTCGACCGCCTGCGCCTGCACCCCGAGGAGGAACTGCTCGGACAACGCCCACTGGCCCCCGAGCAGCAGGAGGCGGCCGACGGCATCCGCCAGAGCCTGAAAGCGCACGCCGTATGCCTGCTCCACGGGGTCACCTCGAGCGGCAAGACGGAGGTGTACATGCACCTCATCGACGAGGTGCTGCAGCGTAGCGGCCAGGTGCTGTATCTCGTGCCCGAAATCGCCCTCACCACGCAGCTCACCTCGCGCTTGGGCCGTGTGTTCGGGCAGCGCATGGGCGTTTACCACTCCAAGTTTCCCGATGCCGAACGGGTGGAGCTCTGGCAGCGTCAGCTCACCGACCGGGCGTTTCCACTCATCCTCGGCGTGCGCTCGTCGGTGTTTCTGCCCTTCCGGCGGCTCGAGCTCATCATCGTCGACGAGGAGCACGAGGCCAGCTACAAGCAGCAGGATCCGGCACCGCGCTATCATGCGCGCGATGCTGCCATCGTGCTGGGGGCCATGAGCGGGGCGCGCGTGCTGCTCGGCACGGCCACGCCTTCGCTCGAGAGCTACCGCAATGCCCTGTCGGGCAAATACGGCCTGGTGCGCCTCACCCACCGTTTCGGCCATGTGGAGATGCCGCTCATCGAAGTGGCCGACGTGAAGGAGCTGCGCCGCACGAAGCAGATGCGCACCCCCTTCTCGCCCCGCCTGACCGAGGAGGTGCGCGAGGCCCTCAAGGGGGGCGAACAGGCCATCCTCTTCCAGAACCGCCGCGGCTACTCGCCCGTGCTCGAATGCCGCTCGTGCGGATGGACACCGCGCTGCACGCACTGCGACGTGAGCCTCACCTTCCACCAGCGCATGGGCAAACTGGTGTGCCACTACTGCGGCACGGCCTACGATGTGCCGAAGCAGTGCCCCTGCTGCGGCGACACCGACCTGCGCGACATGGGCTACGGCACGGAGAAGATCGAGGCGGCGGCGCAGGCGGTATTCCCCGATGCCCACACGGCGCGCATGGACCTCGACACCACGCGCTCGCGTTCGGCCTACGAACGGCTGATCGACGATTTCCAGCACGGCACGACCAACCTGCTGGTGGGCACGCAGATGGTGACCAAGGGACTCGACTTCGACCGCGTGCGCGTGGTGGGCATCCTCAATGCCGACCAGATGCTCAACCTGCCCGACTTCCGGGCCTACGAACGGGCTTTCCAGATGCTCTCACAGGTGGCGGGCCGCGCCGGACGGCGCGGCAAGCGCGGACTGGTAGTGCTGCAGACGCGCCAGCCCGACCTGCCCGTGGTGGGGCAGGTGGTGCGCGGCGACTACGAGGCCATGTTCCGCGACCAGATGGCGGAACGCGAAGCCTACCACTTCCCGCCGGTCTACCGCCTGATCAACGTGCTGTTCAAGCACCGCGACGAGGCTGTGGCGGCCCATGCCTCGGAGGCGTTCGCAGCCTTGCTCAGGCCGCATTTCGGCACCGACCTGTTGGGCCCCGACCGCCCCGTGGTGGCGCGCATCCAATCGCTCTACCTCCGCAAGCTGGTGGTGAAGCTGCGCCCCGACTTGCCTCCGCAAGGGGTGCGCCGCACACTGCTGGCCGCACGCGACATGGTGCAGGCGCAGCCGGGCATGAAGAGCCTGCAGGTGGTGTTTGACGTGGATCCCGTGTGAGGAAACGGCGGGACCGCATTTCACCCAAGCAAGCATTTCACCCCAAGCAAGCAATTACCCCAAGAAGAACATACATTCTCTCCAGCATTCCATTCATTCCATGAAGCATTATCTCCTCTCCCTCCTTTTCGGCACGGCTGCCACGCTGGCCGTTGCGCAAGTGGCCGGGCCGGCCAGTCATGTGAACCCCTTCATCGGCGGAGCTGCCAACGGGCACACCTTCCCCGGGGCCTGCGTGCCCTTCGGAATGGTGCAGACCAGTCCCGTCACCGGGGCCGTGGGCTGGCAGTACTGTGCCGAGTATCTCAACACCGACACCCGCATCTGGGGCTTTTCGCAAACGCACCTCAACGGCACGGGCTGCCTCGACCTGGGCGACGTGATGCTGATGCCTTCCACCGCCCGCCCCGGGCGCAAGGACTACCGCAGCCATTTCTCCAAGCCTTCGGAAACGGCCCATCCGGGCTACTATGCCGTGACGCTCGACGAGGCGGGCGTGCGTGCCGAACTCACGGCCACGCCCCATGTGGCCATGCACCGCTACACCTTCAGCCGCACCGACTCGGCTGCCGTGCTGATCGACCTGCAGCACGGGCCGGCCTGGAACGAGAAGCAGTATCACGCCCACGTGACGGCCTGCGAGTGGAACTGGGAGGACGACCGCACCATCTCGGGCCACGTGCACAGCAATGTGTGGGTGGAGCAGGATGTCTACTTCGTGGTGACTTTCGACCACGCCATGCGCCGCATCGAAACGCTGCCGCAGCAGACGCCCACGGAGCACGGCAACCGCCTGCTCGTGAGTTTCGACCTCCAGCCGGGCGAGCAGCTGCTGGCCAAGGTGGCCCTGTCGGCAGCCACCGTGGAGGGCGCGCAGCGCAACCTCAGCGCCGAACTGCCCGGCTGGGACTTCGATGCCACGCACCGGCAGGCCACCCAGCGCTGGAACGAGCTGCTGGCCCGGTTCGACGTGGACGGCACCGAGGCGGAGAAGACAAACTTCTACACGGCCTTCTACCACACACTCATCCAGCCCAACAACGTGGCCGATGCCGACGGCACCTACCGCGATGCCAACGGCCGCCTGGCGCAGGCTGAAGGCGGCACGTTCTACTCCACCTTCTCCACATGGGACACCTACCGTGCCGCCCACCCGTTCTACACGCTGGCCGTGCCCGAGATGGTCGACCCCTTCGTGCGCTCGCTCGTGAGCCAGGCCGAGGCGCAGGGCCATCTGCCCATCTGGGCCTTGTGGGGCAAGGACAACTACTGCATGATTGCCAACCACTCGGTGAGCATCGTGGCCGAGGCCTATCACAAGGGGTTCCGCGGATTCGACGCGGAGCGTGCCTTTGCGGCCGTGAAGCGCACGCAGACGGTGGACCACAAGCTCAAGAGCGATTGGACGACCTACATGAAGTATGGCTATTTCCCCTCCGACCTCGTGACGGCCGAGAGCGTGAGCTCGACGCTCGAGAGCGTGTACGACGACTATGCCGCAGCCGACATGGCGCGCCTCATGGGCAAGAAGGAGGATGCCCGCTATTTCGCGCACCGCGCCACGTTCTACCGCAACCTCTTCGACCCCTCCACGCACTTCATGCGCCCGCGCCTGTCCGACGGGTCGTGGAAGACGCCCTTCAACCCCTCCGACCTGGCCCACGCCGAAAGCACGGGCGGCGACTACACCGAGGGCAATGCCTGGCAGTACACCTGGCACGTGCAGCACGACGTGCCGGGCCTGATCAAGCTGATGGGCGGGCCGAAACCCTTCATGGCGAAGCTCGATTCGCTCTTCACCACGAAGCTGGAGAGCACGCTCTCCGACGTGACGGGCCTCATCGGCCAGTATGCCCACGGCAACGAGCCGTCGCACCACGTGGCCTACCTCTACACCCTGGCGGGCCGCCCGTCGCGCACGCAGGAACTGGTGCGCCAGATCGTGCGCACGCAGTATCTGCCCACACCCGAGGGCCTGTGCGGCAACGACGACTGCGGACAGATGTCGGCCTGGTACATGCTCTCCTCCATGGGCTTCTATCCGGTCGACCCGGTGTCGGCCACCTATGTGCTGGGTGCCCCGCAGCTGCCGCGCATCGCGCTCCGATTGTCGGACGGACGCACCTTCACGGTGGTGGCTGAGGGACTGAGCGAGGAGAACCTCTACGTGCAGCGCGTGCTGCGCAACGGCCGTCCCTACTGCCGCAACACCATCACTCATGCCGACATTCTGAAGGGCGGCGAGCTGCGCTTCATCATGGGGCCGAAGCCTTGCGACG
>DAIRWG010000185.1:0-4732 GCA_036802405.1 Alloprevotella sp.
ATAAAATTCCGAACTGAGAATCAAATAGATAGCTTTTTCTGAAACGCCCTAAGTAGAGTGTTCATAATTATTTTATAGCCAAGCAAAAATGGTTTGGGAAAATTCAGCCACGCCACTTTCCGCATGACTCACCCCTAACGGGGTGACCTACGGCATGGGATTGGCATGAAGAGAGCAGATGTTACGTCCCATAGATTATACTTCAGGTTTTCCCAAACCATTTTTGTTTGACTATATATAGTATCTCACTCTGATTACTTTCAGCTTAGAAGCACTTTCTCTGGCGCTTCTTGCTCTTTGACTTTCAGTCAACTAGCCCGCTATGCTCCCGAAAGCCAAGAAGCAAGCTGCATCCCGATGAAGCACTTCTAAGCTAAAAATAATTCTGAACACCTACTTATGAAATTCCATGGATTCTCCTCGCTGATGCGCCCCACCCTAAATAAGGGGTGGGGCGCAGTGCTTTTCAAGGAGAAAAGTGGAGGTACCTGATGCAACTTTGAACATCAGTTTGTCAGTCGGCGGTAAGGTTTCGCGTTGGGCTCTCAGTTCATCAGTCTCAAATGCTTCGGCAGTGTGGGCATGGCACCGTTCTGTGTGCATACGTAGGCTGACACTTTTACTGCAAGTTCATGCGATTGTCGTAGGCTTCGCCCCCGTAGAAGTGAGGCCGCAAAAGCCGCTGTGAAAGAATCGCCTGCTCCCACCGTGTCGGCCACTTGCACCTTGGGCGTATCGAAATACGAGGTTTGGTTGGGAGTGAACACATAGCTGCCTTCCGCACCACAGGTCAGAATGACCATTTGCAACGAATACCTGTGTAGCAGGTCCATGCTCTGCTCCTGCTGATTTTTGTCGGACAACCCGAAGAGATGACTCACGGTGGAGAGTTCCTCATCATTAATCTTGAGAATGTTGCAACGGCTAAAGGATTCATCGATCACTTCTTTCGAGTAGTAATTCTGGCGGAGATTGATGTCGAAGATACGGAGGTGGTCGTCATCGTTGGGCATGCTTTCGAGAAAGCGGTAAATCGTTTGCCTTGACACGCTGCTGCGCTGGGCCAGCGACCCGAAGCAAACGGCGGTGCATTCCTTTGCCGCTGCCTCAATGCGGGAGGTGAAGGGGATGTTGTCCCATGCAGTCCCTTCCTTGATGCAATAGCATGGCACGCCGTGATGGTCCAGGGTGACATGGACGGTGCCTGTGGGGTAAGGGACGGTTTCGATGAGGTGGCGCATGTGCCTCTGGTCAAGTTGCTCGACAATGCTTTGTCCTAGCTGGTCATTGCCCACGGCGCTGATGGCTTGGCTTGGGATGCCGAATTGGGCCACGTGGTAGGCAAAGTTGGCTGGTGCGCCGCCAAGTTTCTTGCCTTCCGGCAGAATGTCCCACAGGGCCTCTCCGATACCTACCACTGAATTTTTCTTGTTCATGTAGCTAATAGTTTCTTGATTGGGGGGAAATCAGTGGTCGGACGATTCCTTGCTGGGCTTTTGCTCAAGGTCGATGATGACTTTCATGGATGTTTCGCGGTGCGCGTCGATGAACTTGTAGGCATCGTCGTATTCCTCAAAGGCAAAGCGGTTGCTGATGAGTGGCTTCAAGTTTACAATGCCGCGAGAAACGTAGTCGATGGCCGTTTGATAGTCCTCGTGGCGGTACATCATCGAACCGATGAGGCGAAGCTCGTGTTCACCCAGATGAAACATGCTCAAGGCGGGGTCTTTGGCGAAAACGGCCACGACGACGATGTCGCTGCCTTTTTCGATGGTTTCCATGAGTGAACGTATGGAGGGTTCGACACCGGCCACTTCAAAGCCCACTTGGTAGCCTTCCTCGCCGAAGAGTTCTTTGACTGCTTCTTTAAGCGGGTGTTTCGTGATGTTGAGCGTATGGGGAATGCCACATTCGCGGGCTTTCAGCAACCGGAGATCCGACACATCGGTAATGAGCACTCGTTTGGCACCGCGTGCCATGCAGAATTGTGCCACGAGATTGCCGATTGTTCCGGCACCGCTCACCACCACATTCTTGCCTTTCACTTCGGTGCGTGCCGAAGCGTGTGCACCCACAGCTGACGGTTCGATCATGGCTCCGTAGTCGAGGCTCATGCCTTCAGGAAGTTTCAGCACACGGTCATCGTCGACCACAAAGTAGTCCTGTGCGCATCCGTCGGCTTGGAATGCCTGCACGCGCAGATGCTCGCATACGTTGTACTGGCCACGCTTGCAGGGATTGCATTTGCCGCACACGAGCTGTGGACGTGCGGTGACGTTGTCGCCGGGACGGCAGATGCTCACGTTCTTGCCTGTGGCTACGACCACACCTGCATACTCATGGCCCTGCACGACGGGGTAGAACGTGGCCGGATGCAGTCCGTGGTAGGAATGAATCTCGCTGCCGCAGATGCCGATGCGCTTGATGTTCACCAGCACCTGGTGCGGCTGGAGGGCTTCGGCCTTGGGGGCGGCCGTTTCCTTGAATTCAATGTGCTTGGGGGATACCAATATTGCTTGTCTCATTGTAGTTTGGAAATGATTTGGATTTGTTTATGGGTGGTTCTAATAATTCTGATGAGGCGATTTGTGCCTTATCGGAAGTGTATTTTTGTAAGTAGTTGAAGGAGCATAGCGGGCTATGTGACTGAGGCTACTTGCAAAAAGACGCTTTCGAGAAGGTGCAAAGCGACCATCAGAATATGAGAATATTTTAAACAGAATTTTTAGAACCACCCTTATGATAGTTGGTTTATTGTGTTTCTGCGAAACGCTCTCAGTGACGTTTCCTTTTCAGGTCCGACACGATTCTTTTGTAGGTGGTCCGGTGGAGCTTGTAGAAACAAAGGCAACACGCTGTCACGACCCACAGGCCACCGGGCAGGGTAGAGAAGGAATGGCGCATGATGCTGATGATTTCGGGGTTTTGTGGGCCGCCGGCCACATATCCCGCCGAATCAAGGGTCAGGGCGAAGAGGGCTGTGCCGAGAGCCATGCCCATTTTGTTGGCCAGCGACACGAAGGCATATTGGAATCCGTCGTTGCGGATGCCCGTTTTCCATTCGCCGTATTCCACACAGTCGGGGATGACGGCATAGATGGCCGTGTTGAATCCGGAAAAGAAAAACCATGCCAGAGCAGAGCAGCCATAAAATGCAATAGGGGAGGTGTTGGGGCTGAAAAAGTAGAGAAGCGACATGAAAATGCCCGTAAGAAAGGCAAACACGGCTGCTGCATAGCCTTTGTTGCCGGTCTTGCCAAACATCCACGGAAAGCAAGCCGCCCCTGCGATGGATGGCAGCATGATGGCCATGGAATAATAGGAAAACAAGGTGGCTGATCCTTCGACATAAGTGAAGTAGTAGAGTATGTCGGCATTGCGTCCGTAGAGGATGAATCCGAAGAGAAATTGGCCAATGAGGGCTAACAGGTAGGGACGGTTCTTCATGACAGCCTTGAACTGCGTGGACAGGGGCAGTTTCTGTTCTTGGGGCGTGGTAACGGTTTCCCTCGTCTTGCTGAAGCAGAACAGATGGCAGGCAGCAAAGATGATGCCGTAGAATGCGGCTACTGCCAGATAGCCGGTCTGGGCTTCTCCGCGACCGAAAAAGTTCACCAGCGGCACGGTGATGATGTTGAGGATGCCGATGGCTATCATGGCACTCACCGAGCGGCTTGTGTTGAGCTGGGCACGTTCGTCGATGTCCTGCGTCATGGCTCCGCACAGGGTGCCATAGGGGAGGTTCACGCAGGTGTAGCCGAGCACGAGCGTGCAATAGGTCACTGACATGTATGCGATCTTGGCCGTCGGACTCCAGCATGGATGGGCCCAAAATGTGAGCATAAGCATGATGGCTGTGATTGGCGCGCCAAACAGCAGCCAAGGACGGAAACGTCCCCAACGTGTGTGGGTCTTGTCGGTCAGGGCTCCGATTATCGGATCGTTGATGGCATCCCATATGCGTGACAACAGCATCAGGGTGGCCACGGCCGTCATGCCGATGCCGAACACGTCGGTGTAGAAAATCATGAGAAAGTTACTGACGAACATCCAGCTGAAATTGCAGCCTACATCGCCCATGCCATAGGCGACCTTGCTGAGGAAGGGCACATGGCCCGATTGCATTGTTGCTTCCATTTGATGGATTTAGGTTTGAAGTGAAAGGTTTCTGCGGTTGTTAAGTTTGTAGATTGCTTTGTCGAGATTGCATTTCCGCTAAAGCTCGGTGCAAAATTACGTAGCGCAGCATGAAGATTTCAAGTAATCGGAAAGAAATAATTCCGCAATCGTTCCCGCAACCGTTCCCATTTTCCGCAATCGTTCCCATAGGGCTGGTTTCTTGGCCCGAAGTGTGGCGTTCGAGGGTTGAGAATTTGCTACAGATTTGATATTAGGGAGTACTTGGGTCGATTTTTCGGGTATCTTTGCATGAATTCTCTCACCTTGCACTATCTTTGCATAAATTTATCCATTAGCCGCTCCACTTGATTGCGGCCTTTAAGTAGGTGCTCAGAATTATGTTTAGGGTGGTTCTAATAATTCTGATGAGGCGATTTGTGCCTTATCTGAAGTGTATTTTTGTAAGTAGATGAAGGAGCATAGCGGGCTATGTGACTGAGTCTACTTGCAAAAAGACGCTTTCGAGAAGGTGCAAAGCGACCATCAGAATATTAGAATAAACAGAATTTTTAGAACCACCCTTTATAGTATCTCACTCTGATTACTTTCAGCT
>DAIRWG010000186.1:0-4699 GCA_036802405.1 Alloprevotella sp.
CCAAGTCGGCCGTGCTTGAGACACTCGACTACAACTCGGCTGTCTGCATCACCGAGGATGATAAGGAGGCCTACCTCATGGGCAACGCCATGGAAAGGGCCGAAATGGAAATTCCTGTCAGCTATCACTCCATCGCACACCGGAACCTGGAGCAGTTGGACAAAGGCATGCGCCCATTTGTAGTTCCCAACCGTGGATATGACAATGATTTAGGGCTACAACCCGACTTATGCAAATCTGAATTCTATCAATCATTCGAAATACTGTAAGCTCATGATTACATCAGCCATCGGAAAGATATTCCTTGAAGCATACAACGAAAAACATGGCACGGAATATGATGCACGCGGATTCTTTCTGAAGAAATTCTATCCGCTTTTCTTTGACCATAACAAATACATGATGACCGCTGGAAATTCATCTTTGGAAAATCCTAAAATCAGTTGGGATGACATGATCCGAGGGAAAAAGCCTTTTGAGAACCAAGAGCAACGACGTGCCAGATTTGAGAAGCTTTGTGACAAAATGGATGGCGGTGCCGCTGATGCAAGCATTGCACGTGGATTCCCCTCGGCAGATGCCTGTGCCACCACTTCCGGACAGGTAACTGATTGCGCGTTGCCCATGACTAATGAAGACGTCTATGCTTCATGGATTGGCGATGCTTTGGCGATTGGTGTGCAGGGCGGTTTTTCCATTCTGTTTACAAACAAAGATATTTTACTTGACATATATCGTGGCTGGGATTTGTACCGCAAGGCACTGAATGCGAATACGACTCTGAAGGGCAATCAGATCAACACTTGGAATGGGCAATGGCTCGCGCACCTTTATGATGAAAGAGTCTACAATGACGAGAATCCCATGGCTGGGTTTGCCCCCTACGCAAGCAAAGACGGAATTGAGAGCCTAAACACCCAAAGCTGGACTAAGATCCTTGTAGGCATTTCAAAAAAAGAAACGGCCAAACAGCTCCTAGGTTATGTCTATAGCATCGGACAGACCAACACGTCCATTGGGTTCATCCCATTCGACTTGAGGGGGATCCGACGCCCCTACATGCTTTACCAAAAATTATTTCCCGATATGGTAAGCAGAAATGCCGAAAGCATGTGGGGCACCGCATATGGCTTTAGAACAGCCTGCACTGCCGGCGCTATCGGCATCAGGGCCATGGAGCCCAAAGGCTTGAGGGACTACATGGAAAATCGGAAAACCATCAAGGCTCCTAAAAACGAGGAAGAAACAATTAAAACTAACGTATATAAAATCTGGATTTTAGCTATGTTGAACAACGATGAACTTTGGGAAAAGTCCCAAGATCTGGCAAGACTGCTGGATGCCGCTTCAACTGACACGGACAAGCAGCTCAGCACCAAGCGCAAAAACCTGGTGGGGAATTTGCTCGCCGCCACCAACAAGAAGCAATTCGTGGCCGCTGCAACAGAAGTGGCAAAGTATGTGGAAGACCGCGAGAGGTTTAAGGACTTCGTGAAGGAGGTGCACGACATGCCCACCGACAACGTGCCTTACTTCCTGACGCTTCTCCGCTTTCAAATCAACACATTGTAATCACAACTTAAACGCATCAGACTATGCAACAGAATTCTTTCATTTACTTGCGTGGACTCAAGCACGCAGCATATACCGTTTTTTGTGTGGAAGACGGTCAAAAGTCCTACTATGATCCGCAGTTTGGCATTCGGGTGCCCTTCTCAAGCGGCCAGCAGGTGAAGCGCTCGATTCTTGAGAAGCTCAATGAAGTGCTTGGCGTGCAGCCTTCACCCACTGAATTCTACTTCGACGTGGACAAGAAAGGAGCACTGAAGGAAGGTGAGGTGCTCTCGGTGTGCGACCCGCACTATGTGGACCAACTCTTGGGCGGGTGGATGAGAACACCAAAGGGAGGTAAGGACAAGGCCGTGAAACGCAGAAGTCCATTTAGCATCTCTGCCATGACGCCTTTGCACCCCCTTCTGGCTGGTGTGGCCAAGGAGAACATTTCCTTTGACCGTTCGGACCGCACCAACGTGCACCAAGTGATTGTGAGGGACGCAAATGGAAACAAATTGTCACCGGAACAGATCAGTGATTTTCTGGAAGGAAGCGACAGAAGCCTCTACCGCAAATGGATTCCCGAGAACAAGCGGGCCACGGGTTTGTTCACTTACGATGTGGCCATCGACTTGAGACGACTCTTCTGCGTTTCAACGAACCAATTTGAACCAGAGATTTCAAAGGACATGGTGGAAAAGCTCAAGGCAGACGGCTGGACCTTGGTGAACACCGTCTTCGGAGAATGCCTGCTGATGCCCAAGGAGCAACGCGAACAAACGATCCCGGCCATTGCCGAGGCACTGATTGATTGGCACATCACTTCCAACCAAGCGCGCACTTTCAGCCTGATGGAAACGTTGGCACTGGCCATCAGCGACAATGCCAACACGCTGGCAGCTGCCATCCGGGCCAAACTGGTGGGCGATGTGGAGGAACGACCGAAAGCCCGTCCCATCATCGATGGAAATGTAGGGGCCGACGTGTACGTTACGCTGCCTTGTGCCAGCTATGTCATCACGGAGTCAGAAACGGCCGATGCCTTACAGAAAGCCAAGCAGGACTTGATCGACAGGATGTTGGCTTTTGACTACGAACATCAGATCTAACACCAACGCGGAGCCTCTTCATGCTGAAATGGAGAGGCCCCGCTTCCCCATTCACCATGACCATCACCGGAACTCATTTCAATTACTACCAACTGTGCCATCGCAAGCTATGGCTCTTTGCCAACGGCATCTGCATGGAGCAGGAGTCGGAACTCGTGCAAATGGGCAAACTGATTCATGAATCGACCTACCCGCAACGTGCCTCACGCTATGAGGAAGTGGCCATCGACGGCATCAAGGTGGATTACTATGATGCACGCAACAGAGTGATACACGAAATCAAAAAGTCGAACAAAGTGGAACAGGCTCACGAGTGGCAGCTCAAATACTACATGTATGTGTTCGAGCAGCACGGCATCGAGGGAGTACAAGGAATTTTGGAATACCCGACCATGCACAAAACGCGACAAGTGGTGCTGACTGACGTTGACCGGGAGGACATCCGTCTGATGCAAAATGACATCAGGCGCATCATGCAACTGGAGGAATGCCCACCACTACAGAAAAAGGGTATCTGCCGAAATTGCAGTTACTTTGAATTTTGCCACACTATGGAACAGGAGGAAGAACCATGAAGAGAAGTTTCTACATTTTCAATCCCGGCATCATGGAGCGACGGGACAATACACTGAAATTCACTCCCGTGGCGGAGGATGAGAACGGCACGACCAATCTCCAGCCACGCTTCATTCCCATCGAAGACGTTGCGGAAATCTATGCATTCGGCAGTTTGAGGGGAAATAGTGCACTGTTCAATTTCCTTGGACAAAAGGACATTCCCGTACACTTCTTCGACTACTATGAGAACTACACCGGCAGCTTTATGCCCCGCGATGGACTGCTTTCGGGAAAGGCACTCTTGGCGCAGGCCAAGGCTTACAACAGTGTGAAGCGAAGGGTGGGATACGCTTGCAAGTTCATTCAAGGGGCTGCCTGGAATATGGTGATGAACCTCAACTACTACAACCGACGCGGCAAGGAATTGCAAACAATCATCGACGGCATCAAAAAACTGGCTGCCACGCTCCCAGAAGCCACAGCCATCGACCAGGTGATGGGCATCGAGGGCAACATCCGGCAGCTCTACTACTCGGCCTTTGATCTCATTCTCGATGATTTCAAGATGGGTCAACGCTCCAAACAGCCTCCGCAGAATGAAGTGAATGCTCTGATATCCTTCGGAAACATGATGTGCTATACGGAAACGCTGAGGGCCATACATCAAACGCAACTGAACCCCACCATCAGTTTCCTGCACACACCGGGCGAAAGGCGTTATTCACTTTGCTTGGACATTTCCGAAATATTCAAACCTATCATCGTGGACCGCGTCATCTTCAAGGTGCTGAACAAGCATGCTCTTTCTGAACGTGATTTTGACCACAAGCTCAATCGGTGTCTGCTAAACGACAAAGGAAAGAAGATTTTCGTCAAAGCCATGGAGGAGCGATATACAGAAACGTTCAAGCACCGCTCTTTGGGCCGCAACGTAAGTTATCGCCATCTCATCAAGCTGGAGTGTTACAAACTACTGAAAGACATACTTGGGATGGAAGAATACAAACCGTTTAAAATGTATTGGTAAACCGATGTATGTGATTCTTGTATACGATATAGGAGAGAAACGAGTGGGCAGGATGCTTAAGTTGTGCCGACAATACTTGAACTGGATTCAGAATTCCGTTTTCGAAGGCGACCTATCGGAAGCGAAACTTCGTGAACTCACGACCAAGATGCAATCAATCATCAACAAAACGGAGGATAGCGTCATATTGTTCACCAACAAAATGGACTATAACATGAACAAGATGATTTTAGGAAAGGAACGAATGCCAACGGATAATTTTCTTTAGACCTTTCTCCGAACCGCCCCGAATATCTGTTCAATCGTTCGTCCAAAAGTTGTCGATGTGGTAATTTCACCTTGATTGAATCTCGGGGGTTATCAGAATTCGTTCTTTGACTTATTGAACAAGCTATTATTTACGGCAGTTGTCGTTCTCCGCCGTTTTTTTTATTTTCTAACTTCGACATTT
>DAIRWG010000187.1:0-4604 GCA_036802405.1 Alloprevotella sp.
TTTCACCCCTAACGGGGTGACCTACGGCATGGGATTGGGATGAAGAGAGCAGATGCGACGTCCCATAGATTATACTTCAGGTTTTCCCAAACCATTTTTGTTTGACTATAGCATGCGTCAAGGGCGGGCTGAAAGCCCGTTATTCTGCAATGATGCAACTTTATTGGTACACGAAACTGTACACCCTACTTAATGGACTATTGTGATTGGAAATCATTTTCCAACGCAGAAGTGCTTGAAGATGTTGCCCAGGACATCGTCGGTGGTGACTTCGCCGGCAATGTCGCTGAGGTGGTAGATGCATTCGCGGAGGTCCTGGCTCACGAAGTCGCCCGAGAGGCCGGAACGCAGGCCTTCGGTCACACGGTCGATGGCGGTGAGGGCGGCGGTGAGGGCTTCGTAGTGGCGGAGATTGCTCACGATGGTGCTGGCCGAGGATGCTCCCGTGAGGGCTCGAAGGTCGGCCAGCGCGGCGGTGAGGTGGTGCTGCAGCTGCTCCATGCCGCTGCCCTGCTGCGCACTGAGGGGGAGCACGGCGGGCACGTCGTGCGGACGCTCACGCTGCAGCAGCCCGGTGATGGCACGGAGGGCTTCGGCCGACTGGGCGGGGGTGACGAGGTCGTGCTTGTTGAGCAGCACGACGAGGCGCTTGCCCTCGCACTGGGGCAGCAGGCGCGGGGCGAGGGTGCGGAGCTGGGCTTGCCAGTCGGTGAGGTCGATGAGCCAGAGCACGATGTCGGCTTCGGCCACCTTGGCAAAGGTGCGGTCGATGCCCATGCGCTCGACGGCATCGGTGGTGTCGCGTATGCCGGCGGTGTCGATGAAGCGCACGAGGGTGCCGCCGAGGTTGACGGACTCTTCGATGGTGTCGCGCGTGGTGCCGCGCACGTCGCTCACAAGGGCGCGTTCTTCGCCCACGAGGTGATTGAGGAGGGTGGACTTTCCGGCATTGGTTTCGCCCACGATGGCCACGGGAATGCCGCGCTTGAGGGCGTTGCCGAGGCGGAAGGAGCTGCAGAGTGCAGCCAGGTGGTGGTGAATGCGCGAGGCGAGCTGGAGGAGTTCGGGACGCGAGGCGAACTCGAGTTCCTCGTGGTCGGAGAAGTCGAGCTCAAGTTCGAGGAGGGAGGTGATGTGGAGCAGCTCGTCGCGCAGCTGTCGGAGTTCGCGGCTGAATCCGCCGCGCATCTGCTGCATGGCCATGCGGTGGTTGGCCTCGGTGGTGGAGGCGATGAGGTCGGCCACGGCTTCGGCCTGGCTGAGGTCCATCTTGCCGTTGAGGAAGGCACGCTGGGTGTATTCGCCGGGGCGTGCCATGCGGCAGCCTTGGGCGAGGAGGAGGCGCAGGAGTGTGGTGAGGATGTAGTCGGAGCCGTGGCAGGAGATTTCGGTGCTGTCGTCGCCGGTGTAGGAATGGGGTGCTCGGAAGAGGCTGACGAGAACTTCGTCGAGGGGTTCGCCGCTGGCGGGGTCGACGATGGTGCCGAAGGTGAGGGTGCCTCCGGGCTTGTCGGCAAGGGGGGTGTGGCCTTTGGGGCGGAAGATGGCCGAGGTGATGCTGATGGCTTCGGGGCCCGACACGCGGACGATGCCGAGGGCTCCGCCGGAAGGGGTGGCTATGGCGCAGATGGTTTGCATGGATGAGGGGTTTCGGTGTGGGTGTGAGGTGAAGCGCAGCACCCCGATCGGAGGGCTGCGATTGGTCAGTGCAAAGTTACGCTTTTCGCTCGGCCGATGCAAGCCGGAGGTGTGACAAAACGCACGGGTGTGGGCGCGCTGTCCGGGCTTCTTCCGTGGGGGGGGCGAAATTCATGGGGTGCTTTCATGGGGTGACAGTGAAAGTGGCGACTCTCGCGCGTGCGCGCGCATACATAACAGGGGAATTGCTTTTTTTGCTGTCACTCTGTCACTCTGGTCTTCGGGGGGGATTTTGGGCTTTGAAAAGCACCGCGGTGGTGTAAAAATTCTACCGCGGTGGTGTAATGACGGTACCGTGGTGGTGTAATGACGGTACCGCGGTGGTGTGGGAAGACCATGCGGGGGCGGATCGTGAGGGCAAAGTGACGGATGACAGCAAGTGGTGTGATTCGCCTGTAACGCGCGCGCGTGAGGGAGGGGACATCGTGTGACAAAATGCTGGGCATGGCTTGGGGGGCATTGGCCATGTCGGGAGAAAGGAGTAACTTCGCGGGGTGGTCGGGGGGAGGTTCTTAGGGTGATTAGGGTGGTTAGGGTTGGTTAGGGTGGTTAGGGTGATTAGGGAGGGAAACAGAGAGAAATGGTGCTCACTTTCTACTTAAAAGAATCAATGGATCAATGAATCAATGAATCAATGGATCAATGGATCAATGGATCAATGAATTAATGGATCAACGAATTAATGAATCAACGAATTAATGGATCAACGGATTGAGGAGGAACAACGCATTGTGGAACAGATGATCAGGCTCTACTGCAGGCACAAGGAGGGCCATGAGGTGCTGTGCCCCGACTGCAGGGCGCTGATGGAGTATGCCTTGCGGCGGGTGGAGCGGTGCCGCTTCGGGAGCGACAAGCCAACTTGCCGGAAATGCCCCATCCATTGCTACCGGCCTGACATGAAGGAACGCATCCGGAGGGTGATGCGCTGGGCGGGACCGCGGATGCTGGTATACCACCCGATGGCGGCCTTGAAACATATGCTGCGGGAATGGTGAACTAGCATGTTGGCTCCTGTGCCACAAAGAAAGAGGGTGTGGCGAAAGCGGCAAGCGGTTGCGGCGAACCGCCACCTCGGCTCCTGCCTCAGCCTGCGCCGCTCTGCCCTACCCCACCATTCAGCCCCATTAGGCCTCACTCGGCGAGGAAGTCGAGTACGAGGGGGAGATGGTCGCTGAAGCCGCCTTGGTAGTGGGGGCCGAGATAGGTGCGGAAGGGACGCGGGCCTGCCTCGGAGCCGAGGCCTTGGAGCAGGAAGGGAAAATCAACGATGCGGCAGCGGGCTGCCGAGGTGCGGAATGGGGATTCGACATAGGGCGAAGCTGAATCGAGGGAAGGCGAAGCGGAATCGAGGAAGGGCGAAGCGGAATCGAGGGAGGGCGAAGCGGAATCGAGGGAGGGCGATGCAGAAAGGAGGGTGCCGCTGACGAGGAAATTGTCGAGCTGGTTCCATTCGCCCTGAAACTTGTAGGTGCCGCTGATGCCGCCCGATGCCTGCATGGCGTGCGAGAGCAGATAGAGCTGGCGGGACTGGGGCGATGGCTCGGGCAAACGGGCACCGAGATGGACGGAAATGGAGGGTTCGGGCCAGAAGGCGTTGAAGTCGCCGGTGACGATGGCCATGGGATGGCGGCGGGAAAGCAGGACACGGTCGACGTGGGCACGGAGACGGGCTGCCACGCGATTGCGGTAGCGTTCGGAACGTGCGCCATTGCGCCGGCTGGGCCAGTGGCACACCCAGAGGTCGAGGGTGTCGCCCGACTGGAGCTGCCCAGCCACGTGGAGCACGTCGCGGGTGAAGGAGAGGCTTTCGTCGGTGGGCGGCACGCGCAGCGAATCGTGGCTGACGGGACGGAAGAGTGCGGGCTGGAAGAGGAGGGCCACGTTGATGCCGCGCACATCGCGCGAATGGGTGACGATGGAGCGGTAGCCCATGCGCCAGAGGCGGGTGCGACGGATGAGGTGGCTGACAACGGAATCGTTTTCCACCTCGACCAAGGCCACGCAGGCGGGCGGCAGATCGGCAGACGCGGCGGCGATGACGCGACTGAGGCGGGAGAGTTTGGCCCAATAGCGACGGGTGTCCCACTGATGGCTGCCCTGCGGGGTGAACTCCTCGTCGGCGAAGGGGGCGGTGTGGAGGGTGTCGAAAAGGTTTTCGACATTGTACTCCATGATGCGCCAGACCGATGCCCCTCCGGCGGTTTGTGCCTGGGCGGCGTGCCACGGGCGGTGGCACAGGAGGAGGAGAAACAGGGCCGAGAGGATGGCGATGCGGCCACAAATGGATGATGGGCTATTCATGATGATAGGGTTCGCCGCGCAGGATGGTCATGGCGCGGTAGAGCTGCTCGACGAAGAAGAGGCGCACCATCTGGTGGGAGAAGGTCATGAGGGAGAGGGAGAGCTTTTCGGCGGCAAGGGCGTAGATGGCAGGGGAGAATCCGTAGGGGCCGCCGACTATGAACACGAGGCGCCGGGCCACCTGGCTTTGCTTCTTCTCAAGATAGGCGGCAAACTCGATGGAACGGTATTCGCGTCCCCCTTCGTCGAGGAGCACGATGTGGTCGCCGGGGCGGAGCTGCTTCTGCAGGAGTTCGCCTTCGCGCTCTTTCTGCTGCTCGGGGGTGAGGGCCTTGGTGTTCTTGAGTTCGGGGATGACTTCCATGTCGAAGGGGATATAGTGCTTGACGCGCTCGGCATAGTCGGTGATGAGGGCCGCGAGGTGCTTGTCGACGGTGCGACCCACTACGAGGAAGAGAACCTTCATGGGGATGAAATAAAAAAAAGAGTTTCAACATCCGACTGAATCGGAAGGCTGAAACTCAGATTTACCTTAAGAAATATGTGAGTTGGGGTACCCGGACTCGAACCAGGAAAGGCAGGACCAGAATCTGCAGTGTTGC
>DAIRWG010000188.1:0-4540 GCA_036802405.1 Alloprevotella sp.
CTTTTCGTATCTAATCAGAATCCATACGGTCACTTTTCTACCGTTTAGAGCGTATAATACTGATAATCAACTAATAATAGATACTCAGGCTGTAAAGGGCTGGAAACATTGGATATGCCTGCCGAGTTGAACAAATTGGCCGACGAAGCGTTTCAATTTATTGCATTGGATCAATTGGACTTCTCGAAGTGCCGCAAAATCCAAAAGCTTAATCTGAATGCGTTCGGACTTCAGACACGGTTAGGTGCGGTGTACATGCCGCCCACGCTCGAACGGTTGAAAGGGCAAAGTAATGCAGGCTTTGATACGGTCTTCCTTCCGCCTACGTTCAGGAAGACACCTTCAGGTGCTTTCTTGAGCAGACAAGTCGTTTGTTACTCGGAAGAGGTGGAATCGCCTGCGGCTTTGCTTTCGTGTTGTAAGGAAAAACTGTTTCTGAAGCCCGGCTACGTGGAAACTTTTGTGGCTTGTTTGGAAGCCGAAGGGGAAGATGTGGAGCCTTTAGACGACTGCTATTCGGTTAATGGAAAATGGGTCGGTCCCATTCCTCCCGAGGATCTTTACCTTTACGATGATTAGCGCCACACGCGAATTGACTGAATCTTCAAACAATCTCAAACAATGAAATCAGATATTGCGGTTATCCCGTATTACCCAAATACAAAGCTTGTCCGCATTGCGGCAAAAGCTTGGCTGAGGAACAGCCCCCCGTGGTGGATTCCCAACCCGAAACAGCCTACGACGTGGTGAACCGTCGGGCCATCTGGAACATTCAGAAAGGCGAAATCGCCCATCTCATCAGTGAACGCGAATTCGAAACAGCCGCCCGGCTCAGGGGCGTGGTGGTGCCCGAAGGCTGCACTGCCATCGTATTTGTGGGCAAAGAGGTGGTCAGCGTGATGCAGTCGGGCGTTTACACCTTTGGCGACGAGAAAGCATGGCCCACGCCCTCTTCGCCCACACCCAATGGCGGTGCTCCGGCTCCCAACGGTGCTCCATCCCCCAACGGAGGTGCTCCCACACCCAAGCCCAAGAGTTCCGGATTCTGGCAGGGAGTGAAGAACTTCCTCTTCGGCAAGAAGAAAAACGAGAAGCCCGAACAGCATCAGCGCCGTACGGGACGCATCTTGCCCAAGCTTCAAGGGGCCAAAGGCATGGCGGCCCCGGAGCAAAACCTGCGCGTCTACCTGGTGAGCAACCGCGCCATCAATCTCCTGTTTGATGCCACGATGGACGATCAGGAGAACATCGAATTTGCCCCGATGACCATTCCCACTGCTACGGTCGATGTCGGCATTTCGGTGTCCATGCAGCTGCAGGTGCAAAACATGGCCGAAGTGGCCGCCAACTATCTCTCTGACAGCCACACGCTGCGCACCCTCGACCTCATGCAGATGCTGCGTGCCACGGTCAAGGCCACACTGACCCAGTTCCTGCGCAATCTCGACTACCAGCACGACGGATTGCCCGACCCCGTGGTCAGCAATCTCAAGATGCGCCTCCTCCAGGCCTGCAACGAGCAGCTTGTCGGCATCGAGGCCACCAAGGTGCTGAGCATCACCGATCGCAGCGATGATTTCGAACGCTTCCGCAAACTGGAGCGCGACCTCTACGTCAGCGGACGGCAGCTCGACTATCTGCAGCGCACGCAGGCCTACAAGAACCGCTTGGAGCAGCAAAACAACCAGCAGGCCGTGCAGCAGGCACGCAATGCCGAGGACCTGCGCAAGGCGCTGCAGGAAATCAACCGCGACAAACTGCTCAGCGAAGATGAGATGGAGCAGTTCACCCAGATGCTCTCGTCGCAAAAGCGCCTGCGTGAGGCCAAAAGCGACAATGAGATGCGTCAGGCCTTGGTCGAACTCAAGAAGTGTGGACTTGTGAGCGACGACGAGGTGAATGCCCTGAAGGTGGAGCTTCAGCAGAAGCAGATCGACCGCAACAGTGTGGCTGACGTGATGCGCCTGCAGGCCACACACAAGCTCGACATGGAGCGCCAGATCATGGCCTTCGAGCTTTCGGACAGCCAACAGGACCACGAACGGGCCGAGCGCTTGAAGGCAGAACAGCACAAGGGCACCTTGCTGGCTGCTCAGCTCGACACCAAGCGTCAGCTCGACAGCTATGCCGATGAACGCAAGCGACAGGAGCAAACGTTGCAGCACGATCTTGAGTTTGATGCCACCCGTCATGCCGACCGCATGACGGAAGCTAAGCTCGGCACCAAACGCCGGTTCGATGCCTACCAGGACGAGCGCGAGCAGCAGGCGTTTGACCGGCGTGTGCGTGACGAGAACCACGAATTCGACCAGCGCAAGCGTGAAGATGCCTATCAGGACGAACGCAATCGTCAGGCCCTCGATGCCCGCCTCTCTGCCGAACTCCGTACGGCACAAAACCAAACGCAGGTGGCAGCCGCACAGCTTGACACCAAGCGTCAGTTGGACACCTACCAGGACGGGCGCGACCAGCGGGCATTCGACCAGCGTGTGCGAAACGGGAACTATGAATTCGAGCAGCAGCAGCGCCAGCGTGCAGCCGACTTCAAGCAGCGCGTTCAAGACGAGGACTACGACTTCGAGAAGCGCCAGCGTGAGGACCTTCACCAGTTTGAGCAGGACCAGCGCGCCTTCCAGACGCGTGTGAAAAACGAGGACTACGACTTCGAGAAGCGTCAGCGCGAGGACCTGCACCAGTTTGAGCAGGACCAGCGCGCTTTCCAGACGCGGGTGAAAAACGAGGACTACGACTTCGAGAAGCGTCAGCGCGAGCAGGCGCTCAGCGAGCAGCAGGCTCAGGCCGACCATCAGCGTAAGCGTCAGGACAAGATGGACGACATGGACATTCTCGAGCGTAAGGCTGCTTTGGCCCAGCGCAACATGCAGGCCATCAAGCAAGCCGAGCTGGCCGAACTGCAGGAGCGCAACCGTTCGGCCGAGGCCATGGAGCAGATGCAGCAGGCCACTGCCATGAACCGCGACAACCAGATGGCCACGATGGATGCCGAGCAGATTCGTGCCGCTCAGCTGTCGCACCTATCGGCTGAGGCTCAGGTGGCCATGGCTCAGTCCTATTCTTCCGACAAGGAAAGCCAGCTCCGTGCACAGCAGCAGGCCGAGCAGCAGGCACTCTACGAGAAGATGCTGCAGCAGCAGGCGGCCCAGAATGCGCAGAACCAGGATCTGATGATGAAGATGGCGCAGATGATGCAGCAGGGCATGACTGCTGTCGGCCAACAGCAGATGCAGCAACAGCAGCAGCGCATCGACGACCAGCGGGCCATGAAGGAGGAATATCGCGACAACGCCGTGCTTCAACAGGCACGCATGGACCACACGCAGGACGTGGCCATGCACCACGTGAGCGAAGTGGGCACCGCCGTGGCATCCAGAGTGGGGGCCTTCGCTGAGGATGCGCCCATGCCTCCAATGCCTGCTTACGGGGAACCTTCGCCAGCTGCTGAAGCGCCTCGTCCGGCGAAGCCGGAAAGGCATTGCCCAGTGTGCGGCGCGGTAGTTGACGAGATGGACCAGTTCTGCCCCGAGTGCGCTTCGCGACTCTGATTGAGGCATCAGAAGAAGGTAGCCAGGCATGCGGAAACACTCCACATACCTGGTTACACAATTTCACCCCTAACGGGGTGAGCCAAGCGGAAAGCAGCGTGACTCGCTTTTTTCCAGCACCATTCTTGCTTGACTATAAAACACCTCACAAAAGACTTGATGTTTCTTTTGTGAGGTGTTTTACTCCTTAAAGCTCACACTACAGGCGCTTCACTTCCCATTCGCTGAGTTGCAAACTGCCGCCATCGTGAATCTGCTTATCGCTAAACCCCGCGGCCTTCAGTGCTTTTTCCAAATCTTGAAATGCGGGGGTTCCTCCTGAAGACGTTACCTGCAACACAAAGCCTTTGGGCACACCGCCCGGCCTGTAGATTCTTCTTGTTAATCGAAAACAATACATGTCTTATTCTGTTTTTAGTTTAAGGGTGGTTCTAAAAATTCTGTTTTAAATATTCTCATAATCTGATGGTCGCTTTGCACTTTCTCGAAAGCGTCTTTTTGCAAGTAGCCTCAGTCACATAGCCCGCTATGCTCCTTCAACTACTTACAAAAATACACTTCCGATAAGGTACAAATCGTCTCATCAGAATTATTAGAACCACCCAATGTCGGCCTGCACTTGCTGCAACTGGGCATCAAGACCGGCCTGCAAGTCAGCCAATTGCTTGTCCAAGTTATCCATTGCTATAGATTGTATTGGTAGTGCCTACTCTGTTTCAGATTTTCGGCTTCCTCTCTGGCTTACGCCATGTATTTGTTTGCTGCAAAAGTAAAGAAAAGACAAATTGTTTGCTTCTCCAATTATTTCCAATTACGCATTTTATGCTGTACAACATCATTCTGCAACAAATAAAATAGGGTGGGGCAGCGGCGCTTCCCCCGTGGAAATGCGAAGTAAGGGGGAAGCGCACGTGCCTCGGCACGTAGGTTCAAGTAAGAAATGCAACTCATCGTAGGAGTTCAGGGGGTAAAAAACA
>DAIRWG010000189.1:0-2721 GCA_036802405.1 Alloprevotella sp.
TTTTGTTGTTTTCCTAATGCGGTTAATCGGAGCCTGATGCGATTGAATGTAAGGCTGATGCAAATTTACATAATAAACTGCGAGTTTGGGTGCCGACTTCCTAAAAAAGCAGGGAAAGTATCCCGTTTTCGCCAAATTCATGGCTGGGGAGCTCTGTCTTTTGTTGTTCGTGTCGGTAAATCTGTGGTTTGGCTGACTCCGATGGCTTGTGCAAGGCGCATTCATAACCCCAAGAGTACCAGCAGCCAGACATCCAATCGCGGCGAGAAGTTCGGCAGAACACACTTTTTAGTAGTCATGATTTGGCAAGGTGTGGCGCGTTTTGTAATTTTGCAAAAGTATGACTAACGACAAAGACACAGAAGCAAAAGCAAACCAATTCAATGTGCTGGCCGAAAAGCCGGTCGGCAAACTCCTGATGCAGTATGCCATCCCCGCCATTGTGGCCATGGCCGCATCGTCCGTCTACAACATCATCGACGGCATCTTCATCGGCCAGGGCGTGGGACCCGAAGCCATCATGGGACTCGCCCTCACCGGTCCCCTCATGTCGCTCACGGCAGCCTTCGGAGCCATGGTGGGTGTGGGAGCTGCCACCCTGATGAGCGTGAAGCTTGGCCAGCGCGACTACGGCACGGCGCAAAAGATCTTGGGCAATGTGCTCATCATGAACATCACCCTCGGCCTTGTGCTGGGCCTTGTGCTGCTGCTTTTCATCGATCCCATCCTCACTTTCTTCGGAGCCAGCGAAGTGACGTTGCCCTATGCCCGCAGCTTCATGACCGTCATTCTTGCGGGCAATGTGGTCACCCATCTCTATCTCGGCCTCAATGCCCTGCTGCGTTCCACCAACCGTCCGCAGAAGGCGATGTTCGCCACCTTCGGCACCGTGATCCTCAACTGCCTGCTGGCCCCCCTCTTCATCTTCGTGCTGGGGTGGGGCATCCGTGGAGCCGCCACGGCCACCATCCTGGCGCAGATGTGCATGCTCTGCTGGCAGGTACGCCTGTTCAGCAACAAGGGCGACATGATCCATCTGCACCGGGGCATCATGAAGGCTGACTTCAAGATCATCCGCGAGTCGCTCCTCGTTGGTCTGCCTCAGTTCCTCATCAACCTTTGTGCCTGCCTGGTGGCCGCAATGATGACGCGCAGCCTCACCACCTATGGCGGCGACACGGCGGTCGGAGCCTTCGGCATCTGCAATCGCCTGATTCTCTTCATCATCATGGTGGTGATCGGGCTCAACCAGGGCATGCAGCCCATTGCCGGCTACAACTTCGGCGCAGGCCACTACGACCGCGTGCTCGGGGTGCTCAAGAAAGCCCTCATCGTGGGCAGCAGCATCACGATTACGGGATTCGTTGTCGGCACTTTCTTCTCGCGTCCCTGCGTGAGCCTCTTTGCCAAGGATGCTCCCCAGCTGGTCGACATGGCATCCCATGCGTTGAGCTGCCTGGTGATGATGTTTCCCATTGTCGGCATTCAGATCGTGTCGACCGCATTCTTTCAGAGCATCGGCTATGCCAAGAAGAGCATCTTCCTTTCGCTCACGCGCCAGCTCATCTTCCTCGTGCCGGCCATCTTCATCCTTCCCCATCTCTATGCCGACCCGTTGGAGGGACTGTGGCATGCGGCCCCTGTGGCCGATGCACTGGCTTCCGTGCTGGCCATCACCCTGCTCCTCCGGCAAGTGAGAAGATTCAAGAGCGGAACGGGCATCACCCAGGAAATCTGATTTTCCCCGTTTCAGCAATCCACATACATTCACCCAATTATCCAGAAGCATGATGCAACCTTTCGTCATCAACATTGGCCGCCAGCTCGGTAGTGGCGGACGTGCCATCGGACACATACTGGCCGACAAGTTCGGCATCAACTATTACGACAGGGAAATTCTCAACCTCGCTGCCCGCGAGAGTGGTTTCTGCCCCGAAGTGTTCGAACGTACCGACGAGAAGAACAATTTTCTCCGCACCTTGGGCAACATCATCCCCTTCGTGGGCGGTGGCAGCACGTTCTATCACAACGAGCTGTCGAACGAAAACCTCTTCCGCATCCAGAGCGATGCCATCCGCAAGGCAGCCTACGATCATTCGTGCATCTTCATCGGCCGGTGTGCCGACTATGTGCTGCGCGACCATCCCCGCTGCGTCAACGTGTTTGTGGCTGCCGACATGGACGACCGCATTGCCAACGTGTGCCGCATGGCCAAGGTGGATGCCGATGAGGCACGCCGCATGATCGCTTCGGGCGATGAGCAGCGTGCCAGTTTCTACAACTTCTACAGTTCCGGCACTTGGGGCGCTGCCGACACCTATCACCTCTGCATCAATTCCTCTGTGCTCGGACGTGAGAAAACTGCCGACTTCATCGAGCAGTTCGTGCGCCTCAAGCTCGGACTTTGACAAGTCATCCCCCCCATTGAATGAACCTTAATCTGCACACTTCTATGCAACGAATCCTATCTCTGTTACTCCTCTTCCTCACCCTGCTGCCCGCATCGGTGCAGGCCCAGCAGGTGCAGCAACTCAAGCGAAGCCGCAGCATTTTCCTCTTCCCGGAGTTTCGCGATGCCAAGGTGCGCCAGTCCTTCGGACGTTATGCCAAAGCCAAGGCCAACATTTTCCTGAAAGATGCTTCCCTCGTCTACATGCAGGACGGCAAGGTGATCAAGGCTTACACCAAAGGCATTTATGGCGTGGATTTCGGCGATTCGCT
>DAIRWG010000189.1:2821-4507 GCA_036802405.1 Alloprevotella sp.
GTCAATCGCATCACCCTACAACATCATGGCAACAGTCAAACACTGGTTCTTTGCCGCCCGTCCCAAAACGTTGAGCGCCGCCCTGCTTCCCGTGGTTTGCGCTTCGGCTCTGGCTGCGGCCGACAACCACTTTTCCTGGAAGCCCGCCTTGCTCTGTGCACTCTTTGCTGCCCTCATGCAGGTGGCGGCCAACTTCATCAACGACCTCTACGACTTCAAGCGGGGCACCGACCGCGATGACCGTCTCGGCCCCGAACGGGCCTGTGCTCAAGGCTGGATCAGTGCCCGCGAAATGACGGTGGGCATCATCCTCACGCTGGCGGCAGCCTGTGCCGCCGGGCTTTGCCTGCTGCCCTATGGCGGGTTGGTTCTCATCGGCATCGGAGTGGCCTGCGTGGTTTTTGCCTTTCTCTACACCACCTTGCTCTCCTACATCGGTTGCGGTGATCTCCTTGTGTGGCTCTTTTTTGGATTTGTGCCCGTGTGTGGCACCTATTATGTGCAGGCGCAAGCGCTGACTCCTTCCGTGTGGTGGCTTTCGGCAGCCTGCGGCCTGGTGATCGACACACTGCTGGTGCTCAACAACTACCGCGACCGCGAGCAGGATGCCCAGAGTGGCAAACGCACCCTGGTGGTGGCTCTGGGCGAGCGCTTCGGGTCATTGCTCTATTTGCTCCAAGGCATTTTGGGCTATGTGTGCGTGGCCATGCTCGGCACGCAGGGCCACATGTGGTGCGCTGTGCTGCCGCTTTTCTACCTCTTGCCGCACATGCTGACCTGGCGCAAGATGGTGCAAATCCACCATGGACGGGCACTCAACCGCATTCTGGCCTACACCTCGCAGAACATGCTCCTCTTTGCCCTGCTCACGGCATGGGCCTTGCTCTGCTGAGTCACACGACCAGTCCCCCTCTGGAATCTTCTTCATTTCTCTTCCCCTTCTTCATTCACATGACTTTCCATCCCCGTTTCTCCCAACTTTTCCACACCGATCTCCACCGTTATCTGCTCACCGTTCACCGGGTGGACGAGATGCTGCCCGATGCTCCCGACATTGAGGGCCGCTTCGAAAGCATTGCACAAGCCTACCTGCCCGACGGCATACGCGAATTCACGGCCTATCCCCATGTGTCTTTGGGGTGGATGATGTTCATCGGTATGGCCGTGGCCAAATGGTGGGACACGGACTGGGCACCACGTGCCGCCGACGACCACCTTTACGAACAACTGCTTGCTGCCACTGATTTCGACCACCTCGACGACTACATCTGCCAACAGGTGCTCTGCCTTTCCCACCGCGAACACGATCAGCTCAACTCCTTGGTGGGTGAATGCGCGGCACGCACCCACAGCCTGCTTCGCCGTCAGGCCGAGGCCGGCACGCCCGATGCTTTTCAAGCTTTCCTTTCAGCGCTGCATGAGCTTTACACCTTTGGCGCCGCCGTACAACTCAAGGCCATGGGCTACAAGATGGTGAAGGTGGATTGAATATGTTCCCACTTTTGAAGAATCTGTATTTAGCTAGAAAAGCATAGATGGTGCTCAGTTTTAGTGTGTATCCAATAATATGTGTTCCTTTGCAGTGGCACATATCCTTTACGGGAAACATTTTCATGGAACGTTGCTACAAATGAAGATTTTTATGCTTACATTTGCAGCAATCTCCCGACAATCAAACATCTGAAT
>DAIRWG010000190.1:0-4503 GCA_036802405.1 Alloprevotella sp.
GAACGTGCCGAACGGCTTCAGCGTGAGCAAGAAGAGCGTGAACGTGCCGAGCGACTCCAGCGTGAACAAGAGGAACGTGAACGTGCCGAGCGGCTCCAGCGTGAGCAAGAAGAACGCGAACGTGCCGAACGGTTGAAACGAGAACAGGAAGAACGCGAACGTGCTGAGCAGCTGAAGCGTGAGCAAGAAGAGCGTGAGCGTGCCGAACGGCTCCAGCGTGAAC
Source organism: Alloprevotella sp. (assembly GCA_036802405.1). Classification (GTDB taxonomy): domain Bacteria; phylum Bacteroidota; class Bacteroidia; order Bacteroidales; family Bacteroidaceae; genus Alloprevotella. Next base: position 224 of record DAIRWG010000190.1, read on the forward strand.
AAGAAGAGCGCGATCGTGCCGAGCGGCTCCAGCGTGAACAAGAAGAACGTGAACGTGCCGAGCAGCTCCAGCGTGAACAAGAAGAACGTGAACGTGCCGAGCAGCTCCAGCGTGAACAAGAAGAGCATGAACGTGCCGAACGACTCCAGTGTGAACAAGAGAAACGTGAACGTGCCGAACGGCTTCAGCGAGAGCAAGAAAAGTGCGCCGAATATGAGGGGGAATGGAATCATGATGAGAGAGTACCTGTGGAAACGGATGATTCAAAATCACGCAGCTCACAAAGGGCATATGCACCGCGCAGTTCTTTTCAAGATATTGCCCAACATGTGTCAAGAAGTTTGGGAGCAATGCCTCAGAACTCGGTAACGAAACGGACAAATTCGAATTCATTGTTGAGCGATTCCCATGAAACCACGAAGGAGCGTTCTTTGGTTAGAACAGAATTGGAAAAATTGCTTATGGGCCTGGATCGTGCGAGCGCTTTTGGCTTGTTGCAATCAACAGAAAAGGTCTGTGTGCTGTTCTCCTTATATTCGCTTGCAAAGAATCCGTTGGTAAAGCGTCTGAAGTTTTTGACGGAATTCATGAATGTTTCTATGGACAGAATTCTATTGTTGGTCGTTGATCAAGGTGATTTGTCCAAAACAAGAAAGATGTTGGTGAGAAATTTCGGGAGTTTGAAATTCCCGTTGAAACTATTCTATGAAATCAATAATTTGGGGGCGTATGAACATGTGGTCATTTGTGATGCGCATGAACTAAGACCTTCAGACAGCATGAGTATGATGGCCTTATGTGCAAATACAAAGAATGTGTTTTTGCATTGTAGAGCAGATCGTGTGACTGATGAATGGGAGGAACTGATGCATACGTTAGAGAATAATGGTGCAGGATTTCAGATAATCTCATCATCTAAAACATACCCGTTGGAACAGTATCAGTCTGAGATCCTGCCGCAACTGGAAATCCTTTATGATTTGCACCAGAAATCAGTGCATGAGTGCAAAACTCAAGAGCTGGAAAAAGAATTGAGATTGGCTATTTCTCGAAAATTGGGCAAGGTTGAAAAGAACGTATCCAGTAAGGCGATGCAGAAACAGGTTGAAAAACGATATGATTCCAGAATAGCGGATGATGATATTTTGATGACCTATCGTGTGAAGTCGATCCCCAATACTTTGAGGCTCAATTTGAGAACATCGCTGAAGCCATATGTAAGGTTATACCTAAAGTATTGGCAGTGGTACTCTGAGCGGATCTTCGATCAATGGGCTGCTATCGTCAATTTCAAAAAGATAATTATGACATCAGAACCGTCGATAGAAAAGCTCTATTCGGCTATTGTATGGAATAATAGTTTCTTGCCCGATGAAGTGAAAAATCACGTCAGAACGTTGAAGGACTATTCTGTGGAATTTCCAAACGAAGTGAATGTTTTGCTGGCGAATTTGCTGAATGAAGAATTTTCATTGAGAATGCGCTTGAATGAATATAATAATGGAATTGCAGAAATTCGATATGTGATGAATAGTGCAGTTGGTTCTGATGAAACGCATTCCTCTCAAATAGATGATATGTATGCTCCGATTTCCATATTGGCATTGGTCTATCCAAGCAAATACTTCCTCTTCAGCTTAAACCAGTTTAATAGCTTCTATCGTAAGATGATGATTCCGTTTTCATATGTGGAAGTCAATGGACGAAATTGGGGATACATGACATATATATGTGATCAAGTGCGTGATGTCTTGGCTGGTTTTGAAGAAATGAAATATTTAAAAGTGAGAAATTATGATGCAATGCAATATAGAGCTCACCTTTTGACTTATCATTTTATATGTCAAGCTGGAAGCTATCAAGTGGATATTTAAGTAGGGTGTCCAGTTTTGTGTACTCATTTAGCATGCGTCAAGGGCGGACTGAAATCAGCAAATAGGCTTTCAGTCCGCCCATTCCATCCCCAGTCATACGGATGCTCGTTGAATCAAAAATGCGAACAACAAATTGGACACCCTAATATTTAAGCATTTATTCATCATCTTGAAAAGGATGGAATTATTCCCCCGCATCCCAACTTTTTTTCCTAAGTTTGCAAGCGAATAGTTCAAAAGCAATGGGCATTTATGGAGAAGACTTATGAAATCAATCATTCGGTGGTGAAGATCAAGTTTGGGGATATCCTGCAGTCGGACGCGGAGGTGATCGTGAGTTCGGATGACTGCAGGCTGACGATGGGGGGCGGCATTTCGATGAGCATCCGCAAGGCTGGCGGCGAGGCCGTCGAACGGGATGCGCGGAAGCATGTGCCCGCACGCTTGGGGGAGGTGGTGGTGACTTCGGCGGGGAATCTGAAACAGAAGTATGTGTTTCATGCCATCACCATTGACGGGAGCCAGGCGCTGCTGGCTGCCCAGCCTCGGATGGTGCAGCAACTGACGGAAATCAAGGAATTCATCGTGAACCACTCGGTGAAGCAGTGCATGAAGTGTCTGACGGCGCTGGATTTGACCTCCATTGCCTTTCCGGCCATCGGGGCTGGGGTGGCGGGCATTCCCTTTGAACTGGTGGCAAGGAACATGGCTGAGGCACTTGGGGAGGTGCTGCGGCACACCAACCGCCGTTATGAAATCGAGATCTATCTGCTTGACCGCTACGGTAGGATGGGGCAATGGGATTTCCTGCCTTTCTTCGAACAGTTTGCCTGCATTGAGAAGATGGCACGCTTGGCAGAGAACCGTCAGAACGGGGCTTCCGTGGGCGAGAACGGCGATGGGAGTTCGTTTGAAATTCCGGCAGACGTGGCCGAGCGGAAGGGGGCGCATGAAGTGTTCATCTCCTATTCTCGTCATGATCTTGAGCAGGTGAAAAGCATCTGTGCGCTGCTGCACGACATGAACATCGCTTACTGGATTGACGTGAATGGTGCCTACAGCGGCGACAACTACAAGCAGGTGATCGTGGAGGCCATCCGCAAGGCCAGTGTGGTGGTGTTCGTGTCGACGGAGCATTCGAATGCTTCGCGCAATGTGGCCAAGGAGATCAGCATGGCCGACAAACTGGGCAAGGTGGTGATTCCCGTGAAGCTGGATGAGGCGAATTTTGCTCCGCAGATTGATTATGACCTGAACAGCATCGATGCCATCGACCTGACTGACTTCACGGCGGAGGGCATGGACAAGCTGCGGCGCACGGTTCAGGGCAAATTGGCCATTGCGAAGCAGGCGGCGAAGTGATGGGGCATCAAAGATGGCTTGCTCGCGGAGGTGTGTTCTTCCACTAAGGGGATGAGGCCATTCGGATGGGTGCTTTACCACGAAGTGCCACGAATGAACACGAAGGCCATGCGGATGATGGCTTTACCACTAAGGTCCACGAAGATACACGAAGCCATGCGGCTCCCCACGACCCACCGCGGGGCTTCGAGTCGCTTAGCGGAATACTCATTCGGCAACAGAAGTGTGACGACATGGCAGGATTGCTCACACGATTCGTTGCTGCGCCATTTTTCGGCTCGTTGCTGCTGCATATGGGAGGGCTGCAGGGTGTGGCTGACGGCCAAATGCTGCGTTCGGACTGATGGCTCACAATGGCGATCAACATTCCTGTAATGATGCAGGTGCAGTATGCCAGCATTTCTTTTGCTTTCTGGAGTACTGACTTCAGCTTCGGGAAGTGTAGGTGGGGAAGGGGTTCGTTTTTCATGTTCATCTCTTTTTCATCTGTTCCCATCGATATGCGGGGGAAATTACACGCTGGCGATGGTGCGTTGAGGTTAGTGGTTGTTTTGCTCTTGCAAATATAGTAACTTTTTCTGAGGTTACCAAATTGTCTGTCGCGTTCCTGTACGATTGTCACACGATGGGACGCTGACAGTAAGTGTCGTCCCCCTTATGCGCGCGCGTTACAGCGTAATTGCACTTTTTGCTTTCATCTGTCAGCACTGCATTTGAGTTGTTAGAGTACCGCGGTGGTGTCGTGAGGGTACCGCGGTGGTGTCGTTAGAGTACCGCGGTGGTGTCGTGAGGGTACCGCGGTAGTGTCGCGAGAGTACCGCGGTGGTGTGCGAACAAGTCTGGGACTTTTTGGAAAAAGCCTTAGACTTGATGAGAAGTGACAGGAAACATGAGCGTTTGACAGGTGACAGTAAAAAACATGATTGCGGTGTATACGCGCGTGCGCGTATGAAGTGTACTTGTGAGGGAACCGCAATAGTGTCAGAACAAACTTATAGTCAGGCAAGAATGGTTTTGGAAAAGTCAGCCACGTTACTTTTCGTA
>DAIRWG010000191.1:0-4491 GCA_036802405.1 Alloprevotella sp.
CGCCCTGTGGAATAGCGGACCATACTCAATTGCCTCCCGACCTGTTTCTTTACGAGAGGGTGCTCATGCAGATGTCACTGGTTCCACTGCATGTAGTCGGGCAAAGGCTCCTGAATGGCCTGTTCATACTTCTCGCCAAGGAGCTGATGAAGCAGGGGAAGGAGCACTTTCTTCATGACCTTCTCGTTGAGCTGGTGCTCGCCCTCGAAGCGTTGGGCATGCACATAGTATTTGGTGAAGAGGTTATACTGGTTGGCAGAATTCACATAGGGATCGTTGATGCCGAAAAGGCCGTAGCACAACTCCTTGTCGGCCGGTGTGATGCCTTCAAACTGATGGCGCTCCATCTGGTTGAAATGCTGGATGGTGTCTTTCGTCACCTTGAATTCCTTTTCGTTGTCTTTGCGTCCGTTGAGCCACTTGTGGGTGCCGGTGCGGAGGGCCTTGCTCATGGTCGACATTCGAAAGGCGGGATTGACGCACACGCGCAAATGGCCGTGCATCTGCTGGGCATACATGCCACCCATGCTTGTGCCGACAATCACATCGGGTTGTTCCTGCTCGACAAGCGAACGCAACATGGGCAAGGCTTCCTCGGGATCAACGGGAATGTCGGGAGCGATGATTTCACCCGAAGGAAATATCTTTCGGAGCAAATCCACAGTGCCGCTGGCACCGGAGGAAGCAAAACCATGAAAATAGAGGAGTTTCATTGACATGAATAAGCTGGTGTTAGTGTGTTGATCTTCATTACATGCGCAAGGCCCCTTCACCGGCCACTTTCATGGAAAGGTGCGGGTGAAGGGGCCTCGATGGAAAAGAGTATGGGCGGATCACTTGTCCTTCTTGCCGAAAACGGAGAAATGGACATAGCGCTTGGGATGAGCCTTGAGGTCCTTGAGCAAGCTGTCGGCACTGCCCATAGTGGCATTGAGATTGTCGTATACGCCCCGGTCATTGAGGAATAGGCCGAGTGTGTTGTCGGTGCTGTTGAGCTTGGTGTTGAGATTGGTGGCCATGCTGCCCAGCTGGTTGGAAAGGTTGTGCGCACTCTCCAGCGTGGCATTCACACTGTTGAGCGTGTGCTGCACATCAAGCGAAGCCAAGTTGGCAGTCAAGCGTTCGGCATTGGCCGAAGTGCGGTTGAGCTGCGCCATGGTCTGCGGAATGTCGGAATGCATCATCTTGTTGAGCTGGGCCGACGACTCACGCAGGTCGGTGGTAATGGCTTCCGCATTGTGCAGCGTGTGCTGCAAGGCAGGATCGGCCGTCAACCGATTGACATTGGCCAGAATGGAGTCGAGCTTGGGAAGCATCTGCTCCAAGGCAGGAACCATCGATTCAAGCTTGTTGAGCGCACCCACGTGCATACCACCCACGATGGTGTCGCCGGGGACAATGTTGTCGGCCGGATTCGGACCGAGGATGAGCGACATCTTCACGCCCCCCATCAGTTCGGCCTCAAGTTCAGCACGGGTTTGGCGTGGCACACGCATCTCATCGTTGAGTTCGATGCACACCGTCACGTTCTCGCCACGATTGTAGTCGTAGTCAATGCTGCGCACAATGCCTACGGGGTAGCCATTGGCATAGACTGGATTCGACACCGCCAAGCCGGCAATGTCCTTGAACTTCACATAGTAAGCGTTCATCGGCTTAAAGATGTTCACTCCCTTGAGGAAGTTCAGCCCGATGAAGAGCAGCACAAGGGCAACCACAGCGGTTAGGGCAATTTTTACTTCTTTTTTCATAATGGGTGTAAGAGTCTGAATGGTGGGAGGTGCGCATTGGGTGAAAGCCGCCTCCATCCCCCGATTCTGTTTTCTTCTGCTTTTTGGGAAATGTGCTCTCGGCAGTATTTACTGCTTTTCCTTGGCACGTGCATCGGCCACCGAGGCAGGTTTGCCATCCACGTAGGCCACGATGTAAGCCGCACTCATTTTGGCCTTAACGGTGCGTAGCGCACTTTGGGCAGCGGTGTAACTGGTATAGGAGCCATAGAAATACTTGTACATCGTGCCTTCCTTCACACGCTTGATGGTCAATCCTTTGAATTGCGGATCATTGGGGGCTATTTCCTTCTTGCCCGCACCGACCTGTATGCGATAAGTCACTTTTGCCTTTGAAGGCGCAGCCTTGGTTTTGTCTTTATCCTTGGTCTTGCTGTCAGACTTGGTCTTGCTGTCGGCGGCCTTTTTATCGGCAGCTTTCTTGTCTGCAGCCTTCTTGTCTGCGGCCTTCTTGTCGGCAGCTTTCTTGTCGGCGGCTTTTTTGTCGGCAGCTTTCTTATCAGCCTCTTTTTTGTCAGCTGCCTTCTTATCTGCAGTTTTTTTGTCTGCAGGACTTAGTGTAGCAGACCACTGGGAGGACTTTGGCTGCGAAGCGTTTCCGGCTCCGTTCGAAGCTTTGCGCTCCGCCTTGGCCGGAGCAGGCACTGCAACACGGGAGTTGCTACTGTCAGCATGATGCTGGGAGGCCAATATTTCAGAAGTTGGACGCACAGGAACGGGCACCACGGCCACTGCCGCATCAGATGTGTCGGGCGTAGGCGACAGATGAGGCTCGGTTACGCTCACTCGGTTGGGCAAATTGGCCGGCAGGTCGACTGCCCGCTTGTCGTGTGCACGACGGTAGCTCAAGAACCCGTTGTAAATGCTGCGGCTCAGTTCTTCAATGCCTTGTTTGGAATTGAGGTACTGCTCCTCAGCGGGTGTGGTGATAAAACCGAGTTCAGTGAGGACTGCGGGCATCGAAGTGTTGCGAAGCACCAGAAAACCGGCTTGATGCACGCCTTTGTCCGGACGCCCGGCATTCTTGTATTGCTTCTGGATGTTGCGGGCCAGTTCCACGCTTTGCTTCATGAAGCGATCCTGCATGATTTCGAAGATCACGTAGCTTTCGGCCTTGTTGGGATCGAATCCCTCGTAGGTGTGCTTATAGTCACTCTCGAGCATGATGACGGAATTCTCGCGCTTGGCCACATCAAGATTGGCTGCCGCACGAGCCATACCGAGCGAATAGGTTTCAGAACCGTAAGCAATGCGCCCACCCGGCAAGGCATTGGTGTGAACCGAAATAAAGAGGTCAGCCTTACTGCCGTTGGCGATGTCGGCCCTGCGTTGCAAGGGGATAAACACGTCGGTGCGGCGTGTATAGACCACTTTCACATCGGAACAATTGCTCTCCACCAAACGGCCGAAAGCCAAAGCGACATTCAGATTGATGTCCTTTTCTTTGGAGAAAGCGCCAACAGCTCCTGCATCATGCCCACCATGTCCTGCATCAATGACCAGCACAAACGAACGTTGCTGTGCCTGTGCACCAAATGAAACGGCAATGGTCAACAACAGGAACAGAAAAATGCGAATGGGGTGAAGGTAAGAATGCATATCGGTTCGTGAATTTTGGGCGAAAACGCGCGAAGCTCTACGAGTTTCTTGTTTCGGGGGCAAAGTTAAGAAAACTCTGCTGATTAATGGTTTCTGAGTGATTAAAAAGTGGTAATCGGTGTTCTGAATGAGGTTTTTCGACAAGAAGTGCTCCGATGGGATGCAGCGGCAGCCATCCTCATTCTTCAATCAAGTCCTTCACCTCTTCCAGTGAAAGCCCTGATCCTTGTGCCACCGTTTCCAGCGGCAATCCCATTTTCCAAAGGCGCAAGGCCGTTTTCCGCTGGCTTTCTGCCTCACCTTCTGCGCGGCCTTTCTCAAGTCCTTCTGCCAGTCCTTTCTCAAGTCCTTTGGCCAGTCCTTTCTCAAGTCCTTCGGCCAGTCCTTTCTCAAGTCCTTTGGCCAGTCCTTTCTCAAGTCCTTCAGCCAGTCCTTCCTCGCGAGCATTGCCGAGCACGTCGTTCTGGATCATGAGGGCATTCACGTGCTCGTCGTAGGCATGGCGTTCGGCATCGCTCATGTTGTAGTAGAGCAATTTCTCGCGTGCTTCCTCCAGGCCCGGTGCCTTCGTGCCCGGCTTGATGATGCCTTCCTTCAGGTACTGCATCCACTCCTCGATCGGCGACTTGGCCACCTCGTTGAAGTTGTTCACCCGCACCAGATAATAGGTAGGGAATATCTCAGCGGGATGGCGCTGCACGATAGCCCCTTTCTCCTTGCGGCTGATCACCAGGTGATCCTTGGTGTGCACGCCCACAAAGTCGTTCTGCCCCACGTAGAGGTAGTCGTTGCCGCGGCCGAGGTCGAAGTAGAGGATGCTGATGGAGTACACCTTCTTCACCTCATGGTAGGTGTTTCCCAGCTGGATGTGTTCGGTGACGGCCTTGGCCACGCCGTAGAGGATGCGCTCCAGGTAGTAGGCCTCGCTGGAGTTCTGAATCTCCACGATGATGATCTCGCCTTTCGAGTTCTTGGCCTTGATGTCCACGCGGTTGAACTTGTCGTCGGCCGTCAGCTGGTTGCTCTCGCTCTCGAGGATTTCCTCAATCTTCACCTCCTCGCCGAGAAACACGGTGAGGAATCCTTCCAGCACGCCGAAGTT
>DAIRWG010000192.1:0-4464 GCA_036802405.1 Alloprevotella sp.
ACCTATAACCTTCTGATCCGTAGTCAGATGCTCTATTCAGTTGAGCTAAGGAGCCTTGATTTCCGTTTTGCGAGTGCAAAAGTACGAACATTTTCCGGATTCGCCAAATGCTTTCCCGTTTTTTTTCGAAAAAACCTGCATAAACGCCGAAAAGAAGCGAATTTGCCCCGTCAGCCTCCCTACGGGGCAGGCGAGAGCCTCAGTCGTCAAACAGCCGCAAGGCACACCGGAAGCCCACCCGCACGGGCTGCTTGTCCGACACCGATGTGAACACGCCCAGGTCCACGAGGTTGGTGCTGATGCCGTAGCCCCATTCCGTGTAGCATTTCAGCAGGCTGACCGAGAGCACGTTGCAGTACACCCGTTCCGTTTGGATCACGCGCGACACCCACGGGATGCGCGAGAGCAGCAGCATGGGGCTTTCGTAAGTGGAGGTGAACCGCACATAGTGGCGCGATTCGTTGTACCACTGGGCACCCAGCAGCTGGAATTCGCCCGTCATCTCGTCGTCCCAATGCTGGGGCATGTTGTTGAAGCGGAAATAGTCGTAGTCGAGAAAGCAGTAGCGCTGGCGCTTCAGGTAGCAGCCGCCCCCTGCGCGGAAATAGAGCGTGCGCAGGGCGTAGAGCGGGAGACGGAACCGCAGGTCGCCCTCCAGCCGTTCGTAGGCTGTGGGTGCCGTGCCTGTGGCCATGCCTCGCTCGTAGCTCAGCAGCAGCGTGGGGAAACGCGAATAGAGCGGAATGCGGCGCTTCCCCTCGCGGTAGTAGTAGGTGCGTGGCGTCCATTCCACCTGCACCCTGGGGGCGATGCTGCTCAGCGTGCGGTGCATCTGTGCCAGCTGGGCTTCATGGTTCCAGTGGAGCATGGACCGGTAGTGGTAGCGCATGCCGGCGGTCAGTCTCAGCGAGGGGGTGGGTGCGAAGGAGAAATCTGCCTTCGCGTGCGTGTCGCGGTAGTATTGGAATTCGTAGCGGTTGAAAGCATCGAGCAGCGAGTCGGCATGGAGGGTTTGCTGCAGTTTGTGCCGCACGTCCTCCGCCTGCTGGTTGGAGTACATGTGGCTGCCGCCCCCGGCCTCCATGGTGAGCTTGCCGTCGCATCGCGGCCAGAAGGTGAAGGCGAGCGGCACGCTCCAGTACACTTGCCGTTGCTTGAAGTTGTAGCCCACCCGCGGGGCAAGTTGCAGTTCGCCGTCCATGCGGTTGAGCGTGGCGGTGAGTGCGATGCGCGTTTGCAGCGAAAGCCCTTTTGAGCCGCTCCACTGCACCATGGAGGGAGTGATGACGGCGGGCAGCCTCAGTTTGAGCGCCTGCTTTTGCCCGATGCTGAACCGGTGCGAATCCAGCAGGAGGTCGTTCCAGTTTCTTGAACGCTGCTTCAGCGATGGGCTGGCGGCTTCGTGCAGTGTGATGGTGGCGGGCAGATCCGATGCCTTCACGTCCGTCGAATCGGCGGTGACGTGCTTCGGAACGGCAAGTCCTGAGTCACGTGGGGTGAGGCGCAGCGTGTGCAGCGAATCCTGCCGGCGGTAGATTTCGGCTTCCATCTGCCGCAGCGGAAAGGGGCGGATGGAGTCGAAATACTGGCGGTCGGTCACTATATGGGCCGTGTCGATGCGCAGCAGGCAACGGCTGGTCAGGTCGAGCGGGGCATGCAGCGGACTGTCGAAGGTGGAGGGACAGGCAAAACGGTGGGTAGCCTGCACGTCGTACACCTCGCTCACGCGGTTGCCCAGCAGCCGGAAGTTGGAGAGAATGCGCAGCCGTACGGGCAGCACTCGGTCGTAGAATCCCCTTCCTGTCTGCCCGGAGATGGTGAAGTGCTGCATCTGGTGAATGAAGGAGAAGCGGAATTTCCGCACGCCTCCCGTGTGGGTGTCGATTTCCACTTCGCCGTGTTCCACCAGTTGCGAATTGGCAAATCGGGGCGTGATCTCGATGTGGGCCACGGTTGATGTGTCGAGGCGGCTGGCGTAGTGGTAGCGATAGCGGTAGAAACGACGGTTGCGGCGGTGAAGGGGGTTGAGAATGCGGTCGGCAAAGAGGCGGGTGCTGTAGATTTCGAAATTGAAACGCCCCATCTGGGTGATGCGTGAGGAGGGCAGATAGCGGGCCGTGGTGTGGAAGGCTTGCACCTTGCAGTCCGTTTCGCCAGGCGGACGAAACTGGATTTTCAGTTCGGCTTCGCTCAGGTAGTCGTTCGTGCCGCGTTCGAGGCGGAACATCTGCGGCAGGTAGCGCACGAGGTGCCCCCTCCTCACGGTGTGTGCCCTGTGGCGTACATACACGTCCGACTGGTACTGCAGTCCGTTCAGAAAATTGCGGTTGGCAAAGTCGAAAACCTTCTGCATGATTTCCCTGGTCTGCATGAGTGTGGCCGTGTCGGTCGGCAGTGGGCGGGGGTGTTTGCCCTCGGCCGCGACGGGAAAGCACAGAAGCATGCACCACAGCACGATGAGGCATCGTGTGCATACCGCCAAAGCACACCGCCCGGCGGCGGATGCGCTGGGCATTCGCCGTCGGGCGGAGCATATGTTTTCCCGTTGGTCGGTCATGCGTGTGTGTGGTGGTTACGGTCGGATGGGCACTGTCAGCTTCGGCTGACAGCCTTCACGCCCTTCACGGTGCGAAGCTTCTTGATGAGGCCGTTCAGGCGTTGCGTGTCGTCGACAAGCACCGTCAGGATGCCCGAGAAGAGTCCGTCGTGCGAGTCGATGTTGATGCTGCGCAGCATGATGTGCTCTTCCTTCGAGATGATGGATGTGATGTTGTTTACGATGCCCAGGTCGTCCTGTCCCACCACGTGCAGGGTGATGGGGTAGGAGCTGGATCCCTTGCCGGCCCAGCGGGCCTTCACGATGCGGTAGCCGAATCGGCTACGCAGTGCAGGGGCGTTGGGGCACGAGGTGCGGTGGATCTTGATGCCTCCCTGCACGGTGACGAAACCGAAGATGTCGTCGCCATACACCGGGTTGCAGCAGTGTGCCAGCTGGTAGTCCAGTCCCTGCAGGTCGCGTCCGATCACGAGTTCATCCTCGTTGCCCTTGGCCTTTTGGGCCACGTCGGAGTCCATGTTGAATTCCTCGGCCGATCGTGTGGCGGCCCTTTCGCCGATGCCCTGTTCGTGGCGCGAGATTTCGAGATAAGTGTCGATGGCCCGGTTCACGTCGATGCGCTCGTCGCCCACAGCCTTGAAGAAGTCGTAGCTCTCCTTGAACCCGAGTTTCTTGATCAGCTGGTTGATGATGCTCTCGTCCCAGTCCACCTTGCGGTTCTTCATCTTGCGCTCCAGGATCTCCTTGCCCATGGCGCTCTCGCTGGCCGCCAGCTCGCGCACGGCAGCGCGTATCTTGGAGCGGGCGTGAGGCGACTGCACGATGTTGAGCCATTCGGCTTTGGGCGTCTGGTTGCTTTGGGTCAGGATTTCCACCGTCTTGCCGCTTTCCAGCTCCTGGCGCATCGGCACGTTGCGTCCGTCGATGCGTCCGCCCACGCAGCGGTTGCCCACTCCCGTGTGGATGGTGTAGGCAAAGTCGAGCACCGTGGAGTGGGGCGGCAGGCGGTAGAGGTCGCCCTTGGGCGAGAACACATACACCTCCTGCTCGCGGCTCTCGGCAGTGAGGCTTTCGGTCAGCTGCGACTCGTTGCCCGTTTCCAGCGCCTGGCGGATGTCGGCCAGCCACGAGTCGACGGTGCCTCCGCTGCTCTTCACGCCCTTGTAGCGCCAGTGGGCAGCCAGTCCGTGCTCGGCCACCTCGTCCATGCGTTCGGTGCGAATCTGCACTTCCACCCATTTGTCCTCGGGGCCCTTCACGGTGATGTGCAGGCTCTCGTATCCGTTGCTCTTGGGCACGGTCAGCCAGTCGCGCAGGCGTTTGAGGTTGCTCTCGTACTTGTTGGTGATGAGCGAGAACACCTTCCAGCACTGTTCCTTCTCCTTCTCGATCGGGGCATCGATGATGATGCGGATGGCAAAGAGGTCGTACACGCCGTGAAACCCGCACTGCTGCTTCTTCATTTTCTGCCAGATGGAATGGATGCTCTTGGTGCGTCCCTTCATGTGGTAGCGCAGGCCCTCGGCGTCAAGCATCTGGCGGATCGGGGCGGTGAACCGTTCGATGTAGGCATCGCGCGAACGCTTGGTGGCATTGAGGTTGTCCTTGATCATGTAGTAGGCATCGTGCTCCAGATACTTCAGGCTCAAGTCCTCCAGCTCGCTCTTCAGCTTGTAGAGTCCGAGCTTGTGGGCCAACGGGGCGTAGAGGTAGGCAGCTTCCGTGGCCAGACGTCGGCGTTCGGCATCGTTCTCCACGTCGCGGATGCTGCGCATCATCATCACGGAGTCGGCAATGAGCATGAGCACCACGCGCATGTCGCCCGCCTGCGAGATGAGCAGGTTGCGGAAGTTGTCGGTGCGCATGGCTTCCGTTTTCACTTCGATGGCTTCCACTTTGAGGAATCG
>DAIRWG010000193.1:0-4422 GCA_036802405.1 Alloprevotella sp.
TCACACGAATGCTCGTTGAATCAAAAATGCGAACATCAAACTGGACGCCCTAATTGGTTACCCACCCGAAACGTCACAGTGCAAAAAAGTAGCCCGAGGTCATAAAGAATATGACCCCAGGCTACCAAAACATGAAAAATTTGAGAATTCAATGTTTGCAACGGTCCACGGGCGCGGCAAGCAAGACTTCAAGCCCCTACCCGTTTGCCGGTTCGTTGGCCCGGCGCATCAATGGCAAGCCGTGCAGGGCTTCAACTGCTTGAAGAAGTCGTTGCCCTTGTCGTCCACCAGAATGAAGGCGGGGAAGTCCTCCACCTTGATTTTCCAGATGGCCTCCATGCCGAGTTCGGGATACTCCACGCACTCGATGCTCTTGATGCAGCTCTGCGAAAGCACTGCTGCCACACCACCGATGGTGCCGAGGTAGAAACCGCCGTGCTTCTTGCAGGCCTCCGTCACCACATCGGTGCGGTTGCCCTTTGCAATCATCACGAGGCTGGCTCCGTGGTCCTGGAACTCGTCGACATACGGATCCATACGGTTGGCCGTGGTCGGGCCCATGCTGCCGCAGGGATATCCCTCGGGGGTCTTGGCCGGTCCGGCATAGAGGATGGGGTGATCCTTGAAGTAGGCAGGCATTTCCTCGCCGGCATCCAAGCGAGCCTTGAGCTTGGCATGGGCAATGTCGCGGGCCACGATGATGGTGCCCTTCAGGCTCACGCGCGTGCTCACGGGATACTTCGTCAGTTCGGCGCGCACGGCATCGATGCCCTTGTCGAGGTCGATCACGATGCCCTTCGTGCCTTCACCCGGCTGGCGGAGTGCTTCGGGAATGAGTTCGGTGGGGTTTTCGTCCATCTGTTCCAGCCAGATGCCGTCCTTGTTGATCTTCGCCTTGATGTTGCGGTCGGCCGAGCAGCTCACGCCCATGCCGATGGGGCAGCTGGCACCGTGGCGCGGCAAACGGATCACGCGGATGTCGTGGGCCAGATACTTGCCTCCGAACTGTGCGCCCAAGCCGATGCGGTGAGCCTCCTTCAGGAGCTTCTGCTCCAGGTCGATGTCGCGGAAGGCGCGGCCCGTTTCGTCGCCCGTGGTGGGCAGGTTGTCGTAGTATTTGATGGAAGCGAGCTTCACGGTGAGGAGGTTCTTCTCGGCGCTCGTGCCGCCGATCACGAAAGCGATGTGGTAGGGCGGGCAGGCAGCCGTGCCGAGGTGCTCCATCTCCTTCACGAGGAAGGGAAGCAGGGTGCCTTCGTTCTGGATGGTGGCCTTCGTCATGGGGTAGAAGTAGGTTTTGTTGGCCGAACCGCCACCCTTTGCCACCATCACGAAGCGGTATTCGTCGCCCTCCACGGCCTCGATGTCGATCTGGGCCGGAAGGTTGCAGCGGGTGTTCACCTCGTCATACATGTTGAGCGGAGCGTTCTGCGAATAGCGGAGATTGTCCTGCGTGTAGGTGTTGTACACACCGCGGCTCAATGCCTCCTCATCCTCGAAGTCGGTCCACACGCGCTGGCCCTTCTCGCCGTGGATGATGGCGGTGCCGGTGTCCTGGCAGAAAGGCAGCACGCCCTTCACGGCCGTTTCGGCATTGCGCAGGAACTGCAGTGCCACATATTTGTCGTTTTCGGAAGCCTCGGGGTCGCTCAGGATGGCAGCCACCTGCTGGTTGTGTTCGCGGCGGAGCATGAACTCCACGTCGTGGAATGCCTGCTGCGCCAGAAGCGTGAGGGCTTCCTTGCTGACCTTCAGGATGGTTTTGCCTTCAAACGAGGCGGTGCTCACACCTTCCTTCGTGAGGAGACGGTACTTCGTGGTGTCCTCGCCGAGCTGGAACATGGGAGCATACTTGAATTCCGGTGCTTGTGCCATAACTATATGTGTGTTGTTACGTAGAATGTAGTTTGATTGTTGTCGTGAAGCGGGATAGGCAGAGCCACGGCCCGACGTGCTTGCGCGTTCTTCCGAGCCGCAGCCTATCTTATGCAAAGGTAGTGCAATTCGTGGACAACACAAAACAAGCCGACTGTTTTTTTAGGTTACATAAGCCATAGCCCGTGATGTATTTGCCTATTGATGTTTCCGCGCGCCATGCTCTCCCCTAACGGGGTGATTCGTACCACGTCATGCGCCCTCCATCGAGCTTAACGGGCAATGTCGTAGAACCACCATTCTCTTTGGGACTAAGAATGGAGTCACACCTCTTCCATCCGCCTCAGCTCCCACCCCTCAAACTGCATGATGATTCTGTGCAGCCGGGTGCCTTGGCGGAGGGCCTCAACCCTTGGGGCCACAGCGTAACGCCTTATCTGCTCCACGGCCTCCTGCCATTGCTGCTCGGCTTTCGTGTGCTCGCCATCCAGTGACATGGCATGGTATTCCTTTTTAGGCAGCATCTTCAGCTCAAGAATATAGCTGTGCTTCGTGGGATAATGCGTAAGGTCGGGCAGGAGGAAAAAGTCGCAGTAACCGTGGTTCAGTTCAAGCTCCGGCGCCGTGTAGTAGTAGGCATTAAGGCTGAAATATGCCATGAAGAAGCCTTGAAGATTGCGTTCCCCCTCAATGGCGTCGCGCACCGACGACACCTCTGCATAAGCCTTTGCCATATATTCCAGACAATCCTTCCACCGCCCTTCAAAAGCCATGTAAGTGAATAGGGTCGACAGTCTGTTGAGGTTTAAGTGGTTCAAGCTCTGGTATTCATCCATCAGAAAACCGTAATACTGCTTGCGCACATTGTTGTTGGGGATGCCCAGAATGAGCTGACTGCCCAAAGTGCCCTTGACGGTCAGCATGCCATAGTAGAACAGCAAGCTCGGAAACACTTCCGGGTCGGTGATGTCATGGGCAGGAAAGGTTTCGTAAAGGTTACACACGAGCTCACCTTCCTCGGCAATGGTGCGTATGACGCCCCTGCGTTCACCATCGAGCGTGTCGAACTGCAGGAGCCTCTTCATCTTGTTGTAGTCGGTCTTCGTGTTGGGGTCAATCATCTGCTCCGGCGCCTTGCCAGTGCTCACATAATTGCGAAGGTAGTAGAGCACCATGTCGCAATTGAACACCCGGCTCTGTTTCGCCAAAGCATCCTTGGAAAAGCAGTAATTGTCGTACCAGGGCTTCATTTCCCTGATCATGCTGTCGGCGTCGCAATCGGCCGGCAGACAACCCGCCTGCTGGTAGTAGGCAAACATGGCGCGAACGTCCTCTGTGGAGAATCCGAGCATCTGGTTGAATTCCTCCTTGGTGGAAATGTGCCAGCCGATGTTGAATCCGCTCGTCACATCGTCAAGCGTCACTGGGCTCACCCCCGTGATGAAGATGCGCTCAAACGATCCCTTGAATTTCTTGAATATGTCACGGTAAAAGCCTTCGGCATGGGTGATAGCCCAATACACGTCCTCGCCATGCTCGTTGAGCACGGTGTTGGTGAAGTTGTCATATTCATCGATGATGAGATAGAGCGGATACTTGTGAGCCCTCGCCTCGCGCTGTATGATGGCTAATTTTCCCGCGGCATCGGCCGTTTCAAGAACTTTGTGCTGTATTTCCTCAGAATAATACGCTGCATAATCGCGTACAAAGCCGTCGAGCTCGATGCCCAGATAGAAATTGAATTTCTCTTCCAGATGCTCTATCGTTCCTCCCACCTGTGAAAAATCAAGGTGAAGCACCTGGTATCTGCCCTGCAAAGGTGTGGCATGCGTTCCGATCCACAAACTGCCGAACCAGCGTTGGAAACAGTGCTTCGTGCGGCAGTCGTAATAGGCATGGAGCATGCTTAGAAACGCGCTCTTGCCGAAACGGCGAGGGCGGATGAAGAACAGGTGGTTGGAGCAATCCTCCAGCATGGGCAAGTACATCGTCTTGTCCACATAATAGCAGTTCTGCTCCATGACATACACAAAATCCGACACGCCATAAGGTATGCGCTTCACATTCTTCTGTCCCGTTTCACTCATCTTTATTTAGATTAGGGGGTTACCTTGATGCCGCGAAGTTACAACAAATAACCGAGAAGTGGAAACAAACGAGTAGATAAGGCCTACAAGGCTGGAGCATTGGGCTATCAGTCAGGGTGCCCAGTTTTATGTACCGAAAACTGAAATGAATTCTTTGGCAGTAAGGCGGGCTTTCAGCCCGTACTTGACGCATGCTATAGTCAAACAAAATTTTGGAAAACCTAAAGTTTAATCCATAGGGGGGTAGGTAGTATCTGCTCTCTTCATCCCAATCCCATGCCGTAGGTCACCCCGTTAGGGGTGAGTCATGCGGAAAGTGGCGTGGGTGATTTTTCCCAAAACATTTTTGCTTGGCTATAAATGAATACACCAAACTGGACACCCTATTTACTTGTTTATTCGCATTAAAATAACCCAAAAGGACTGACTCCAGCAAATGGAATCAGTCCTATCTATTTTG
>DAIRWG010000194.1:0-4399 GCA_036802405.1 Alloprevotella sp.
TTGACTATACCACTAAGGGCCACGAATGGACACGAAGCCTAGCAGATGAGTTTTTACCACTAAGGGGCACTAAGAGACACGAAGCCTTGCGGCATGATTGTTTTTCCGCGAAGGACCACGAAGCCATGCGGATGAGCTTTTACCACTAAGGGCCACGAATGGACACGAAGCCTTGCGGCTGAATATGCTTGCAGAACCCTAAAAAATCATTCCGCACCCCCACTTTTCTATGGAATGATGCTTAACTTTGCCGAGCATAACGCTTCAAGCGGCATCGTTCCATAGATTCATCGGTCTACGACACCTTGGACGAGGAAACGAATCGCCGCTTTTCACCTAACACCACACACACTCATGTCCATCATTCATATCAACAGTCTCTCCCACCCCGGCGTGGAAATGTTCAGCACCCTGACCGAAGCACAGCTTCGCAACCGTCTGGAGCCTTCGAAGGGCATCTTCATTGCCGAAAGCCCGAAGGTGATCCATGTGGCGCTCGATGCCGGCTACGAGCCGGTGGCCCTGCTTTGCGAAGAAAAGCACCTGAAGGGCGATGCAGCATCCATCGTGGAACGCTGCGGAGACATTCCCGTCTACACCGGGGAGCGCCAGCTTCTGGCCGAGCTGACGGGCTACACCCTCACACGGGGCGTGCTCTGCGCCATGCGCCGCCCCGTATCGCCCAGCATAGAAGAGGTGTGCCGCCAGGCCCGCCGCGTGGTGGTGGTCGACGGAGTGGTCGACACCACCAACATCGGAGCCATTTTCCGCTCCGCCGCAGCCTTGGGCATCGATGCGGTGCTGCTCACCCCGACTTCGTGCGACCCGCTGAACCGGCGGGCGGTAAGGGTGTCGATGGGGTCGGTGTTTCTCGTGCCATGGACTTGGCTCGACGCACCCATCAGTTCGCTGCACGAATGGGGATTCGAAACGGCCGCAATGGCCCTGACCGACCAGTCGGTGCGCATCGACGATGAACGTTTGCGCACGATTCCCCGTCTGGCCATCGTGATGGGCACGGAGGGCGACGGATTGGCCCGTGAGGTGATTGCCGATGCCGACCACGTGGTGCGCATCCCCATGTCGCACCACGTGGACTCGCTCAATGTGGCGGCAGCAGCCGCTGTGGCCTTCTGGGAACTACGGGCAAGGTGAGCACGGCGCGCTGGCTCACGCAACAGGATCGTTGAGCAACAGCGGCAGCACCTGCGAGAAATCGCCGACAATGTGGGTGGCCTGAGCCTGCTCCAGGTCGGCGCGTGAATGGTTGCCATAGGTCACGCCGATGGTGCGTGCCCCAGCCCGGCGGCCCATACCGATGTCGAAGGTGGTGTCGCCCACCACCCAGGTGTGAGCGGCCGGAATGCCCGTGCGCTGCATGAGCGTGAGCACGGCTTCGGGATGGGGCTTGGCCTGGGCCACGTCCTCGCAAGCCACCACATGGGCCATGCAGTCGAGAATGCCCAGATTCCGGCAGAGCTGCGTGACGGATTCATGCCCCCGGCTGGTGGCGATGGCCAAAGTGGCCCCCATGCGGTGGAGGCAGTGCAGCACCTCGCCCACGTGCGGAAAGAGCAACACATTCTTCGTGCCGATTTCCTCAAACAAGCGATGATAGGTGTCGACCGCCCGCTGCAGTGGCTCACCGCTGATGCCTCCGGCGAGCTGTGCGATGCTGTCGACCAATGGCAGGCCGATGGTGCGGCAGATGGCCTCGTCGGTGGGATGGGCATAGCCGCAAGCATCGAAGGTGGCACACATCGTGGCAATGATGCCTCGGGAGGTGTCGGCCAGCGTGCCATCGAAGTCCAACACGAGCAAGGTGCGGCTGCGGCGGATCTTCACCGTAGCCCCCACCCCGTCCCAACCGGGAATGGGAGGCGCCAGTTTGGTGAGGCTGATTTCCACCCCCATCACTTTGGGGAAATGCTGCAGCAAGGCTTCGACAATACGCTCCCCCACCCTTTCCAGCAGGGCCGAGGGCTGCTGCATCTCGCTTCTGACCAGTTCGTACACCTCGGCATAGTTGACCGTGCCTTCCAGCCTGTCGTCGAGCAAGGCATCGCACGAATCGGCATCCGGAAGGTCAAGCCGGAGGGTGAGTTCATAGTTTTGCCCGACCTGACGCTCTTGGGGCATCACGCCATGACGGGCTTGGAAACGGAGGTTTTGCAGAATGATTTGCATCTATGGATAAATGTTTTTGTCTGACAGAATAAGGAAAGATGAAGGTGATTGCCCCCAGTTATGGCGAGGAGGCAATCACCTTACTTTTTTGCATTCCGACACGAATGGTTCACATGTCTGGAATGCCAAACAAAATGAAGCGTCAACCGCATCGGCTGGCACCGCAGTGCTTGCAGATGAGGCATCCTTCCTGATAGACCAGGGATTCGTGGCCGCAGTTGGGGCATTTCTGCCCTTGGGCCACCGTGCCGTCGACCACATACTTCTTGAGGGCACGGCTCACGCCCACCTTCCAAGTGTTGATGTTCTCGCTCTCCAGCTGGAGGGAATTGACCAGCTTGATGACGTTTTCGATGGGCATACGGTAGCGGAGCACGCCGGAGATGAGCTTGGCATAGTTCCAGTACTCCTTATTGAACTTCTCGGAAAGTCCTTCCACGGTCATTTTGTATCCGCGCTTGTTTTCGAACTGGAAATCGTAGCGCTTCGACCCGTCCGGGCAAATGGTCTTGATGATGCGGCCTTTGGTCACCGTTTTGGGCAGCACGATGCCTTCTTCATCGTCTTGCAGTCCGGTAAAAATCTCGTAGGGATGGCCGTCGAGCAGTCCGACGAAGGCCACCCACTTTTCCTTGTTGTTCTGGAAGCGCACGACATCGCACTCCAGCACTTCGGGGCGACGCTCGGTGACTTCCAAACGTGGCTGCGCAGCCAGTTTCGCATCAGCCTTGGCCGTCTCTTGCTGTTTTTGCTTTTTCTCCGTTTTCTGCGTACTGACCAGCACTCCGGCACGCGACCCGTCGCGATAGATGGTGCAGCCCTTGCAGCCACAGCGCCATGCTTCCACGTAGAGGCGATTGACCAGCTCCTCATCCACGGAGTTCGGCAAATTGACGGTCACGCTGATGCTGTGGTCCACCCACTTCTGGATGGCTCCCTGCATACGCACTTTCATCAGCCAGTCCACATCGTTGGCCGTGGCTTTGTGATAGGGCGAGCGGGCCACCAGCTCATTGATTTCCTGCTGCGAATAGCGTTTGGTCGTGTCAATGCCCTGCACCTGCATCCAAGTGAGGAACTTCTGGTGATAGACAATGTATTCCTCAAAGCTGTCGCCCGTTTCATCGGTGAAGTCGACGTGCACTGCCGGGTCATTGGGATTCACCTTGCGCCGGCGCTTGTAAACGGGCATAAACACGGGTTCGATGCCGGAGGTGGTCTGCGTCATGAGGCTGGTGGTGCCCGTGGGGGCAATGGTCAGGCAGGCTATGTTGCGTCGGCCCTGCTTCTGCATGAGGGCATAAAGCTCGGGATCCGCCTCACGGATGCGCCCGATGAAGGGGTTGTCGGCCTCACGCGCTGCATCGTAAACGGGGAAAGCGCCACGTTCGCCTGCCATCACCACCGAGGAGCGATAGGCCGTCAGGGCCAAGGTGCGCTGCACTTTCACGGCAAAGTCGGTGGCCTCCTGGGTGCCGTAGCGCAAGCCGAGCGCTGCCAGCATGTCGCCTTCGGCCGTAATGCCCAGCCCGGTGCGGCGTCCTTGGGCCGTTTTGTGCTGAATCTTTTCCCAGAGGTGGCGTTCGGTGAACTTCACTTCGTCCGACTGCGGGTCGGAATCGATTTTGCGCAGGATGTGGGCAATCTTTTCTTCCTCCAGGTCGATGATGTCGTCCATCAGACGCTGGGCCTTGGCAATGTGCTCGCGGAAAAGCTCGAAATCGAACGTGGCATCCAAAGTGAAAGGATGCTTCACATAAGCATAGAGGTTGACAGCCATCAGGCGGCAACTGTCGTAAGGGCAAAGGGGAATCTCGCCACAGGGATTGGTGCTGACCGTACGGAATCCGAGGTCGGCATAGCAGTCGGGAATGCTCTCGCGCAAGATGGTGTCCCAGAAGAGCACACCCGGTTCGGCACTCTTCCAGGCATTGTGCACAATCTTGTGCCACAAAGCCTGTGCGTCAATGTCCTTCTCCACCATCGGGTGGTCGGAATCCACTGGGAACTGCTGGTGATAGGGGCGGCCCTCGATGGCACAGCGCATGAACTCGTCGTCAATCTTCACGCTGACATTGGCTCCGGTGATTTTGCCCGAGTCCATTTTGGCATCGATGAAATCCTCGGCTTCGGGATGCCGGATCCCGATGCTGAGCATCAGTGCTCCACGGCGCCCGTCCTGGGCCACCTCACGGGTGGAATTGCTGTAGCG
>DAIRWG010000195.1:0-4346 GCA_036802405.1 Alloprevotella sp.
CCTATCAGTTCCAGCTCATCATGAAGGTGCTCGACTCGTTTGTCAACATGAACTACGTCGACAAGCAGGTGAAGGGCAACGAGCGTTCGCTCATCAACATCACCTTCTCCATAGCCAAGGAGACTGCGGACATGGAGGTCGGAGAGTTCATCTCTTTCGACCGCTTCTTCGGTGCCATGTTCCAAGGCTCGATGCAGCATCTGGGCCAGCGTGCCATGGCCAATGCACGCCAGGCACTCGAACTCATCGACGATGCGCGGAAGCAGGACTTCTACCGCCGCGTGGTGTATGTGCTCTTCATGATTTGCAACCTGTCGGACGTCGACAAGCCTTCATTCCTGGCCACGATCGACAACATCGTGACGCTTCTCATGACCAAGGTGGACGCAAGCAAGGCCGCCATCAAGCAGGAGGTGAGCACGGTGCTGGCGTTTCTGATCGACAAGGCGGTGATCCGCAAGACGAAGACCGATGCGGGCAGCGAGATCTATGAGTTCTACACCGAGGAGGAATCGAAGGTGGCGCAACTCATCAAGAACCAGCAGGTGGACAGCAACACCTACAGCGACGAACTCCGAAACATCTTCTTCAGCCATTTCGGCAATCCGAGCAACAAGAAGGCGTTTGCCACGCGCTCGTTCAATGTGGGCATCAACATCGACGGGCGCAACTATCTGAGCAACAATGCCGACATCTGCATTGACTTCGTGACCACCGCAGTCACCGATTCCGCCGAGCAGTTTGCCTTCAGCACGAACAACAGCTTGCAGGGCACCCACCTCATTTATTTTCTCTACCCGCAGCTGAAAGACCATGCGGAACTGCGCGCCAACTTCCTCTACTACTGCCGGGTGCAGCGGTTTGCACAGGAGCCGGCCATCAGCGACGAGCGCCAGCGCACCAAGGAGATTTTCCGCCAGCGTGCCAAGGAACTCTACGAAAAGGACATCAAGCCGCAGTTCCAGCACATGCTCGACACCTGCCCCGTCATTTCATGCGGAGAGGTGCTTTCGGCTTCGGAGGCCGGCACTGCCAAGAAGGCCGAGCGCTACGAGACTTTGCTGAGCCGTCACATGGAAAAGCTCTATCCGTTTGCCATGCTTGTCGTTGGTGGCGAGACGCCGAAGAATGGTGCCGAACTCTCGGCAAAGATCCTGCGTCCGATCGAGGCCGAACTCCCCAACATGCCGCTCAGCACTCCCGAGAAGAAAGTGAAGGACATTCTCGACCGCCAGCCCCACGACGTGACGGTGGCAGATGTGGTGCGCCAATTCTCGAAGGTGCCTTACGGATGGTCGGACTATGCCACCATCTACTACATCAACGAACTGGTGCGCCGTCATCTCTATGCCTTCAACTACAACAACAATCCCAACGTGAGCCGTGAGGACACGGCCCGCAACATTGTGCGTGATGCCGGCAAGTTTACGGTGGAGAAGGCCAAAGCCATCGCGCAAGAGGTGCTCAACGACTTCATCGATGCCTGGAAGCACATCTTCAACGTGATGTCGGTGAAGGGCAGCAACGACAGCACCGAACTGTTCCGCAACTGCAAGGAGACAGACGACAGCATGCTTAAGAAACTTCTAAAAAGCTATCGCCTCCTCTCGCGCGAGCTTGGCGGATGTCCTTTTGCCCACACCATCGACGAGGCCGTGGCACTGATGGAGAGCTGGCGCGCGGAGCGCGACCACCTGAAGTTCTTCCGGACCATCATCGACGCACGCGCCGAGGCTAGCCAGCTCTTCGACCGCTGCAAGAGCATCAACTCGTTCCGCAACGACCAGTTCACCAACTACGAGAGGGTGCGCAAGTTTCTCGACGACAACCGCGACAACTTCGCCTTCCTTGCCGACAACCAGCAGCCGTCGGTAGAGGCACTCCGTGCCATCCGCACCGACGAGGAGCCGTGGGAGCGGATGCCGTCGTACATGAAGATGATGCGCACGCTGAACGGCCAGCTTGGCGAATGCAAGGCGCGGCTCATCGAGCAGATAAAGACCCGCTACAACCGGGTGTTTGACGAGCTGGAGCAATATGCCCTCGAGATGAAAGTGGCTCGCGACAAGTTTGCCCAACGCGATGCCACGATCACCACCAAGACGAGCACCGGCAACTTTTATGCCCTGCAGGCCAATGCCGACACGCATCAGTTCCTTGAGGATGAGATGAGGAAGATCAACCGGGCCATTCCTGCACCATCGCCTGCGCCTCAGCCTGATGACGATGACCATGGAGGCCATGACGGCAACGGGGGCCAAGGCGGCACGACCACGCCCGACAAGCCTCAGCCCCGGCCCCGACTGCGCAAGGTGGTGTACCTCGACACGCACACCACGCAGCCCATGCGCACCGAGGCCGATGTCGACATCTATCTGGCTGGACTGAAAGCCGAGCTCATGCGATACATCAACGATGACAACGATATCATTATAGGATAGGACTGTTTACGATATGGATACCAACAGACTGAAACGCTTCGCGGTAGAGGCCCGAACGATACTGATGCAAGGCGTCAAGAACCGCCTGCAGGCCATGGGCTTCGACCTGCTGACGGGTGAAGCCGCTGAAATGCCTCTGGCCATAGAGGGCGGTGCCGTGTTCATGGGCGACACGGTGTCGACGGACTTCTACCGCCGCTGGATGTCGCTCTACAACAACGTCTGCGCCCGTGGCGTCAAGGCCGTGGCAGAAGAGGCGGCCTACACGTGGTTCAACCGCTTTGTAGCCATCCGCATCATGCAGAAGCAGGGCTTCACGTCGCCCGTGCTGGCTTACGATGGCGACGGAGGCCGTGTGCCCGTCATCGTGAGCGATGCGCGACAGGGGCGCATGCCGCAGATGGCAGCCGACGTGCGCGGCAAACTGATGGAACTGCTCGACGACGGCAGCAAGACCAACGAGCAGTTTGCCCTGCTCATCGTGGCTTACTGCCATGAGAATCCGATCATCAACCGGTGCTTCGGCCAGATTGCCGACTACACCGAGCTGCTTCTGCCACAAAACATCCTGGCGGATGGGGGCTTTGTGAGCATGCTCAACGACACGGCATTTGTCACCGACGATGATTTCCGCTCTGCCGAACTCATCGGCTGGCTCTACCAGTTCTACATCTCCGACCGCAAAGCCGAGGCGTTTGCCAAGAAGGGCAAGTACGATGCCGACGAGATTGCACCCGCCACGCAGATATTCACGCCCAACTGGATCGTGAAATACATGGTGGAGAACACCCTGGGGCGCATCTACGTGGACAGCAACCCCTATTGCGAGGTGAAGAACGGGATGAAATACCTGGTCGACGCACCGCAAGGCGGCGACATGCTGCAAGTGGACGACCTCGCCGAGCTGACGGTGGCCGACCTGGCCTGTGGCTCGGGCCACATCCTCAACGAGTGCTTCGACCTGCTCTATCAGATCTATGTGGAGGAGGGCTACAGCCCCTCGCAAGCCATCACCCAGATCCTGCGCCAAAACATCCTTGGCATCGACCTCGACACGCGGGCCAAGCAGCTGGCCACGTTTGCCCTCTTGATGAAGGCGTGCCAGAAGGACACGGCTTTCCTCGACGGCCGCATCATGCCGCGCGTCTACGACATGCCGCGCCCCATAGCCGAAACCATTGCAGCCGAAGCCATTGGTGCCGAATCCATTGCAACCGAGGGCGACGAGCGCACTGCCGAGGAGTATCTGCGCGACGCGCTGCCCCACTATCTGCTGGGTGCCAACGACGAGATGGTGCAGCAGCTCGCCGATGCCATCCTGCTGATGGACCATGCCGGCACGCTGGGCAGCATCATGAAGTTCGACATTGCGGAGCAGACGCGCAATGCCGTGATGATTCGTACACAAGAATATGAGGAGCTGTTGGCGAAGGGTGGGGTGGTGTCCGCTGACGTCCTGTTGCTGATGCCGTATATGCGCATCATCCTTGCGTTGACTGCCCGGTATGCCGCACTGTGCATGAATCCGCCGTATATGGGGAGCGGACGCTTCGATGAGGTGCTGGGCAAGTATGTGAAGAAGCATTACGAGGAGGGGAAGGCTGACCTCTTCTCCGTGTTTATGCTGATGGGCATGGAGCGTTTGGCTCCAAACGGCAAGATGGCGCAAATCAATATGCAGAGCTGGATGTTCCTCTCGTCGTTCGAGAAGTTGCGTACAAAGTTCTTGGAGCACTACCACATCGACTCGATGCTGCATCTCGGTCCGCGCACGTTCGACGAACTGTCGGGCGAGGTGGTGCAGAACACGGCGTTTGTCGTCAGCAAGCATCTGCCTGCTGAGCAGGGCGGCATGTACTATCGCCTCGTAGACGGCAAAAACTGCGCAGACAAGGAGCAGCTCTT
>DAIRWG010000196.1:0-4331 GCA_036802405.1 Alloprevotella sp.
ACCTTACCTTTTCATCCAAATTCCAGACAGAATCTCTCTCATATGGGCAGAAATAAATTCTCGGCCGATGAAATCAAGCAGATCGGCAAGTTGCTCCGGCTCAAGAATGCCGGCAACCGTTATCAGCAGAAATTGGTGCGCCACGACCTGCGCGTGGATTTCGAATTCAACATCTCCGACTTCAACGAGCCGGGCAAAGCCTTTGGCGAAGAAGAGCTGCAAGCAGCCATCGACCGCGGTGCCATCCTCATTCTCGACGATGCCACCATCGAGGCCATGAAGGCCAAGCGTGCACGCGACAAGGCCCGCGATGCGGCCCGGCGCGAGGCTGAGGCCGTGGCGGCCGGCGAGCAGACCGACTGGCAGGAAGCCATGAAGCAATGGAACGATTGGGAACAGCAGCAGGCTGCCGATGCACCGGCCGGCGGGCAGGAGTGACCGTCGCGTGTTCAAATCCGTAAAAGCCGATGAAGAAAAGCATAGAAGTGGTGGCGGCCATCATCCGCCGAAGCGATCCGCAGCAGGGCGACACCTTCCTGGCCGCCGAGCGCGGTTACGGGGAGTTCCGGGGCTGGTGGGAGTTTCCCGGCGGCAAGATGGAACCCGGCGAAACGCAGGCTGAGGCCATCGAGCGCGAGATTCGCGAGGAGCTCGGCATGCAGGTGGCGGCCGAACGCTTGCTCTGCACCGTGGAGTGCGACTATCCGGCCTTCCACCTCACCATGCATTGCCTGCTCTGCCGCATCAGCGAAGGCCAGCCCCACCGGCTGGAACACGATGCCCTGCGCTGGGTGACGCTCGATGAGGCCGCTTCGCTCCGCTGGCTCCCGGCCGATGTGGAGGCGCTGGAGGCGTTGGGGAATTTGAAAAATGGTGGAAATACAGGAATTTAGATGGGAAAAAGAAGAAAATACGGGAAAAATCAGAAAAAACGGCTGAAAAATTTGGTGCATAGGGAAGAAATGCCTACCTTTGCACTCGCAAATCAGAAATGACTTGCACACATGGGTAAGTGCTGTACGGCCAGCTCCCTTCGAATCCTCCAGGGCTTGACCGCAGCAAAGGTAGTTGGTTGTAGCGGCGCGATATAGTTAGCTTACCCACCCGCCTCTTTAGCTCAGTTGGCCAGAGCACGTGATTTGTAATCTCGGGGTCGTTGGTTCGAATCCGACAAGAGGCTCAAATGATTATCGGAAGATGAGTTGTATGATGCGAAAGCGTTGTACAGCTCTTTTTTTTTGTGCCGTGCAATGTTTCGTGTGGGTAACCAATGATCATCTAAAGCATTGCACTGATAGTCCTTGCTGTCATATGATGCCGCAGGGCTTCGTGCTTCTTCATGGTCCTTGGTGGTAAAAGACTCTGCCGCATGGCTTCGCGGTTCTTTGTGGCCCAATGGGCCCTTCGCGTTCAAAGTCATCCGCATGGTCTTCGCGTCTCTTAGCGGCCCTTCGCGGATAAAACCCTATAGCATTCCCGAGACCACGGTCGGAAAGCCGCAGTTCTCCCACGCCCTCTTCGTAGAACATTCAGCCGCATGGCTTCGTGCTTCTTCGTGCCCCTTGGTGGTAACTCCAAGTGAAGAATGATGGCTGATCTGACTGCCCACACGACTCGTTATAGAGCCTTTTTTGTGCCGTGCCGAGGGGCATATCGTCGGATTGTGGAATCACTAGCACCTGGGAATCATGCCGGCATAAGGCAGCAAGGCGTGGAGGGAGAAGGGAAAATGAAAGTTGTCGTTCTGTCACTTTATGCACCCTATGCCGTGGGCTTGTCAGCAAATGTTGCGGAGCATTGGGCCATGGTTCGGATTTTTTTAAGCCAATTTGTCAGATTGACAAACGGAGGCAGATGCGTGCATCGCAAATATGCAGTCCGAGGAGTGGCAGAAATCGTCAAAAATGTGTAGCTTTGCACACATGGAACAGTTAAGGACTCCACACATACTCATTATATACACGGGAGGAACGATCGGCATGATCGAAAATCCCGAGACGGGAGCGCTCGAAAATTTCGATTTCGAGCAGTTCCGCCACTATGTGCCCGAACTCAACCAGTTCAACTACCACATTGATGCGCTCACGTTCAATCCCCCCATCGACTCCTCCGACATGGAGCCGCGCTACTGGGTGAAGATGGCCCACATCATAGCCGACCACTATGCCGACTATGATGGTTTCGTGCTGCTGCACGGCACCGACACCATGGCCTACACCGCATCGGCCCTGAGCTTCCTGCTCGAGAATGTGGGCAAGCCCGTCATCATCACCGGTTCGCAGCTGCCCATCGGCCAGCTCCGCACCGACGGCAAGGAAAACCTCCTGACGAGCATCGAGATAGCCGCCGCACGCAATGCCGAGGGCCAGCCCATGGTGCCCGAAGTGTGCATCTTCTTCGAGAGCCGGCTGATGCGCGGCAACCGCACCACCAAGATCAATGCCGAGGGCTTCAACGCCTTTCGTTCGTTCAACCTCCCCTCGCTGGCACATGCCGGCATCCACATCAAGTACGAGGACTACCTCATCCGCCGTCCGGCCCCGGGAGCAGCCTTCACGCCCCACTTCCTGATGGACAACAACGTGATGATCCTCACCCTCTTTCCGGGCATCCGCAAGGAGGTGGTCGACACGTGCTTCGCCGTCGACGGGCTGCGTGCCCTGGTGCTCAAAACCTTCGGTTCGGGCAATGCACCGCAGAAGCCGTGGTTTGTGGATCGCATCCGCGAACTCATCAAGCGCGGCGTGATCGTGGTCAACATCACGCAGTGCTCGAAGGGCACGGTGGAGATGCACCGCTACGAAACCGGCCTCCAGCTGCTTCAGGCCGGTGTGATCAACGGCTACGACAGCACGCTCGAAAGCATGCTCACGAAGCTCATGTACCTCATCGGCCACGGCTATAGCCGCGAAGTGATCATCGAAAAGATGAACACCAGCATTGCGGGCGAAATCACCTTGTGATGCGGCCGCATGAACTGTAATAATACTTAGAACAGCATCCGGCACAGGGACCGCAAACGTTTCTCCTTCATTCAGTAGGCGGAGACGCTTGCGGCCTTTTCTTTAAGGATGAAAATGGCTGCCGTTGCTGCTTGCTTGCGTGCCAAACCGCCACGCGTCAACTCAAACAAAATATCACCTACTTCCGATGAAACACACGCTCACAATTTCCCGTTTACTCCCCATGCTGGCCATTCTCCTGCTGCTCGCTTCCTGTTCGTCCGGGCGGCCCGATGCGCAGGCCGGGGGCAACCTGCTGACCCATGCCGCGCTGCTCGAAATGGAGCAGACGGACAGCTTCGCCGTGGCCCGGGTGAAGGATCCTTGGGGCAAGGGGCGGCTGCTGGCCACTTACGTGCTGGTGGACCGCCGCCAACCCTTGCCCAGCCGTTTGCCCGAGGGGCAAGTGGTGCGCGTGCCGCTCGAACGGGCCGTGCTGACCAGTGCCGTGCATGCCGCGCTGCTCGATGAACTCGGTGGTGCCGGCCGTGTGGCTGGGCTGGCCGATGCCGACTATGTGGTGGGCAGCCGGGTGAAGGCCCTGCTCACCACCCAAGGCGGAAGGGTGAAGCCCATGGGCTCGTCGATGCAGCCCGATGTGGAGCAGATGCGGGCCGTCGGGGCCGATGCCGTGTGGGTCAGCCCGTTCGAAAACGCCGGACTGGGAGCATTGGCCACGCTCGGCGTGCCCGTCATCGAGTGTGCCGACTACATGGAAACCTCCCCCCTGGGCCGTGCCGAATGGATGCGTTTCTACGGCCGCCTCGTGGGGCAGGGCGAACGGGCCGACTCCCTGTTCTCGGCAGTGGAACGTGCCTACACCACGCTGGCCCAAAGTGTGGTGCAGTGCCGTGAGCACCGTCCGACCGTCGTGTGCGACCTTCCGATGGGCGCCACGTGGTACGAGCCCGGAGGCCACAGCACCATGGGCCGCCTGCTCGCCGATGCCGGAGCCGGATATCTGTGGGCCGACCGCCCCGAGTCCGGCAGCCTGACGCTCGACTTCGAGAGCGTGTTTGCACGGGGCCATGCAGCCGACGTGTGGCTGGTGAAGTATGGGGCAGCAGCCCCGTTGACCTATCGGCAGATGGCCACCGACAATCCGCGCTTCGCCCGCTTCGTCCCGTGGCAGAAGCGCCGCGTGTGGGCGTGCAACACGCTCCGTGTGCCTTTCTACGAAGAAACGCCGTTCCATCCCGAGCGCCTGCTGGCCGATCTGGTGGCCATTTTCCACCCGTCGCTGCTCAAGGGCGCGAAGGGAGAAACCTACTATGCTCCCTTGGCCGAATGAGGGGGGCGGGTTGACAGGTTAACGGGTTGACAGGTTAA
>DAIRWG010000197.1:0-4320 GCA_036802405.1 Alloprevotella sp.
CCCCCATGGCTTATACCTCAGGTTTTCCCAAACCATTATTGCTTGACTATAAAACTTTCGGCAAAGTGAGGCGTTTTATTAATCATACCAAACAAACGCTCGGATTTTCCCTCGTTTGTTTGGTATGATTAATAAAAATAGAGGTCGTGAAGCCTTGCGGCGATGTTTTATTTACCACCAAAGGGCACGAAGCCGTGCGGCGGAATGTTCAGCGAAGGGGGCTTGGGGAGCCGCGGGCTCGGTGATGCTCGATTTTCCACAAAGCGCCCGCACGGCTGAAACGATTGCCGTGCGGGCGCTTTGCATGTGTGTGTGTGTAGGTGGCTATGGATGGTCAATCCTCGGCATTGTCCTCGGCAGCGGTGAAGAGGTCGAGCGTGAAGGGGCCTTCCTCCTCGGCCGGAGTGGATGCGGACTCATCGGCGGCAGGTGCTTCGCCGTCGGCACCGGCGGCGAGGGCATCGGATTCGTCGTCGGCCTGACGCACGGGGGGTAGTTCCTCGATGCGGTCGGTGGCGAGCGTGGTGAGGCGCTTGCCCTTGGCCTTGTAGCTCTTCACGCCGATGAACTGCTCCACGTCGACCTCGAGGGGGTCGCGGAAGGCATCGCTGCCGCCGAAGGTGAGGCGCAGCAGGGGGTAGCGCTCGTCGGTGAGGAGCACGAAGCGCGTGGCGGGATTGTCGCCAACGAACGACTGCGGACGTGCCTGCGCCGCACGCTCGAGGGTGAAGCGCTTGACGTAGGGGAAGCCTTGCTGGTCGGCATCGTAGAGCACGGCGGTCCACACCTTGTGCTCGCTGAACTTCTCGACGCGCAGGATGCCGGTGGGTTCGTAGTGGTTGTTGAGGTCGAAGGAGGTGGTGTACCACTGACCGCTCTCGAGCACCACGAGCACGAGGTCGTCGGAGTGGAACTCGCCGAGGTAGGCTCCGCGCTCGTCGTAGTTGAGGCGCTGCACATCGTGGTCGAACCACACCTTGCGGCCGCCCAGGGTGGAGGCTCCGTGGGCCTTGAGGGTGATGCGGTGCACGTCGAGGCGGGTGAGGAGGTTGCCACGGCTCTGGCGCCCCTTCACGAGGATTTCGCCGAAGTCCTTGTCGAAGCTGATGCGCTTGAGCTTGGGGTTGGGCTTGAAGGTGACCTTCACCACCTCGGCCTCGCCGTTGGGGTTGGCCGTGAAGTAGAGGATGCGCGAGCCGGGGGTGCCCATCGTCACGTCGTATTCGCGGTCGTGGGTGATGGAGGTCACGTTGAAGCGCTTGATGTAGCAGGCGTTGGTGGCGCCGTCGACGTAGACCACGTTGTAGATCGTGCGCTTGTCGCCCTTCTTGAACACGGCGATGTGGATCACCTCGGGCTTCTTCTTGCGTTTCTCGCCCTTCATGCGCTCCGTTTCGCCGATAAACACCTTGTCCTGCACGCGCGTCACCTTGTAGGTGCCGTCGCGGTAGAAGAGGATGACGTCGTCGATGGGGGAGCAGTTTTCCACAAACTCGTCCTTCTTGAGCCCCGTGCCCATGAATCCGTCCTCGCGGTTGATGTAGAGCTTCTCGTTGGCTTCGATCACCTTGGTGGCCTCGATGGAGTCGAAGGAGCGGATTTCGGTGCGGCGGGGGTGCTGCGCGGCATATTTGTCGCGGATCAGGCGGAACCAGTTGGCCGTCACCTCCACCATGTTCTGCAGGTCGCGGTCGATGCGTTCCACTTCCTCCTTCATGCGGGCGATGAGCTCTTCGGCGCGGTCCTTGTTGAACTTGAGGATGCGGCCCATCTTGATCTCCATGAGGCGGAGGATGTCGTCGCGCGTCACCTCGCGGTAGAAGGTGGGCTTGAAGGGCTCGAGACGCGAGTCGATGTGGCCGACGGCGGCGTCCATGTCGCGTGCCTGCTCGAAGGCTCGGTCCTTGTAGATGCGCTCCTCGATGAAGATGCGCTCGAGCGAGGCGAAGTGCAGGCTCTCCACCAGTTCGCCGCGGCGGATGAGCAGCTCGCGGCGCAGGAGCTCGCGCGTGGTGTCGACGGAGCGGCGCAGCACGTCGCTCACGGTGAGGAACTTGGGCTTCTTCTCGTCGATCACGCAGCAGTTGGGCGAAATGCTCGTTTCGCAGTCGGTGAAGGCGTAGAGCGCGTCGATGGCCTTGTCGGAGCTGACGCCCGGGGTGAGGTGGACGAGGATCTCGACGTCGGCCGCCGTGTTGTCGTCGACCTTGCGAATCTTGATCTTGCCCTTCTCGTTGGCCTTGAGGATGGAGTCGATGAGCGAGGAGGTCGTTTTGCCGTAGGGAATCTCGCGTATGGCGAGCGTCTTGTTGTCCACCTTCTCGATCTTGGCCCTCACCTTCACCGTGCCGCCGCGCAGGCCGTCGTTGTAGCGGCTCACGTCGATCGACCCGCCGGTGAGGAAGTCGGGATAGAGATGGAAGGGTTCGCCGTGCAGATAGCTGATGGCGGCATCGCACAGTTCGCCGAAGTTGTGGGGCAGAATCTTGGCCGACAGGCCGACGGCAATGCCTTCGGCGCCCTGGGCCAGCAGCAGGGGGAACTTCACGGGGAGGCTCACCGGCTCCTTGTTGCGGCCGTCGTAGGAGAGTTTCCACTCCGTCGTCTTGGGGTTGAAGAGCACGTCGAGGGCAAACTTCGAGAGGCGTGCCTCGATGTAGCGCGGTGCGGCGGCCGAGTCGCCCGTGAGGATGTTGCCCCAGTTGCCCTGGCAGTCGACGAGCAGGTTCTTCTGCCCGAGCTGCACCAGTGCATCGCCGATGGAGGCGTCGCCGTGGGGGTGAAACTGCATGGTGTGGCCCACGATGTTGGCCACCTTGTTGTAGCGGCCGTCGTCGAGGCGCTTCATGGAGTGGAGGATACGCCGCTGCACGGGTTTGAGGCCGTCGCCCAGGTGGGGCACGGCGCGCTCGAGGATCACGTAGGAGGCATAGTCCAAGAACCAGTTCTGGTACATGCCCGTCAGCTGCAGGTTGCCCTCCTGGTCCTTCACCTCGGCGGGGTGGTAGTCGGAGTGTGCCTCGGCCTCGCCGGAGGATTCTTCGGAGGCTTCGTCGGAGGAGTCGTCGGCCGTGGTGTCGGCCGTGGTGTTGGCCGTGGTGTCGGCCGTGGAGCCTGACATGGTGTCGGGTTTCGGTTCTTCTTGGGGTGTATGCTTCTCTTCGCTCATCGTGTGGTGTATGTTTTTTGGGGGGGAATGCTGCGTCATCGGCCCCGATCTGCGGGCCTTGGCCGGGCGGATCGGGGACGAACGGAGGGTGTTCCGTTGCGCGCATTGCCCCGCAGCTCATGCCAAGGGGCCAATGCCGCACCATGCAAAATTACGATTTTTTTTGCTAACATTCCCCGTTGCTCCGCCGAATCGTTGCAAATCGTCCCCCGACTCCGCGCCCTGACCGGCTGCAGGATGCACGGAAGAAGGGCCCCGGTTGGTTTGGAAATGCACGGGAATACGGCCACTGTTGGTTTGGAAATGCACGGAAAAACAGGCAAAGTTGGTTTGGAAATGCTCGGAAAAACAGGCAAAGTTGGTTTGGAAATGCTCGGGAAAACGGGCATGGTTGGTTTGGAAATGCACGAAAAAACGGCCAATCAATGGGCGGCGTGGGCGCCATCTTCGGTGTACTACGCGCCATCTACCGCCCACGGATCGTGAAGGAAACTCCCGAGTAATAATCCCCCCTTACGCACCCACCGGCCGGAGTGAAGCCCCCGCGGCCCATTTTCCGCGCCAAATGCTTGGCCAATCCGCGCAAAACCCCTAATTTTGCACACGTTGCAGCCCCGCACGGCGGCAAGGCAGCACGCGCTTGTGGCGAAATTGGTAGACGCGCCAGACTTAGGATCTGGTGATTTCGGTCGTGTAGGTTCGAGTCCTATCAGGCGCACGAAAGAGGAAGATTAGCTTGCTGATGTTCAATCGGCTTGTTGTCTTCCTCTTTTATTTTTGTCCACCGACTGTCAACCGGAATCAAGTGAGCATCACGAATATTTTGGCAGAGATGAACGATGGCCTGGTGAAGAGAGCTGGAGGCGGCAATTACTTTGATGAACTGCTTGCAGAATAGAAGGTAAAAAAAACGAGGCCCCAATGATCATTAGCCTCATCATTTGCCTCGGCAAAGCATACTGCCGGACGTAGAAAGCAGCGAACCCACTACGCTAAGTCCGTTATTTGACGGGCTAACGTAGTGGGTTCGCCATTATTCAAGGGAGAAAAGGAGGGGAGGGTTCACTGGCGCTTGCGCAGCAGCACATCGACATATCCGGCCAGGCCTAAGGCCGATCCGGCGTAGATGAGGCACTGGGCGAAGATCCAGC
>DAIRWG010000198.1:0-4303 GCA_036802405.1 Alloprevotella sp.
CTGCGAAGGGGCGTTGGCGGAACACTTGGGGGGCGGCTATGTGGGGCCGCTGGGCATCGACATGATGCTGGTGACCCCTCCCGACGGGGCGGACGGCGGGGTGCTGCTGCACCCGTGCATCGAGGTGAACCTGCGCCGCACGATGGGGCATGTGGCCCTGGAGGTGGCTCAACGAAGGTTAAAACCCGATGATTTGCCCGAGTTTTTTGAAAAGATTTGCTACTTTTGTCCTTCTTGAGTGGCTTGAGGCCTTGGCTGAAACAAGCACCTCGGCCGGCACACTCTTCTTCACACGAATACAACAAAACCATTCACATTCTTTCATCACAATGAAAATGAAGCATTTCCTCTGCACGCTGCTGCTGCTCGTCAGCGCGCTCGGTGCCCAGGCACAGTCGTCCACTCCTTTTGCCCAAGGCACGAAATATGTGGGGGCATCGGTGTCGGGACTGGGGCTTTCCTACAGTTCGAACGAGAAGTTCCGCATGGGACTGGATGTCAATGCGGGCTACTTTGCAGCCGACTGCCTGCTGCTGCGTGCCTCGGTGGGCTACGACCACACGAAGGCCATCGACGACGTGAGCGTGGGGGCCGGTGTGCGCTACTACTTCGACCAGTGCGGCGTGTTTCTGGGTGCGGGTGCGGAGTATGACCACTTCACGCCGAGCAACAACGACTTGATGATTCCCTGCGAGGTGGGCTATTCCTTCTTCCTCAACCACTACATCACGCTTGAGCCCTCGGTTTACTACAAGATGTCGCTCCACGACTTCTCGAACAACAGCACGGTGGGCGTGAAGATCGGATTGGGAATTTACTTTTGACGAGCGAGAAAAACTATGACAGAAATATCGACCTTGGGCGAGTTTGGCCTCATCCACCATCTCACCGACGACATCAAACTTCACAATGCCTGCACGCTGCACGGCGTGGGCGACGACTGCGCCGTGATGAACTACGGCGGCGAGGGATGCAACATCCGCACCCTCATCACGACCGACATGCTGATGGAGGGCATTCACTTCGACCTCGTGTACACGCCGCTGAAGCATTTGGGCTACAAGGCGGCGATGGTGAACTTCTCCGACGTGTATGCCATGAACGGCACGCCCCGGCAGCTGCTGGTGAGCGTGGCGGTGGGACGCCGCTTCGGCGTGGAGCACATGGAGGAACTCTATGCGGGCATCCGCCTGGCCTGCGAACGCCACGGAGTGGACCTCGTGGGCGGCGACACGACGTCGTCGGTGACGGGACTGGCCTTGAGCCTGACGTGTGTGGGCGAGGCTCCGGCCCACGATGTGGTGATGCGCTCGGGTGCCCACGACACCGACCTGGTGTGCGTGAGCGGCAACCTGGGCGCGGCCTACATGGGGCTGCAGCTGATGGAGCGCGAGAAGCGGGTGTTTGAATCGCAGAAGGCTACGGCGGAAACGATGGCACAGCCCGACTTCAGCGGACGGGAATATCTGATCGAGCGGCTGCTGAAGCCGGAGGCGCGGCGCGACATCGTGGCGCGGCTGCGCGAGGCGGGCATCCGCCCGACTGCGATGATGGACATCAGCGACGGCCTCTCGTCGGAGATGATGCACATCTGCGAGGCGAGCCACGTGGGGTGCCGCATCTACGAGGAACGCATCCCGATCGACTACCAGACAGCGGTGGCTGCCGAGGAGTTCAACTTCAACGTGTATACGGCCGCACTGAACGGGGGCGAGGACTATGAACTGCTCTTCACGGTGCCGCTGACGGAACACGAGCGGGTGAGCGAACTGGAGGATGTGAAGGTGATCGGGCACATCACGCGCGAGGAACTCGGCCGCAAACTGGTGACGCGCGACGGCAACGAGTTTGACCTGAAGGCCCAGGGCTGGCAGCATGCCTGACCCTCCTCCGAAATCTCAGATACGACGAAGGCTGCACACCGTTCGTCACTTAGTGGAGAACGCGGTGTGCAGCCTTCGTTGTATGTTTGTTGGCGTTGTGCATGGAGAAATAGTCCGTTATGTTT
Source organism: Alloprevotella sp. (assembly GCA_036802405.1). GTDB lineage: Bacteria > Bacteroidota > Bacteroidia > Bacteroidales > Bacteroidaceae > Alloprevotella. The sequence goes on from DAIRWG010000198.1 coordinate 2,009, forward strand.
TGTCTGTTGATTTTTCCGCACGCCATGCTCACCCCATTAGGGGTGATATTGGGTAGCCAGGTATGCGGAGACACTCCGCATGCCTGGATTTAGCGCCCCATGTGGCTGAGAATGGGGCACACCGCAGGTGTGCGGATTGTTCTAAGGTGTGGAACACGCCGTCGGCCATGGGGAAAGACCAGCTAAAACGCCAAACATGCCATGCATGCTTGTGGAACAATCCGCACACCTACGGCGTGCCCCGTAATGGTATCGCACAAATCGGAGGACCAGGCATGTGTCGAGCCAAGCTCTCCACATACCTGGCTACGCAATTTCACCCCTAACGGGGTGAGTCGTGCCATGTCATGCGACCACCATGTAACTTAACGGACTATTAATGGAGGCATGTGGGGAACAGTTGCTTCCCAGACGCGAGCTCAGGGATGCTTCGCTTTTCCACTATGGGCCACCAAGGAGCACGAAGCCTTGCGGCGAAGATTCCATACAAGAAAAACGCACGAAGCCCTTGCCAATCCATGCATGCACATGGGGTGGCAGGGGCTTCGTGCGTGAACGTTTAATTAAGCCATGCTTCAGGATGCAGGCTTCCACCAGATGGCGCGGGGCGCAATGAAGCGGGAATTCACTTCTTCATCTTCATGCCGACGTACATGCCGTCGTATTTGCTCAGGAGCGACGACACGGCGCTGAGCGTGGAGGATCCCTTGGCCAGCACGGATGCTCCCTTCACCACGTTGAGCAGCTTGTCGCTGTCGACCAGAAGGCTGAGCGTGTTGCCCGACTTGGCCACATGAGCCGTCATCGAACCGAGGCCTGCCAAGTAGGTGAGCTTCACGGTCTTGTTTTTAGAATCAAGCGTGTAGTTGCCCGAAAGGGTGCGGCCACCGATGGTGGCGGTGTAGGTGTTGTCCTTGTTGAAGGTGTAGGAACAAGCCCCTTGCTTGATGCCCACCTTGGCGAGCTGGGTGTTGAGCTGGCTCTCGATTTTCGAGGCGGCCACGGCACCGCCGGCCTTTGCCAGAAGGTTTTCGGATTCAAACACGCAGTCGGCGCCCTGATAGTTCCAGGTGCCGATGAGGTCGCTCTGCGATATGCTGGAGCTGCTGCCGAGCAGCGTGCCGAGCAGGTTGCCCAGTGCGCTGGTGGCGGTGCTGGATGAGCTGGAAGAAGAAGCGTTGCCGTTGGCGGAACCATTGAGAATGGCGCTGCCCACATTGCCGAGCACGCTGCTGCCCGTGGTGCCGCAGCTGCTCATGCAGAGGGCGGCGGCCACGAGGGAAAGTGAAAGGGTTACTTTCTTCATAGTGGAAATATATAGATGTTTGTGTGGTTTGCAAGTGCAAAATTGGCAAAAAATGTTGGGCCGAACAACCGATAATAGACCAATTGCACGTTTTTCACGACTAAAGCAGCGGCTGACGCAGTGGAAGAATCCCGTCATGCACGCAAGAAAAGCCCCCGCCACACTCGTGTGCGACAGGGGCTTGGGAGTAATGTTTAATCGGATGGTTGCAAAGATGGGAACCACCTGCGGCTAAAGCTTCTGACGGTTCCCAAGTGATGGGAGTGTGCCGGTCAGTCCTTCTTCGTCACTTGCGGATGGCCCGTCCAGCTGACCTTGCCGCCGGAGGATTCACTGAAGGTGAGGCGTTCCACCTGCGGGGCACTCAGTTTGCCGCCGCTCGAAGCATCCACTTTGGCTGAGGGCACGCGCAGGGCCGATGCATCGAGTTTGCCCGCGCTGCTGGCTTCCAGGTAGGTCTGGCCTTCGAGGCTGCCCGACAGATGGAGGCGGGCACCGCTGGAAGCTTCGGCCTTGAGGCTGCCGGGAGAACGGTCGAGCGAAGCGTGCAGCGTGCTGCCGCTGGAAGCATCGAGGTCGACCTCTGCGGTGGCCACGATGCCGCCGATGGTGACGGCCGATCCGCTGCTGGCGTCCACATCGAGGCTGTGCAGATGCATGGCGGTGGCCTCGAAACGCGAACCGCTGCTCACGTCCACTTCCACATCGTCGCCATTGAGTGCGGAAGCTTTGACCGTTGCCCCCGACTCGGCTTCCACTTCAAACTTGGCGGGAAGGCTCATGGCTTGCGTGAAGCTGACGAAAGAACCCTCCGATGCCTCGACCTTGGCGGGAACGGGAGCGGTGATTTCGACGAGGCAAGCGAGGGTGAACTTCTTGCGTTTGAAGTCGCGGCGGAGGCGTTTGCTGTCCCAAGTGACGGTGAGCACGCCGTTGTTGACCTGCGTGAGCAGGTAGTCGGCATATCCCTTGGTGGCGGTGAGCTTGAT
>DAIRWG010000199.1:0-4237 GCA_036802405.1 Alloprevotella sp.
AGAACGGCCTAACCCAGGGCGATGCCCTGGGCTGAAAGCAACTGTTGGGCTTTCAACCCGCCTTTGACGCATGCAAAATGAGTACATCAAACTGGACGCCCTACTTCCTTGATCAAGTCCGTTCCATGAACCATGTCCTTCTGTCCTTCCGCAAGGTCACATGCTCCGCACGAAGCAGCCCATTGTTCACGCGCCTACAGATTGCGTATGCGCCATTCCTGCGGATAGAGATTGTTGGCACGCGCGCCAAGATTGTTGAGAAATCCCAACGGATGCCCTTCGAAGGTAGCCACCACATAGCCTCGGGGCGCATCGGCTCCGAGCGTGATGGCCTGACGGCGCAGATAGTCCAAGGCCTGCTCGCGTGAAAGCGGCACCATGGGGAAGGCATCTTCGCGCAACACGTGCGACAGGGCCAAGGCATGCTGGGGAATGAGTTTTTTGCCACGCTCCTCAGCCAGCAGCACACCGGCAGTCAGTGTGAGCACGTGGCTGCTCAGCAGCTGCATGTCGTCGGCCAATGTTTCGCGCACGGCCATCAGATGTGCCTCATCGGGGCGCAGGATTTTGAAGTCATGGCCTTGCCTCATCCACCCCGCCACTTTCGAGGCATGGGCCACAGGCTGCTTGCCACCTGCCCCACCCCGTTTTGCCTTTTTCTTCTTGGCTTGCGGTGCTTCGCTCGTTTTGCGTATGAGGGCCAGGAAAAGTCCCTCCCCTTGAGTGCGATGGGGAAAGAAATGATAGACTGGGAGATGCTCGCCTGTGGTGTCGCCCGCCACGTGCCAAGCCTCATCCACTTCGACGGGCACCAGTTCACCGCCCAGCTCGCGACAGATGCGCTGCACCATCCATTCGTTTTCCTCACGATTGAAGGTGCAGGTGCTGTAGACCAGAAATCCGTCTTGCCGAAGGGCTGGCCAAACGTCGCAGACAATCTGCCATTGCCGGTCGGCACAAGCCAACACGGCCTCACGGCTCCAAGCGGCAACGGCTTCCTCGTCCTTGCGAAACATGCCTTCGCCCGAGCAGGGCACATCGGTGGCCACCACATCGAAGAAACTGCCGAAACGGCTGAATTCCTCGGGAAAAGCAGAAGTGCACATCACGTCGGGCTGCCCCCACTTGGTGAGATTTTCCGCCAAGATTTGGGCGCGTTGGCGCATGGGCTCGTTGGCCACCAACAGGGCGCCTTCGGGCAAAAGGCTGCGCCACAAGGTGCTTTTGCCACCCGGTGCAGCACAAAGGTCGAGCATACGATGGGGGGTGAAATGTTCGGCGATTTTGCGGTAAGCCTGCTCCACAAACATGGAGGCGGCTTCCTGCACATAGTAGCAGCCGGCATGCAGAAGCGGGTCGGCCGTAAACACGGGCCGCTCCGCCAGATAGCGTCCCTCCTCGCACCAAGGCACGGGGGATTGCACCGCGGCGGGCAGGTGCTGCGGAAGTTTGGCCGGATTGAGGCGAATGCTGGTGCAAGGGAGTGTTTCAGTCAAAGCTCGAGAGAGGCTGGAGGCCTCATCGGCACCGAGCACCTGGTTCATTTCTTCAAGAAAAGCAGAGGGCAGAGGCATGGAGGAACTTGGTTGGAAGGATGGGAAATGCAGTGCGGATGACTGCGGATGGGAGTAAAGGATGCTATGAAAAGCCTTGTGCCGATGAGCACCTGCCTACACAGATACTGTAGCCGCGATGTGGGGCCAAGGATCATAGCCTTCAAGCTGGAAATCCTCGTAGCGAAAATCGAAGAGTGACTTTACATCGGGATTGATCAGCATGCGTGGCAAGGCTCGCGGCGTGCGGGTGAGCTGCAGGCGAGCCTGGTCGAGATGGTTGAGATAGAGATGGGTGTCGCCCGTGGTGTGCACGAAATCGCCCGCCTTCAGTCCCGTCACCTGCGCCACCATCTGCAGGAGCAAGGCATAGGACGCAATGTTGAATGGAACGCCCAGGAAGGTATCGGCCGACCGTTGGTAAAGCTGGAGCGAAAGACGGCCTTCGGCCACATAGAACTGAAAGAGCAAATGGCAGGGCGGAAGCTTCATGTCGTTCACGCAAGCCACGTTCCATGCGCTCACGACCATGCGCCGCGAGTCGGGATTGTGCTTGATTTGCTCCACCACCTGCGAGATCTGGTCGATGTGTCCACCGTTGTAGTCGGGCCATGAACGCCATTGATAGCCATAGACGGGCCCCAGCTCGCCCTGTTCATCGGCCCACTCGTTCCAGATGCGCACGCCGTGTTCCTGCAAGTAGTGCACATTGGTGTCGCCCTTGAGAAACCACAGGAGTTCGTAGATGATGGATTTCAGATGCAGCTTCTTGGTGGTGAGGAGGGGAAAGCCTTCCTCCAGATTGAAGCGCATCTGATGACCGAAGACGCTGCGTGTGCCCGTGCCCGTCCGGTCGCCTTTCTCCACGCCTTCATCGAGAATGCGCTGGAGAAGGTCAAGATACTGTTTCATGATGCGGAATTCTTGATTTAAATATTAGGGACGAAGCAGCACTGCATCGCGCTCTGCAGCCTGCTTCACCCATTCTTCGGGAACGAACCGCCACTGGTTGAGGGGCTGCGGGTTGATGGTGCCCATCTCGCGGATGGAAGTCATGAGATAGTAGCGCAAGTCCTTCTCGGTGCTCCACACGATGCGCTGGGGCAATTCCTTCTCGGGAATGCCAGCTCCCTGCGTGAGCAGTCCTCCGCCACCATTGCCACGATAGGAGTTGAGTGCCACGCGATAGGTGTGCTTGAGGTCGAAAGGTTGGCCGTCGGCCATTGATTCGATGCTGACACGCTGCCCGATGGGTTTCGTCACGTCGACCGTGTAGCGGATGCCGGCAGCCGAATCGAAATTGTAGCTCGGATTCTGCAGCCGCTGCCAGGGATCGGGCAGCGAAGCGGCATTTTCGCGGAAAAGGAGCAGATGGTCGGCAGGCGAATGCATCTGGCTGACCCATTTGCCGTAGGAGAATTCCAGGAAATCCTGGATTTCCTGCCCAGTGAGATTCATCACGTAGAGCAGATTCTCATAGGCATAGAGTTTGAACATGTCGCTCACGTGAATCGGACCTGCCGGAATGCGGGCATCGAAAGCCAAGGGGGCGGCAAAGGAGATGTCGGCACCCGAAATCCTGAGCTGCATCTGGTGAATGAAGTCAATGAAGGCCGAAGAACCGAAGAAGGCCGGTTCGGTAATCATGTCGCTTTGGTTGATGCCAATCTGCTCGGAAGTGAACTGCTTCACGGCATCATATTGGGGCTTGAAATGTGCCATAAAAGCCGGATCGGGCGTTTCACCGTCAATGTTGACGATGGTGGCATGCTCCACCTTCTTGCTCATGGTCTTACCTTTCTTGCCGAGGGTGAACGTCAGGTCTGCCTGTGCCACCGCATGGGCATTGGCTGCCGGATTGAGCACCAGCACGGTGTCGCCGGCCGTGTTGACCACCTTGCGGTTGGCCTCGCGGTGGTCGTGGCCGCAAAACACGATGTCGAATCCGGGCACCGTCTTCGCCACATAAACAGAAGCATTCTCAGCCCCGGAGGCAGCATCGGCTTTTCCCACTCCCGAGTGGAACAGTCCGACCACCACGTCGGCCTGCTTGCGCATTTCGGGCATGTAGCGGCGTGCCACTTCGGCCATATCGTCGAAGCGGAGCCCCTTCCACAAGTTCTCGGGCAGCCACATGGGGATGCCCGGCGTGATCATGCCGAGCACGGCAATCTTCACCCCCTTGCGCTCGATGATGCGGTAGGGTTTCCAGTAAGGCTTGCCGGTGGCCGTCACGATGACGTTGGCCCCCAGCATCGGAAACTGGCACTGGCTCACCCAGCGGTCATACACGGCATGGCCCGTTTCCACATCGTGGTTGCCCACCGTGCCGAGATCGTAGCCCATGTAGTTGAGCACAGCGGCACAGAGGTGAGTGGACTGCGTGTCCATGTAGTTGTAGTAGTAGGCCGAAGGCTGGCCCTGAAGGATGTCGCCGTTGTCGAGCAGCACCACGGCATCCTTGCCGCGCTCCTGACGCTGACGGTTGACATAGGAGGAAATGCGCGCCATGCTGCCTTCGCCGGGCTGCGCATTCTTGAAGTCGTAGGGGAAATAGTTTCCGTGGATGTCGGTCGTTTCAATGAGTGAGATTTTCACTTCCTTGTGTTGGGCCGAAAGGGTCAGGCAGCCGAATGCTGCCGCACCCAGCATGAGCATGAATTTGTTCATGGGGAATATGAATG